>CAYOXS010000115.1:2675-16057 GCA_964407935.1 uncultured Caldilineaceae bacterium
AAAATTCGGTTAAGTCTGCGGGTGGTAGACACGGGTGTCACTCCAATTCAATTTGGATGTATTTACGAGTTACTCAATTCGTTGCATGTCACCCCGCCAACATCGTGCGGGACAGGCTCTGAGCCGAAGGCGAGCTGTGCCCTTTAGGGTAAGAGTCTCCAATTCGATCCAAATCAGAGACTCTTCGCTCGTTCCTCGCTCAGAATGACCTCAATTGCGTAACGCCTCACTCTTCATTTTTCGTTTTTTTACGCAATCCGGCCAAACATTTGCGGCGTGATCTGATACAGGGGCGGTTCGCCGGAAAAAAAGCGGCGCAGTTCTTCTACGGCCATTTCGCCCATGTGGCTGCAATCTTCAATGCAGCCGGCCAGGTGAGGGACGACAACAACATTGTCCAGGCGACGCAACGGGCTGTCGACGGCGGGCGGTTCGGGGTCAGTCACGTCGAGAAAGGCAAAGAAGCGGCCCCGGCTCAATTCGGTGATGAGCGCGGCCTCATCAATGAGTGTACCCCGAGCCGTGTTAATCAGCAAAGCCTCATCCTTCATCAGCGCCAGCCGGTCGGCGTTGAGCATGTGGCGGGTGGCCGGTGTGTCCGGCGCGTGCAGCGAGACAATATCGGCCCGGCGCAGCAGGTCAGCCAGCTCAACTTTTTCTACGCCCAGCGCGGCGGCCTGTTCGGCGTTAACAAACGGGTCAACTAACAAAATATGCACGGCAAACGGCTGCAGCAGCCGGATGAGATGCCGCCCCACATGGCTGGCGCCGATGATGCCCACAGTTTTGTAGCGCAGCTCGCGCGACGGCCAGTAGTTGCTTTCGCGCCAGCCGCCGGCGCGGACAAGCTGCCCCAGCGGCCAGATGCGTTTCATACCGACCAACATAAAACCGAGTGCGGTAATGGCCACATCTTCGGCCAGAGCCGGCGCGGCGGTGGTAACGTGGATGCCGCGATCCCACAGGGCATCGCTGACAAAACGTTTGACGCTGCTGCCCATGTGAGCCATCGCTTTGAGATTGGGCGCAGCGGCCAACACTTCGGCATCGAGCTGGTCAACACCCCAACTGGTCAGGCAGGCATCGGCCTGCGGCAAAATTTGCAGCAACTCGGCGTGGGTGGCCGGCTCGCCGCCGGGGTGGTCGATGACGTTGGCAAAGGCGCGCAGGTTGTCCCAGGCGGTCTGGTTGAACATGCGGGCGTAATGGTTGCGGCCAATCAAAATGGCCACGGTTGGTTTTACAGCAGTCATATTTAATCCTTTTCAGAGGGCTATTTGTGACCGGCACTTTTCAAGTGCCGGTCACAAATAGCAAGATACCCTTTTAAGACTCACCGTGAATCAAGCTGTAGGCCAGCGGGAACAGGGCGTAGAACATGGCCCCTTTGAGCAACTTGGCCAGATCAACCTGATCTTCGGACGTGTGTACGTATTTTTCTTCCATTGGCCCAAAGCCGAGTGTGGGGATGCCGGCGGCTCCGGCCGAGTAGGTGCCGTTGGTGCTAAACTTCCACACATCCACCCGCGGCACCTCGCCCCACAGGGCGGCGCAGGTGAGTTTGCCGGCGGCCATCAATGGATGGTCCTCCGGCAGCAGCCAGCCGGGGAAAAAGGCCGGCCCGCTCAAATCCAGGCCGGTCCACGACGTAACCGGCTGCACCGGTAGCGACACTTCCGCGCCCAGCCCGGCTACGGCGGCGGAGATTTGCCCCACCACCGATTCCGGCGTTTCACCGGGGGTGAGGCGGCGGTCGATAGTGGCCTCGCACCAGCCGGGCACGCTGTTGGGCGTGTGCGGTGAGGCGATCATGGTGACCACCTGCGTGCCGCGCCCCAACATCGGGTCGGCGGGCAGGTTGGCGGTCATGGCTTCCAGCGCATCGAGCACCGGGCGCATTTTGAGGATGGCGTTATCGCCCAGCTCCGGGGTGCTGGCGTGGGCGGCTTTGCCGCGCATGCGCACCTTCACCTCGCAGCGGCCGCGATGGCCGCGCCGCAGGGTCAGATCGGTGGCCTCGGCCAGCAGCACGGCGTCGGGCCGGGGGAAGCCATCGCGTTCAATGAGGTGGCGCATGGCAAAGCCTTCGGCGTCTTCTTCCAGCGTGGCCCCTTTCACGGTGATGGTGCAATTGGCGGTGAGGTTGAGCGCGGCGGCCAGTCGCGCCCCGTACACAATCGAGGCCACGCCGCCTTTGCAATCAGACGCGCCCAGGCCGTACAGTTTGCCGTTGGCGATGGTCGGTTGCAGCGGCGGGTGAGGCCAGTCGGCTTCGTCGGCGATTTCGTTCTCGTCCAGATGGGCGTCGTACAGCAGGCTGAAACGGCCACTGCCAACGCTGCCCAGCGCGTTGCCGGCGCTATCGGTGCGGACATCGGCAAAACCGCAGGCGCGCATTTCGGCCAGCGTGCGCTCTACCGCCGGCCCTTCCTGGCCGGTGTAGGTTTTCAGGCGGATCAAATCGGCCAGAAAATCGATCTGGGCCTGTTTGATGGTTTCGGCGGCCTGGCGCACCCGTGCGGCCGCCTCGGCCAATTGAGGCGTGATGGTTGCTGTCATACTTACCCGCGACCGCTCATCGTCAGCGCCATGAGCGCCTTTTGGACGTGCAGCCGGTTTTCGGCCTGCTTGTAAATAACAGACTGCGGGCCGTCAATGACTTCGTCATCCACCTCATGGCCGCGGTCAACCGGCATGCAGTGCATGTAAACAGCGTGCTTTTTGGCCAGGTTCATCTTTTCCTGCGTCACGCGCCAGTCGGCGTGTTTGGCGGCCATCGCTTCCACTTCGGCCTCTTCTTCCGTGACCATAATTGGCCCCCACGATTTGGGGTAGAGGAAGTCAGCGTCGGTGAAGGCTTCTTCCATATTGTGGGTTTCGGTCAGCGTCACGCCGGCGATTTCGGCGTTTTTGCGGGCGGCGTCCATCACGTGCGGCATCAGGTGGTAGCCTTCCGGGTAGGCCAGGGTCACGTCCATGCCAAAGCGAGGCATCAGCCACACCAGCGACTGCGGCACGCTGAGCGGGCGCACGTATTTGGGCGCGTACGTCCACGAAATGACAAATTTGCGGCCGCGCAGGTCGCGGCCAAAGAGTTCCATCAGGGTCATCAAATCGGCCATGGCCTGGCAGGGGTGGTCAACATCATCCTGCATGCTGATGATGGGCGCGTCGGCGTGCTGGGCCATTTCGTACAGGTAATTCTGGCCGATGTTGGTGCGGCAGTCGCGGATGGCGATGCCGTGGCCGTAGCTGCTGAGCACAATGCCGGTATCTTTGGCGTTTTCACCGTGGCCAATCTGGGTGGCTTTGGGAGTAAGGAATACGCCGTGGCCGCCAAGCTGGGTAATGCCGGTTTCAAACGAGTTGCGGGTGCGGGTGCTTTCTTCAAAAAAGAGCATGTAGAGCGTTTTGGCCCGCAGAATCTGGTCGTGCGGAATTCCCGCGGCAAAATCGCCCTTCAGCCGAAAAGCCAAATCCAGCATGGTGTTGAGGTCTTCAACGGTCCAGTCCTGAGTGGTGATAAAGTCTTTTTGGAATAATTTTGTGTTCATACTTTTTTGTCCTTTGTGTCTGTGTTATTTGTCAATGCTCATTGGCCACTTGTTTTTACAAATGACCAATGACGATTGGCAAATGATTACCCCCGAAATTCCGGCAGCACCTCGCGGATAAACAGGTCGATGCCGTCAAGCGCCGGCTCGTCCGCAAAACCGAGGATGAACAGATCAACGCCAAGGGCGGTGAACCGGCGCAGCCCGGCGATGACCTCCGCCGGTGTGCCAACGATGGGCACATCGCCGGGCCAGATGGGATACGCCTGCATCGCGGCTTCGGCGGCGGCGCGGGTGGGTGCAATGCTGACCACGCCCATCCACGTTTTGCGGATCGAGTTGGGGTCGCGCCCAACTTCGGCGCAGTGGCGGCGCAGAACCTCAATTTTGTGGGCGTACTTCTCCGGCGACACCCCCACCAAATTCCACCAGTCGGCGTGCCGGGCCACCACCCGCAGCATCAACTGCTCGCCCGCGCCGCCAATCATCACCGGCGGCGGCGGAGTCGGTTTGGGCTGGCAAATGGCGTTGTCAATGCGATAATATTCTCCCGCAAACGAGGCGGCCGGTTGGGCCGGGTCCCACATCGCTTTGCAAATCTGGACCACCTCGGCCAGTTGGGCAATGCGGCTGGCGGCGTCCGGAAACTCGTAATTGTAGGCGTGGTACTCCTGCACGCGCCAGCCCGCGCCGATACCCAACACGGTGCGTCCGCCGTTCAACTGTTGCAGTGTAGCCGCCATTTTGGCCAGCAGCGCCGGGTTGCGATAGTTGACTCCCAGCACTACCGTCCCCCAAAACAACGCCGGGACCAGCGCCGAAAGGTAGCTGATGGTTGTCAGCGCTTCGGGTACGTCGCGGTCGCCATCCATAAAATGGTCAGGTATCCAGGCCGAATGGAACCGGTTGCCCAGCATATTGAGCACGCGGCGCAGGTGGGGCATGTAGTTGTTGGGGCCGCCGGGCGGCATTCGCCGTTTGCCGGTGGGGATTTCCCAGCCAAAATCAATTTGAGACACGAATTACGGCATCCTTTGATAATTGATAATTGATAATTGATAATTGATAATTGCTTCAGCCAATCTCATGTTTACGGTGGCCAAAACGCTCGCCGCCATCAATGGCCAGCACCTCGCCGGTAACGTAGTTGGCCCGTACAAAATAGAGCACCGCTTCGGCCACATCTTCGGGCGTGCCCCAGCGGTCGAGCAGGGTTTTGGCGGCGGTGCGGGCAATCATTTCATCAGAATAATCGGGCGGCGGCAGCACCGGCCCCGGCGCAACCGCGTTAACCCGCACGGCGGGGGCCAGCTCCAGCGCGAGCTGGCGGCTCAAGGCCAGCAGGGCGCTTTTGCCCACGCTGTGAGCCATAAAACCGGGCCACGGTTCAAACGCGGCCAGATCGATGATGTTGACAATCGCGCCTTCGCCTTTGGCCAGCATCAGTGGGGCCACAGCGTTGGCGCAGTAAAACGCGCCGTTGATCAGCACGCCGGTAACCTGCTGCCAGCCGCTCACATCATCCATGGGAAAGGGCGTGGCCTGCCACAACGAGGCGCTGTTAACCAGAATATCAACGCTGCCAAAGCGCTCGGCAGCGGCGCTGACCATCGCCCGCACCTGCTGGTTATTGGCGATGTTGGCCTGCACCGCCAGCGCGCTCACACCCAGCGCGCGCGCTTCGGCGGCGGTTTGCTCGGCGGCGGTGGCCGAAGAATTGTAATTGATGACCACATTCGCGCCCGCCCGGGCCAGAGCCAGGGTGATGGCTTTGCCCACGCGCACGGCGCCGCCGGTCACGAGCGCCGTTTTGCCGGATGGATTCATGTCAATCTCCAGATGTCAGAATACAGAGTCCAGAGTCCACAATACAGGTTCTGATCTCTGTGGCTTACTCAATGGCAATTCATTGTTAATTGTTAATTGATAATTGGTCATTGTTAATTGTTAATTGACTTCCACGCCAGCGCGTTTGAACAGGTGGGCGCACACGTCGCGCGCTTCGGCCAGCAGGGCTTGTTCGTCAACAAACAGAATTTGTTTGCCGCGCATCAGAATTTCGCCGTTGACAATCACCGTATCTACCTCGCGGGCGTTGATATTGTACACCAGCGCCGACGCCACTTTGTGCACCGGCATGGCAAAAGGCGTGTTCAAATCGACCAGCACCACGTCGGCTTTTTTGCCCACCTCCAGCGAGCCGATCTGCTCCGGCAGGCCAAACGACTCCGCGCCGCCGCGGCAGGCCATGCGCAGCACATCTTCCGGCAGCAAAATCATGGCGTTGAGCGTATTGACTTTGTGCAACAGGGCGGTGGTTTTGAGCACTTCCATCATGTCCTGGCTGTTGTTGCTGCCGGGGCCGTCTGTGCCAAGGGCCACGGTGATGCCCAAATTGAGCATTTCCGGGATACGGGCCACGCCGGAGGCCAGGTACATGTTGGCCACCGGGCAGTGGACCACAATCGCGCCGTGGCGGGCAATCATCTCCAGCTCCTCATCATTGAGCCACACGCTGTGGACCAACTGCACGCTGTGATCGAGCACGCCCAGTTTGTCCATCCATTCAATGTGGCGCAGGCCGCGATTGTTCAAATCAATCTCAACCTCGGCTTTGCTTTCGGCCACGTGGATGTGGGTGCCCATGCCCCATTCTTTGGCCAGTTCAAAGGTGCGGCGCATGGTGCTGTCGGAGCAACCCCAGGGGATGAGCGGGCCAAACTGCAACCGCAGCCGGTCATCGTGCTTGCCGTGCCAGGCTTCGCGCAGGCGGGCCATCTCTTTAACAATGTACGCCTCGCTTTCCTTGAACGCTTCGTGGTAGTTCATGTCGGCCCAGCCGCGAGCCATCATAAAACGGATACCCGATTCTTCGGCGGCGCGGAATACGCCGTCGTCGTTGCCCGGCTCGGTGTGGACGTAGTGGTGGTCGTTTACCGCGGTGCAGCCGCTGCGAATGTTTTCGACCATGCCCAGCATGCCGGCGGTGTAGGCGTCGTGTTCGGTGAGGGCTTTGGCCACCGGCCAGATGGCCGCCTTGAGCCAGTCGAGCAGCGGTTTGTCATCGGCCAGCCCGCGCAGAAAAGTCTGGAACAGGTGGGTGTGGGCGTTGACCATGCCCGGCATCACCGCCATCAGTGTCGCGTCGATGATGGTTTCGGCTTGCTGGCGCAGCTCGGCGGGCGGCTGGCCCGCACCCACGGCGGCGATGCGGTCGGCTTCGATAAATACGTAGCCGGTGGAAAAGACATCGTCGGTGTTGTTGACGGTAACCACGGCTCCATTTTCAATAAGGATGCTGCTCATTTGGAAACGTCCCTCCAGAATTAATTTTTGGACTCCGGGCTACCCCACCCGGTATTTTATCGGCCGGCCGGCAATGTGATTGACAATGTTGGTGTAATCGCCCCGGCGTTCCTGCGCTTCGGCAGCCGTGGCCCCGGCGGCGATGTGCGGCGTGAGCAGCACATTATAATGGGCTTTGGCCAGCGCAATCAGCGGGTTGTCGGCTTTGATGGGTTCCCATTCAAACGTGTCGAGCGCCGCGCCACCCAGCTTGCCGGATGTGATGGCTTCGGCCAGCGCCGGCTCATCGATGACGCTGCCGCTACCGCAACTCACAAGGCAGGCCCCGTCTTTCATTTTGGCAAAATAATCGGCGTTGATCATCAAATCTGTGTTGCGAAAGTAGGGCAGCAGGTTAGCCACGTAATCAGATTGGCTAAACAGGGTGGCTTCGTCAACGTAGGTCAGCCCCAGTTCGGTTTCAACCGATTCCGGCAGGCGGCGGCGTTTGTTGTACAGCAGGGTTACATCCCAGCCGGCCAGCCGGTGGGCCAGCTCCGCGCCAATTTCGCCAAAGCCCATAATCCCGACGGTTTTTTGCCACAAACCCTCAACATTTTGGCGGCTGGACCAGTTGTAGGCAAAGGTGTCTTCGTCGGTGCGTTTGCTCTGGCCCCACTCGCTGCCGGCGGCCAGGGCGATGGCTTCTGTTTCGCGCAGTTTTTTGCTGAGGGCCAGCATTTGCATCACCATATGCTCGGCCACGCGGATAACGCTGCCCACCGGCCAGTAGCAAACCACAACCCCGGCGGTTTTGGCGGCGGCGGTGTCAATATCGTAGGTCAGCGAGCCGAGCCGCAAAATCAATTTGAGGTTGGGCGCGGCGGCAATCATACCGGCGTCAATCACGCCGGTGCGCTCCGAGATAAAATAGTCGGCGTTGGCCAGATGGGCCAACAGTTCGGCACGAGTAGGCTGGCGCAGCATGGTTATGGCCAGATTGTCTGGCGCGGCCCCGAGCGCGGCCTGCTGGTGGCGTTGACCGCGTTCGGTAGTGAACACAACGTTGTATTGAGTCATAGATCAGGCGTCTCCAAAAAATATTTGTGATACGTGTAGCGTGTTCCGTGTCAAGATTCATCACGCAACATGTTGCGGCGAGTTTTAGCTTTGGTTTGACCCGTTCACGTCTGGCGAATGCGAGCTACCGGTTTTAGCGCGCGGATTTCGCGCAGCAGATGTTCAAGCGCAGGCTCAAATTGCTCCAGCAGCGCCGGCTCCGGCCAGTGACGCAGATTGCTATCCAGCAGCAGCATAGCGGCCTGGGCCGCGCCGGCCAACAGCGTCAGCGCCATTTCCAGATCGTCCCGCACCTGCGGGTTGACCAGCGGGCGGAAAGCCTGCACCTGCCGGGCGGCTTCAAGCGCCAGCCGGCTGATTTCGGCGGGGCTGTGGCACAAAAACTGCTGCCCGGCCAGTTCGTCGCCGGCCTCGCGCAGCGCCACAAATTCGGTGATGGCTGTGGCGTCACGGTCGCACCAGCCCAGCAGGTCGGCCTGAATCCTGTCCATTTGCGCGATGTCGCTGGCGGCGTCAAACGCGCCGCCGGAATTTTCGGCGCTGATGTGCATACAGGCCCGGCCCAACGCCGCGCCCTCCGCCGCCGCAGCGGCAATGGTGGCTCCGGCCATCGCGTGAAGCTGCCTGCTGACGTGGCCGGTAAATTGCCGAATTGTTTGCTGCGTCATCGGGTCGGTCATCATAGCCAGCCTATCATGCCACAGTAACAGCTACCCTACAATCGGTAGGTAACCAAATTTGTCACCGCTGCCACCACATCATCAACACCGGGCAGAATAAAATTCTCCAGCTCCGGGTGGTACGGAAACGGCACGTTTTTGGTGGCCACGCGCACCACCGGCGCGTCGAGGTAGCCAATGGCTTCTTCGGCCAGGATGGCCGCGATTTCCGCGCCGGGGCCGGCCCGCCGGTGCGCCTCGTGCACAATCACCGCCCGGTGCGTCTTTTTGACCGATTCCACCAGCGCGGCGGTGTCGAGCGGCACCAGCGTGCGCGGGTCGATCACTTCTACCTCGATGCCGTTGGCAGCCAGTTGCGCGGCGGCGTCCATCACTTTGGGCAGCACCCCGCCGATAGAAATTACGGTGGCGGCGTCTCCCTCGCGCCGGATGGCGGCTTCGCCAAAGGGGATGGTGTAATTCTCGGCGGGCACTTCGCCCTTGACGGCGTACAGCATTTTGTGCTCAAAAAAGAGCACCGGGTCTGCGCCGCGAATAGCCGTTTTGAGCAGCCCTTTGGCATCATACGGCGTGGCCGGGATGGCGATTTTCAGCCCCGGCACGTTCATAAACCAGCCTTCCGGGCTTTGCGAGTGCTGCGCCGCCGCCGACCCCGGCGCACCGTTGACAATGCGCATCACCAGCGGCACCTGCGCTTTGCCGCCGCTCATATAGCGCGCTTTGGCCGCCTGGTTGACTACCTGGTCCATAGCCACGGTCACAAAATCGGCAAACATAATTTCTACAATGGGCCGCATGCCCACCAGCGCCGCGCCCAGCCCGGCGCCGACAATCCCCTGCTCGGAAATGGGCGTGTCGCGCACCCGTTCCGGGCCAAATTCGTCAATCAGGCCGGCGCTCACGCCAAACACGCCGCCAAAAGTGCCCACGTCCTCACCCATCAAAAACACCGATGGGTCGCGCCCCATCTCTTCGGCGATGGCTTCACGCAGGGCATCACTAAAACTAATTTCACGCATTTGTATTTACCTCACTAAAAGATTGAACCACAGAGACACGGAAGACACGGAGAAAAATCATAAAACTCTTCTGATTTCGATTGCTTTTAATTCAACCACAACTTTGTTTTCAACGATGAAATCAAGCCGATAACCACAATCCAACCGAATGCCTTTGTAGTTGACCGGCAGTGACTTTTCTCTTTCAAAATTGAGCTTGCACAGTGACAATTCACGCTCCAAACAAGCCTGATACGCCGACTCCAGTAAACCAGGTCCAAGCTCCCGGTGAACTTCAATGGCTGCCCCAATAATCTGTCCGGTCAGGTCATTTTCGTAAACACGTTTCACATCCTCGCCCATCTAAAAACTCCGTGTTCTCTGTGTCTCCGTGGTTAAAACACTCGTCCACCGTGCGTGTCGCCGTACACCCCCTCCAGCGCCGACTCCGGCTGCGGCTGCGGGCTGTTGGCGGCAAACTCAACCGCTTCATCCAATTCGGCCTGCACCGCGGCTTCGATGGCGTCCAGTTCGGCCTCGGCGGCGACCCCGGCCTCGAGCAGGCGCTGGCGGAAGGTGCTGATCGGGTCACGCTGCCGCCACTCGGCCATCTCCTCTTTGGTGCGATAAACCATCGGGTCGCCCTCGTAGTGGCCGCGGTAGCGATAGGTTTTGCCTTCAACAAACGTTGGCCCCTGCCCGGCCCGCGCCCGTTCCACTGCCGCTTGGGTTGCTTCAACCACGGCCAGCACGTCATTGCCGTCCACAATCACGCCGGGGAAGGCGTACCCTTCGGCCCGGATCGACAGGTCGGCCACGGGCGACTGTTTGCTCTGCGGCGTGCCTTCGCCGTACAGGTTGTTTTCGCAGAAAAAGATGATGGGCAGTTGCCACAACCCGGCCAGATTGGCCGCCTCGTGGAACGCGCCCTCGTTGACCGCGCCATCGCCAAAAAAGGCCAGCGCCACCCGATCTTCGCCGCGCATTTTAAAAGCCAGCGCTGCCCCCGAGGCCATCGGAATCCCCCCGGCGACAATGCCGTTGGCTCCCAGAATGCCCAGGTCAAAATCGGTCATGTGCAGGCTGCCGCCTTTGCCGCCGCAGTAGCCGGTACTGCGCGCCGCCAGCTCGGCCATCATCAATTTTGGTTCACCGCCCTTGGCCAGCAGGTGGCCGTGGCCGCGGTGGGTGCTGGTGATCACGTCGCTGGGGCGCAGGGCGGCGCACGCGCCGACAGCGGTGGCTTCCTGCCCCACGCAGGAGTGAATGAAGCCGGGGATCAGCCCGTTGCGGCGCTCGTTGATGGCCCGCAGTTCAAATTGGCGGATCATCAGCATCCGCCGGAAAAAGTCGAGCAGTTGCTGTTTGGTGTAATTTTCTAACTTACTCGCTGGTTGGTGAGTTACCGCCATAAATGTCTCCTTAAAAATAGCGAATAGCGAATTGCGAATAATCGAATCTACGAATGGGCGAATTTTTTCCCCGCTCCCCTGCTTGCTTGCCCCCTGCTATTCCCCCGCTTCGGCCAGCACCGACAACGCCAGCGGCTCCAGCGGCGGCCGCACGCTGAACGTTCCCGCCGCGATAATCCGTTTATTTAGCGGGGTCGGGCCGCCCAACTCGTGAGCGATGGCCCGCGCTACCAGTTCGCCGCAGATGCGCCCCTGGCAGTTGCCCATCCCGCAGCGGGTCACCCCTTTGACCTCGTTGGCAGTAGCCGCTCCGCCGGCTGCCGCCGCCCGAATGTCGGCCAGCCGCACTTCTTCGCAGCGGCAAATGATGGTCTCATCGGTTGCCAGCTCATACATACCGGGGCCGGGCGTAAACAGAGCGCCCAGCATAGCCGCGAAACGCTGCTCGCGGGCCAGCCTGGCCTGTTCGCGCTCGATGGCTGGCGCTGCGGCCGCTTCGCTCAGCCGGCCAACCTGCTGCGCTGCCGCTGCGCCAGCAATCCGGCCTTCAATGCGGGCCAGTTCCGCCCCGCCAATGCCGGCCCCATCGCCTACCGCAAACACGCCGGGGCAGGTGGTTTGAAAAATATCGTCCCGCCGGGGGACCAGCCCGCCGCGCGCTGGCTCAAAATCGTGCTCGCAGCCCAGCAGCCGGCTCAACTGCGTGGCCGGGGTGAAGCCGTAGCCCAGCAGCACCGTGTCCACGGCTACTGTTTGCTCGCTGCCGGGGATAGGCCGCCAACCGTCATCAATTTGGGCGATGACTGCCGCTTCAACCTCGCTTTCGCCCTCAATTTTGATGACTGACCAGCCGAAACGCAGCGGCGCGCCGGCCCGGCGCAGCGCGCGCCAGTAGCGCCAACCCTCGGCCAGCCGCGCCGATTGGCCGGCCAGCGCCGGCAGATGGCGCAGCCCGCGCCCCACCGCCGGCGCCGCGCCCTCCAGCACGGCCACTACCTCCGCCCCGGTCTCAACCAGTTGCGCCGCCGCGGCCAGTTGCAGCGGCCCCGTGCCAGACAGCAAAATGCGCCGGCCGGGCAGCACTCGCTGGCTTTTGAGCAGCGTTTGGGCCGCGCCGGCGGTCATCACGCCGGGCAGCGTCCAGCCGGGGAGGGCGATGGGCCGGTCGTATGCGCCGGTAGCCAAAATGAGCGTTTGCGCGGGCAGCCGGTGCGGCGCGCCGGGGCCGTGCAGGGTTAGTTGCCAGCCATCAGTCGCCGGAAATCCGCCCCAAACCAGTGTGCCGGTCAGCAAACGGGCCCCGGTTGCCCCCAGCCGCGCCAGCAACGCCGATGACTCATGCAGCGGCGGGCCGTTAAATTCGGCGGGGAGTTGCCGCCAGTACTGGCCACCCGGCCGGGGATAGGCATCGATCAGCGCCACTCTCGCCCCGGCCTCCGCCGCAACGAGCGCGGCCTCCAGCCCGGCCGGCCCCGCGCCGATGACCGCCACATCCACCGTGTTGCTCACAGCCGCACCACCGATTCTGTTTCGATGGCCATGCCGTCCGTTACCGGAGTGAGACACGCCCGTAGATTCGGTTCGCCGTTGACCGTAACGAGGCACTCAAAACAGACGCCCATCCCGCAGAACAGGCCGCGCGGCGCGCTGTCTTTCAGCGTGTGGCGAAATCTGCGCCGCCCTTCGGCCAGCAGCACCGCGGCGATGGTTTCGCCGGCAAAAGCCGCCACCGGCTGGCCATCGATGGTGACGGTAATTTGTGGGCCGCGCTGCACGGGCGGCAAAAATTGGCTGGATTGGGTAACTCGCATCGGATTCTCTGAGTATCGGAATTAATCTGTTTTTGATTAACTTTTTTCTGGTTGCGTGCTGCGTGTTGCGTGTTCCGTGAAGGTCTTTACGCACACGCAATAAGCAACACGCAGCACGTCTTTCTCAAAACCAGGGTCAGCTTGTCATCGTCTCAAACCGCCCCGGGCTGAACTCTGCCAGCGCCGGCGCGCCTGTCTCACCGAGTACCAGCCCGGCAATCCACTCGCTCAGTACCGGAATGGTGGTGATGGTTAAATGAAAACAGGTGGCCACAAACAGGTTGTCCACCCCCGGCAGCCAGCCGATAGCCGGCTGCTCGTCCGGCAAAAACGGGCTGGGCGCGGCCCAGGCCCGCACAATTCGCGCCCGCGCCAGCCGCGGAAAGAGCGCCAGTACATCGCGGGCAATGGCCGGGCTGCCCCACGGGCTGTTGCGGCGATGGATGGCCGGGGTCATCTCTACCGCCTCGGTGACGAGCAGCGTGCCGTTTTGCTGCTGGGCCACCCCCACCGAGACCGCCCGCGCCGCGTTGTGGATGGTCTCGTAAAAATCGGCCAGCCC
>CAYOXS010000116.1:0-12604 GCA_964407935.1 uncultured Caldilineaceae bacterium
GGGTAGAGGCGTTTTTCAAATTTTTCCACGTAGCCACGCTGCTGAATGGTAGAAATGATAGGCGCGTATGTACTGGGCCGGCCAATGCCGTACTCCTCCAGCGCCTTTACCAGCGTGGCCTCGGTATAACGCGGCGGCGGCTGGGTAAAGTGCTGTTCCGGGATGAGTTTGAGCAGCTTGAGCAGCTCGCCTTCGGTCAGTTCCGGCAGAATCACGCCTTCGCTGCTGTCCGGCACTGCGTCCTCGTCGCGGGTTTCTTCGTACACCGACAGGAAACCTTTAAACCGCACCCGCGAGCCGCTGGCCTGCAAGCGATACGGCCAGTCGCTGCCGTTGACCGGCGTTGGGGCGGCCCCAACCACAATCGACATGGTATCGTATATGGCCTGTTCCATCTGGCTGGATACAAAACGCTGCCAGATCAGGTTGTACAGATTCATCTGATCGCGGCTGAGGTAGCGTTTCAGGTTGTCCGGTTCGCGCCAGACGCTGGTGGGCCGGATAGCTTCGTGCGCTTCCTGAGCCGCTTTGCTTTTGGTTTTGTAAACCGGCGCTTCGGGCGGCAGCAGTTCTGCCCCGTAACGTTCTTTAATGAAGCTGCGGGCTTCGTCCTGCGCCTGTTTGGATACGGTGGTGCTGTCGGTACGCATGTAGGTGATCAAACCGATGGTGCCGTCCGGCCCCTGTTCAATGCCCTCGTACAACTGCTGGGCAATGCTCATGGTTTTACGCGTGCCAAACCCCAGCCGGCGTGATGCCTCTTGCTGGAGGGTGCTGGTAGTAAACGGCGCAACCGGCCGGCGGCGGCGCTCGCCTTTTTTCACCTCGATGACCGTGTAACTGGATTTTTCCAGTGCGGCGACAATGGCCTGGCTGTCGGACTCGTTTTGCAGATCGGCCTTGTCTTCCCCAATCCGGATCAGTTTGGCCCGAAACTGGTCTGTCGCTTTGTCCGGCTTGGCCAGATCGGCTTCAATGGACCAGTATTCAACCGGGTTGAACTCGTTGATCTCCTGCTCGCGCTCGACCACCAGCCGCAGGGCCACGCTCTGCACCCGGCCGGCGCTGGTGCGGCTGCGAACTTTGCGCCACAGCAGCGGGCTGATCTGGTAGCCCACCAGTCGATCCAGCACCCGCCGGGCCTGCTGGGCATTGACGCGCTGCATATCCAGCACGCGCGGGTGCTCAAAGGCGGCAGCCACGGCATCTTTGGTAATCTCGTGGAAAACCACCCGCTGGGTGCGGCGGGGGTCCATTTCGGCGGCTTCGGTCAGGTGCCAGGCAATGGCCTCGCCTTCGCGGTCGGGGTCGGTAGCCAGAAAGATTTCTTTGGCGCCCGCGGCCAGATTTTTCAAATCCTTCACCACCTGCCGTTTTTCGTTGGGCACGCGGTATTTGGGGGCAAAGCCATTGTCCACATCTACCGATAGCTGCGAGCGCAGCAAATCGCGCACGTGTCCCACGGAGGCTTTGACCGTGTAGCCCCGGCCCAAAAATTTGCTGATGGTTTTGGCTTTGGCCGGCGACTCGACAATGACCAGCTTGCCGGAATGTTTGACTTTGCCGTTGGCTCGCGCCTTGGCCGAGCCGTTTTTGCCTTTTTTACTGCTTTTGCTTGTGCGCGTTGTCGCTGCCGGGTCGGGCGGTGGAACGTTATCGTGGGCGGGGGTGCGCCCCATTTTAAACATTTTGGTGCCGCACACGCTGCACTCGCCGCGGGTGCCGGGCGTGCCGTTGGCCGTGTAAACAGCCTCGGGCCGGTTCATTTCTCGTTTTTCTTTACATTTCACGCAATACGCGATGACAGGTTCCAAACTCATACACATCTCCTCAATCAAATCGTCATAAAGACGAAGTGACACCAATTTTTCTTACAACAAATCGTCCCGTTTCTGTTCTTCCAGCCAGGTGACAACTTTTTTAACATCCTGGGCTTTATCTTTGGCGCAAACCAGCAGCGCGTCGCCCGTATCCACCACAACCACGTTATCCAGGCCAACTACGGCCACAAACCGATCCGCACTCTGCACCAGGCTGCCGGTGGTATCCACGCTCAAAATATTATTGCCCAGCAGCACGTTGTCATTTTCGTCGCGCGGGCCAACCTCGTGGGTAGCGGCCCAACTGCCCACATCGTTCCAGCCGATGTCAACCGGAATCATGGCCACTTTTTCGGCGCGCTCCATAATGCCAACATCAATGCTGATGGGGCTGATGGTTCGCCAGATAGCCTCGATGGGCAGGTTTTTGGCCAGCGCCTGGCGCAGTTGAGCCATATTTTCGGCCAGTTGCGGCAGGTGACGGTTGAAGGCATCCATCAGCGTTGAAAGCTGCCAGATAAAAATGCCGCTGTTCCAATAATACGTGCCGCTGGCTAAAAACCTTTCGGCGGTAGCCAGATTTGGCTTCTCCAGAAATTGCTTAACCTCAAAGGCTTCAAGGCCGTTAAACGTGCCCAGAGATTGGCCCTGTTGCACGTAGCCGTAACCGGTTTCCGGCTTGTCGGGCTGAATACCCAACGTTACCAGATACCCCTGCCGCGCTAATTCTTCTGCGGCCAGCAGCGCCTGCCGAAAGCCGGCTTCATCGCCAATAAAGTGATCGGCGTGCAGCGAGGCCATCACCTCGCCGGGGTCAAACTGCTCCATGTGCAGCGCGCTCAGGCCGATGCATGGGGCGGTGTTTTTGGCGCTCGGTTCAACCACAATATTTTGGCGGGGCACCTGCGGCAGTTGTTGAGCAATGATCGCCCCGTATTCGGCGTTGGTGGCAAAAAATACGTGCTCCGGCGGCACAATGGGGGCAATCCGGCTGACCGTGGCCTGCACCATTGTTTCCTGTCCCACCAACGGCAGCAACTGTTTGGGAGAATTCCTGCGGCTTTGCGGCCACAGACGGGTGCCGGTGCCGCCGGCCAAAATTAACGCGTACATGATGATGTCATCCTTTTTGTTTAGTTTATGCTGTAACTGGCGCCGGATTCCCGCGCAAGTATGTAGTTCATCGCGCCTACCTGGCGCACCATGCCTTTTAATTCCATAATTGACAACGTGCTGGCAACCTGCGGCGCAGACAGACCAGTCACCTGCCCCAAATCATCAACGTGGATCGGTTCCTGTGAAAGCCGCGCCAGCAGCAGGGCTTCGGTTTCATTGTCCGGGATAATGGCCCGCGCCTCGGCCTGCTGGCTAACCATTTTCAGGTTCAGCTCTTCCAAAATGTCGTTGACACAGGTCACCAGTTTGGCCCCGTTTTGAATCAGGTAATTGGGACCGGAGCCGGATTGGCGCAAAATGCTGCCGGGAACGGCCAACACTTCGCGCCCCTGTTCCAGGGCGTAATCGGTGGTAATCCGCGCCCCGCTGTTGTGGCTGCCCTCAACAAACAGCACCCCCAAACTGAGACCGCTGATAATGCGGTTGCGGCGCGGAAAGTTGCCCGCCTCCGGCCGGGTGCCCAGCGGATATTCCGAAACCACCGCGCCGTTGTCAATAATGCCCAGCGCCAGTTTGCGATTTTCGGCCGGGTAGAGCAAGTCTACCCCGCAGCCCAACACGGCGATGGTGCGGCCGCCGGCCGTGAGCGCGGTTTGATGGGCTACAGTGTCGATGCCGTAAGCCAGCCCGCTGACCACGGTGACGCCGTTTTCGGCCAGGCCGCGCACCAGCATGCCGGTGCACTCGATGCCGTATGCCGTTGCCCGACGGGTGCCCACCACAGCCAGCGCCCAATCGTCGGCGGCTACAAAATTGCCGCGCAAATAAAGCACCGGCGGCGCATCGTAGATGCTTTTGAGCAGCGTTGGGTAATCGGGGCAGTCCCAGGTTACAACCGTAACCTTCAGTCTTTCCAGCTTTGTCAGTTCGGCGTTGGGGTCAAACGCGGACCGGGTTTTTACCAAATTTTCAACACTGCGCCGGTCAAGCCCAATGGCACGCAGTTCGCCGGGGTCGGCCAGCCAGGCCGCTTGCACACTGCCGTAATAATCAAGCAGGTTGCGCAGCCGCACCGGCCCAATGCCCGGCACTTTGCTGAACCCAATCCAGTACTGCAATTCGTCAAAACCCACAAGCCCTCAACAAAATGAGCAATGTTGATAAAATCAAATTGCCTTTGAGACAACTTCAAAGGCAACCCCGACTAACCAAAATCAATTGACCCCGTAACAGTGAACTAGCATACCACGAGGTTTGGCGGGTTGTCAAGCATAAAAAAGAACGCCCGCAGGCGTTCTCAGTGCAAAAATATACTGATGGAACGACGAATGTCAAATCAGGCCAGCGATCAACTCGACAATTACCTGGCCGGCATCCGGTTCAACAGACTTGACCACATCGGGGATCGATGGCAGCAGAATCTCGGCCTGAGTCTGGGTTTTGACCACCAGCACATCGTTGGCCCCGGTTTCAAGAATTTCTTCGATGACGCCCAGATATTCGCCAGCAACAGTGAACACCTGCAAGCCGACCAGTTCAAACAGGTAAAAGTCACCCTCGGGCAGGGGCATGGCCTCTTCAAATGGCACCTGCACCAGTTGCCCCCGGAGTTTATCGGCTGCCAGCCGGTCTGTTACGCCGGCCAGGGTGAGCAGCACATTTTGCTTGTGCCAGCGATAACTCTCCAATCGATAGGCCTCTGCCTCAAACTCATCGCCAATAAATACCCACTCAATGGTTTCAAACCGCTCCGGGAAATCGGTGAGAATTGTCACCGAAACCTCGCCGCGAACACCGTGCGCTCGCACAATGCGTCCTATGGCTAAATAACGAAGTTCAGGCCGTTGAATGCCTGAACTCGTCTGTTTGGGTTTTATTGCGTTTTGATTTTTTGGACCTGAAGGCCCGGTCACTTATACAATCTCCAGGGTAACGCGTTTGCCCTCTTTTACGGCAGCAACACGCAGCAGAGTCCGCATGGCATTTGCCACGCGGCCTTGCTTACCGATTACCCGCCCCATATCATCCGGCGTAACGCTCAGTTCAAAAATTGTGGCACTGGAACCCTCAATCTCTCGAACGATAACGGAGTCCGGGTCGTTTACAACGGCTTTCGCCATATACTCGACAAGTTCTTTCATTGAAGACATGTTTGGGGACCCTCCTTTTATTTGGTTGGCTTTGTATTTGAGGCCGGGAGCAGTGGTCACAGGCCCATGCTCATTCGTTGAGCAATCTACTCGGCAGGAGCTTCCGTAGCTTCTACCGTTTCTTCCTTGGCAGGTTTTGCCTGCGCCGCATTTCCGGTAGCTTCAGTCAACAAAGCCTCCAGACCCTCTCCCTGCTTCAATTGGGCAAATCGATCAAGCATCCCCATGTTCTGGAGAAGTTTCCTGACCGAGTCGGTAGGCTGAGCGCCTACAGACAGCCAGTGAAGCACTCGATCTTCCTGAACTTTGAAAGTTACGGGATCGGTTCGCGGATTGTAGTGGCCCAGAATTTCAATAAAGCGGCCGTCGCGCGGTGCACGCGAGTCTGCTACAATAACACGATAATGGGGTCGTTTCTTGGCACCGGTTCGGCGTAATCTAATTTTTACCATTTCTCTTCCTTACTATCTATTTCTAAATTATAGCATAATATACAAAATTTGCACGTGTTCGGCAAACATATGTTGTATACAAACCTTTAGCGAAAGCCGCCAAACATATTCATAAGGTTTTTCTGCATGCGCGGGTTTTTCAGCTGCTTCATCATTTTCTGCATCTGCCGAAACTGAGTCAGCAGTTGGTTAATATCCTGCACGGATGTGCCGCTACCGCGAGCGATTCGCTTTTTGCGGCTGCCGTTTAAAACCTTGGGGTTGCGCCGCTCCACCGTCGTCATTGAGCTGATAATGGCCTGGGTCCGTTTAAGGCTGCCTTCCATTGTTTCCTGGGAGATGGATTTGGTGATGTCCCCCATGCCCGGCACCATTTCCAGCACCTTGTGCAGCGGTCCCATCTTTTTCACCTGCTGGAGCTGCTCCATAAAATCTTCAAGGTTGAAATTACCCTCGATCAAACGTTTGGCTCCGCGCTCGGCCACTTCTTCATCGAGCACTTCTTCGGCGCGTTCAATCAGCGACAGGACATCGCCCATCCCCAAAATACGCGAAGCCAGCCGGTCGGGGTGAAATACCTCAAGCTCGTTGATCTTTTCGCCGGTGCCCAAAAATTTAATGGGAACGCCGGTTACTTCCCGAATGGAAATGGCCGCGCCGCCCCGCGCATCGCCATCAATTTTGGTCAGAATCAACCCGGTCAAATTGACGCGTTCGTGAAACCCTTCGGCCACGCGGACAGCTTCCTGGCCGGTCATCGCATCGGCGACCAGCAGCACCTCCTGCGGGTTTGTCCGGGTTTTGATCTGACTCAGCTCGGTCATCAACTCTTCGTCAATTTGCAGCCGGCCGGCGGTATCCAGCAGGACCACGCTGTTGGCCCCGGTTCGGGCCGCTTTGAGCGCATCGGCGCAAATTTGCGGCGGTGACACCGACGGATTATCGGCATAAACCGGAATGTCCAGTTGCTTGCCCAACACTTTAAGCTGCTCAATAGCGGCCGGCCGGCGCGTATCGGCGGCCACCATCAGCGGGGTTTGCCCGTTTTTTCTGAGATGGAGGGCCAGCTTGGCCGCGGTGGTGGTTTTACCGGAGCCTTGCAGCCCCACCAGCATAATCACCCGCGGCGAACCGCCACCCAAATTGAGCGGCGCGGGGTCGCCCAGCGTGCCCAGCAGCTCGTCGTGCACAATTTTGATCACCTGCTGGCCGGGGGTGATGGTTTTGCTGACTTCAATGCCAACTGCGCGTTCGCGCACCCGGGCAATAAACGATTTGACCACTTTAAAGTTGACGTCTGCTTCAAGCAGCGCCAACCGAACCTCGCGGAGCGCCTTGTCAACGTCGGCTTCGGATAACCGGCCACGGCGGTTAAGCTGGTTAAATACGCCTTGGAGTCTGTCTTGCAGGTTTTCAAACATTTGGATTCGCCATTCAAAACATCGTCCCTTGGCTCTGGCCAAAGGACGGCTTTAAGACAAAGAGACATTTTATCGTAGCCCTATGTTTTCGTCAAATTCACCGCGAACGGAATTTGTTTTGCCTGGATAATCCGTCTGTGCCATAATTTACCCTATGCGAGACGGGATGCCCGAAGATCAACCCCGAATTGAATTGAGCGACCGCGAACGGCAGGTGCTGGAGCTGATTGTTACCGGCGTCAGCAACAAGGAAATTGCCCAGCAGTTAGTCATCAGCGTTAACACGGTTAAGGTTCACACCCGCAACATTTTTGAAAAACTCGGGGTGCAGAGCCGCACCGAAGCCACGCTGCTGGCCATTCAGGAGCGCCTGGTGGCCGTGCCCGGCAGCGATACCCGCTCGGCCGACGAGCCGGACTCGGCCGCTCCGGCAGGCAAAACTTACCTGCTGGCCGGCAGCCAAGCCGTGTTGCTGCCACTGCGGCAGCAGTTTTATTTGCTACTGGCCATTGCACTGGCTGCCGGGGTAGCCATCATCCCGCTGCTGGCCCGTGAAACGCCCAAAATTGCGCCGGAACTGCCGGTGATTTACGCCAAAGCGCCCACTCCCGCGCCCGCGCCGATAGCCCAGCCGGGCGATGCCCAAAATCGATGGAGCACCCACGCGCCGCTGCCCACCAGCCGGGCCGGGCTGGCGCTGGTTCCGTTAGAACGGCAACTGTTCGCTATCGGCGGAGTGCGCGGCAACAACCAGGCCACCCGGGCTGTTGAAATTTTTGATACAACCACCGGCGCGTGGAGCGAAGGTGCATCCAAACCCTCGGCGCTCACCAACATTGCCGGCGCGGCGCTCGAGGGCAATATTTACGTGCCAGGCGGCTGCACCAACGACGGCCAGGCCAGCCGCGTGCTGGAAATTTACACCCCCGCCGCCGATAGCTGGCGCGATGGCGCAGCCCTGCCCGCACCACGCTGCGGTTACGGGCTGGCCGCTTACCAGAATCGGCTGTATTTGTTTGGCGGCTGGAACGGCAAACAGTTTGAGGATACTATTTTTGAGTACACCCCCGCCGACAACACCTGGCAAACGCTGTCGCAGCGACTGCCGCAGCCGGCCGGTTTTATCGGCGCGGCCACCCTCGGCGAAACCATCTATCTGGCCGGCGGCTACAATGGCGAAACGGAATTTAACCAGGTTTACGCCTTCTCCCCAAAAACCGGTGATTTGCAGGCAAAAGCGCCGCTCAAAGAAAAACGGGGCGGGTTGGGGCTGATCAGCGGCGGCAACAACCTGTACGCCATCGGCGGCGGCTGGCTGCACGAGTCAAACCTGAACGAGAAATACGATCCCGCCAGCGATACCTGGACCACCTTTGAGTCGCCGGTTGGCGGCCAGTGGCGCAATCTGGGGCTGGCCGTCATCGACACCACCATTTACGCGGTGGGCGGCTGGGACGGCGACGCGGAGGAATACATGGACTCGGTGGTATCGTACCAGTTTTTGTACCAATTATTTCTGCCGCTTTCCTCTTTCGGTTCAAATTAACCTAAATACCTTCGCGTTTTTTTAAAGCAGGACACAGATTACACAGATTTTCACAGATTCCTCTCTAATTTTTTAACCTGAATCTGTGTGATCTGTGTTTATCTGTGTCCAATTTGAAGCGTAGCGTAAAGAGTGTAAATATCATGAAATCACTGACTATTGGTAATTCGATTTTTGAGTGGGGCCGGCAGACCTATGTGATGGGCATAATCAACGCCACCCCGGATAGTTTTTCTGGCGATGGTTTACTGCGCGGCGAGAATTGGCTGGCCGCGGCGGTGGCTCAAGGCCGGCAATTTGCCGCCGACGGCGCGCACCTGCTGGATGTGGGCGGCGAGAGCACTCGCCCCGGCGCGCAGCCCGTAACCGCTGCCGAGGAAATCCGGCGGGTTGTGCCGGTGATCCGCGAGCTGGCTCAAGCCGTCAACCTGCCTATTTCCGTGGATACCTACCGGGCCGAGGTCGCGGCAGCCGCGCTCGATGCCGGGGCGCATCTGGTGAACGATGTCTGGGGCCTGCGCATGGACCCCGACCTGGCCGCGCTCTGCGCCGCTAGAAACGTGCCGGTGGTGGTGATGCACAATCGCAGCAAACCCAAAGATATCACCCAAAATGCGCGGCTGGGCAGCAGTTACATTGGCCCGCACTACGATGATTTGCTGGCCGATGTGACCCGCGAACTCCAACAGAGCATCGATCTGGCCCGGCAGGCTGGTATCCCCGCCGAACACATCATCATTGACCCCGGACTGGGTTTTGGCAAAACCGTGGCCCAAAACCTCAGCCTGATCAACCGGCTCGATCATTTTAAATCGCTGGGCTGCCCCATTTTGCTGGGGCCATCGAACAAATCTTTTATTGGCTACACGCTGGATTTGCCGCCGGATGACCGGCTGGAAGGCACCGCCGCGACCGTGGCTGTTGGCATTGCCCGTGGCGCGGATATTGTGCGGGTGCATCAGGTCAAGGCGCTGGCCCGCGTGGCCAAAATGACCGACGCTATTGTCCGGGGGGCGATAGCTGCCAATCCAGCACGTTGAGGATGCCCTCGTCCGGGGGCAGCGCCGCCAGCAACTCAGCCACCGTCCGGTTGAGCCGCGGATGCGCCACGTCCGCCCCAATATCGGCCAGGGGGCGCAGCACAAAAGCGCGCTCGGCCAGGCGCGGGTGGGGAATTTCCACGTCCGGCGTTTTTAACACCAGCTCGTCATAAAAAATAATATCCAAATCGATGACTCGCGGCCCAAAACGAACCGTTTTTGCCCGGCCAATGGTCGCTTCCAGTTTTTTGAGATAGGCCAGTAGCTCCGGCGCGGGCAGCGACGTTTTGCCTTTGAGCGCCGCGTTCAAAAACGGCGGCTGATTCAGCACGTAGGCCGGCGCGGTTTCGTACAACTTTGAGACCGCCAGCACCGTCACCGCCGGCGGCAATTGGCGCAGCGCCTCGTCCAGATTGTGCTGCCGGTCACCCAAATTTGTGCCCAACGCCAGATAAACAGTCGCTTCGCTCATGGCAGGCTGACCGCTCCCAGTTCGATGAAATCGCCGCCGGTAGCCAACGGCACCCGCTGCCCGCTGGCGGCATCGTACATGCCGGCGATGAGCCGGTACTGGCCGGCGGGCGCGGCGGGCGGCAGCCGCAAGGCGTAATCATCGGCTACCGTTTCGCCGGCAACCCACAACGAGACAGGATACCAGCCACCGGCCGGCGGGTTGTCGTGCTGCGCTGCCACCTGTCCGTCCGGGCCGAGCAGTTGGGTGAACACCGTGTAATCCTGCGGAATGGTCGCCTCGGCCTGCCAGATCAGGGTGAAACGCAGCCAGTCGCCGGGCGCGGCCCGCACCGGCAGCGGGGTCACGCCGAGCAGCCGGGCCTGGTTGGCCAGCGTCGCCGCCGGAGCGGGGTCAAATTGAGGCAGCGCCGCGCCCGGCCGGATGGTGATGGGCAGCGCCAGTGGCTGCGAGATAACCGCGCCTTCCTGGCTCAGGGCCGGGATGTCGTCGCCGGCGGCGGTTAAAAAGCGCACCCGCAGTTGGTACTGCCCCGGCGGCAACGACTCGGCCAGCGGCAGGCGGTGGCGGGAAACAGACTCAACCGGCGCGGCCTGGCTGCTGACCGCCTCGCGGCCAAAACGATCCACCAGTTCCACCCGCACCGTTTCCCCGGCGGGTGCGGCCAGATTCCAGCGCAGTTGCACGTCCAGCACCCCGCACAGCCGCGGCGTCTCGCTGACGGCCAGCGCCTCAAGCGCCGCGCCGTTGGCAAAACCCACCTGCACCGGCTGCCAGTTGTCCAACGCGGGCGGTTCCGCCGCCGCCACAGCCGGCCGCTCCGGCGACAGCGTTTGCCCCAAATTGGCCAGCGCCACCTGCCATGCCTCCGTCGATTCAACCGGCAGTTCAAATTGCGCGCTATCGCCCGGCAGCACAAACAGCGGCTCCAAAAAGTCCGTCGTTGCCGGGCCAATCGTCACCCGGCTGGGCCGGCGGGGATCGGCCACCCAGGTTGCCGGGCCAGAATTGGCCAGCGTCAACCGCGGAAATTCGCCAGCGTCAACCGCCACCGCAGCGGAATCGGTGGTGCAGGCGGGCGAGGCCAGTTCCAAAATCAGGCTGTCGCCCACACTGTGCAGCGAGTTGATCGCCGGCAGATAGCCGGGCAGCAGCGCCGTGATGTTCTCCCAGGCCGCCGGCTCAAATTCAGACTGGTGCAGCACCATAAAATCGATGCCCAACTGCCGGGCGGCGTCAAAGGCTTGCCAGTTGGGAAAGGCATCGAACAGCAGGCCCAACGATTTCAACCACCCCGGCTTAAAACCCGACGTGCCGTTAACCAAAACCCGAAAATGCGCGGCCGATTGGTACTCGCGCAGGACTTCCTGGTTGCTGAGGCCGGTGTGCAAATAATAGGGCAGCTCGATGACGGCGGCGTCCGGCGGGGTGTGGTCGCGCAGCCAGGCATACTCCGCCCCCGGCGGCGGCGCCGAAACGCCCGGCAGCGGCGCGGGTAGGTGCTCGATGACGATGAGCAGGCAAACGGCCCCGGCCACCATCGCCGTTATGCGGCCTGCCGGCCAGAAACGGCGGCTGAGCGCGGCCAGCCCCACGCCGGCCAAAATTGACAGGCCGAAGGTGGTCAGCAGCGCAAAACGGATGGGGACGCGCAAGCCTTGCAAAATCGACATCCAGTTGTAGAGATAGGGATAGGGCAGCAGTTTGGCCGCCAGCGGAGCAGCGGCGGAACCAAAGGCCTGATCGTTGGCCCCAAACGACAGCACAAAACCAACCAGCGCCAGCGCCGCAACCGCCCCCACCACGCCGGCCAACGATTTTCCCCGCCGCAAACTCAGTAATAGCGCCGCCACCGCCAGCAGCAGCACCACCGCGCCGGGAAAGGTTGAAATGAAAATACCCACACCGGGGAACTGGACATCGATATGAGTGGGCAAGCCCAGCCAGCGGCCGTACAACAGGCTGTTGCCCATCGGCAAAATGTAATTGGTGAGGGTCGCGCCGTAAATTTTGGCGTCGCCGAGCGTGCGCACCACGCCCATCTGCGCGCTGACCTGCTGGTACAGTTGCAGCACCGGCGTGTTGAGCAGCAGGGTGATCGCGCCAAAAATAGCCAGCCGGCCCAGCAGCGCTGGCGGCAACTTGCGGCGGGATGCCCAGAAAAAGGGCAGCGACCAGATGGCCGCGCCCAGCGCCACCAGCGGCGCGTAGTTGACCACCGAAAAAAATTGCAGGTTGGTAAAAATCAGCAACAGCAGCAGATCGCGACTGCGGTTCAGTTTGATGAGCCGGGCCAGCGCCAAAAACACAAACGGCAGCCACTGCGTTGAAATGAGATGCAGTTGGGTGATATGCCCCAGCCGGTACGGGGCGATGGCAAAGGCCACCCCGGCCACAACTCCGGCCCAGCGGTTTTTGGTGAGCCAGAATACCAGCAGATACGTGCCCCAGCCGCTCAGGGCGGTGCTGAACAGAATGCCCAAATTGGTCAGCGCGAGGGGCGGCTGGCCCAGCAGCGATACCGGCAAAAAGAGCAGCGCCGTCGCCAGCAGGTGCTCGGAGAAGGCCAGCGTGGCCGGGTAGGGGT
>CAYOXS010000116.1:12704-16024 GCA_964407935.1 uncultured Caldilineaceae bacterium
AGCAGCGCCGTCGCCAGCAGGTGCTCGGAGAAGGCCAGCGTGGCCGGGTAGGGGTAAAAAATGTTGGCGTCCCAAAAATGGCGCAGCGAATCCAGCCCGCCCAGCAGGGCGTGAACATCCCACTTAAGCGTCCACGCCTCCAGCAAGTCATCGGTGTAGAGATGGTAAACGGTAAAATCGTTGAGGCGGGCGGCGACGGGATACGTAACTGCAACTGCCAGCAGAACAAAAAAAAGCAAAGCTAAGAGTGAAAATCGGAGTTTTTGCATAATGAATTCGGTTTACTGAGTGACGCCCTGCACCCGGGTGAGCCAGACGCGGTTTTCTGAGGCGGGGGCCTGGGGCGCGTACAGCGGCACCCGCTGGCCGGAAACGGGATCGTACATGCCCACAAAAATATCGTATTCCCAGGGCGGCGCGTCGTCGGCCATCGGCACGCTGTAATGGTCCTCGATGATTTCGCCTGGCACCCAACCGCTGGTGGGCGCGCTGCCGTCCGCCGGCACGCTGTCCCACTGGCCGCGAATGGTCTGATCCGGGCCAACGGCGTGAACGAACACGGTGTAATTGCCGCTGGCAAAATCCAGGCTGCGCCAGTAGAGCGTCAGCCCAAATTTACCGCCGGCTGGCGCGGTCCGGTCATCAAGCCGGTAGCCGACCAGTTCAATCTGGTTGTTGATTACGGCGGAAATGGGCGCAACGTCTTGGGGCAGCTCAAAATTGCGCTCCACCGCCTCAACGGTAATGTTGGCCAGCGTCACCGGCTCACCGGCGGGATTGCCTGTGGTGGGGTCGATGACGGTGACTTGCAGCGGGTAGCGGCCGGGCGGAGCCACCGCCGGCAGGTGAAATCGGTACGCCTGCCCGACGATTTCAGATTTGCGCCACTCCGTTTCCGGGTAGGTTGCCGACAGCGGCACGTGTTCGGCCACCACGTAACGTTTGCGGTCCGGGCCAACAAAGGAGAATTGCAGTTCGTGATTCTGGCTGATGGAAGCGGCTGCCTGCCAGAAAATTTTGCCGGCGATTTCGCCGCCGGGCGGCAGTTGAGCATCGGCGTAGGTGTGGCCGGCCAGAATCAGCGAGGCGTTGACGGGCTGCGCTGACAGCGTCGCCGTGCGCAAGTCAGCGGGTTGGAGCAGGCGGGCCGGCGGCGTCAATTTAACCGCACCGATGGCTTTGGCCACGCCAAAACTCTGCCCGGTTTCAAAATCGTACAGGCCCACTTCAAAATGATAATCGCCGGGCGGGGTGGCCGGGTCGATGGGCAGTTTGTACTCATCGCGCAAATAATAGCCGGGCAGCCAGCGGTTGGCCCGCCACAATCCGGCCAGAATCAGCCGGTCAACCTGGCCCCACACATTGCCCTGCGCGTCAACCAGCCGCAAAAAGACATTCAACTTGCCCTGCGGTGAGTCGATGGGGCCGAGCGTTTCCCAGTACAGCGTCACCGGCAGCCCTTTGAGCGTTTCTTTGTAGCCCAAATACGGGCCATCGCCGGGGTTGTCGGCGGGCGTCACGGCAAACGCGTCGGCGGGAAACTCAACGGCAGCAACATCGACCCCGTATAGCCGGGCTTTGCCGCCCAACACCGCCGCCAACGGGAAGGCGAATTTGTCCGCCGGCTCCTGGCTGATGACCGGGCCGGGGTAAATCCAGGCGTACTCCACACCGCCCAGTTCGATGATTTTTTCCGGGTCGCGCTGGCGGAAGTAGTTGAGAATTTCTTTGCTGGGGAAGCCGCGCTGCACCTGATTAATGTAAAACACAGCGGCGTCGGCGGTGAGCGCGGCCTGCTCGCTGGACAGATCGATGGTGGGGCCGTGGTAGTAGGGCGCAAACTGGTTGCTGTACCATGAAGCCACCTGCGGCTTGTCTGCGCCGGCAGTGGTGTTGAGATAGGCGGCGGCGCGGTCCAACCCCTCGCCCCAGCCGATGTTGATGTACCGCGGCGCGAGCCACGGGCCGGCGATGGCCGGGTTGAAGTAGGCCAGGTAGTAGGGGTGGTACAGCAGCACCGAGGCGGACTGCACCAGCAACAACCCGCCGGCCAGTCGAGCCGGAGTCAGCCGCAGCCGGGCAAACAGGCGCGGCAACCAGCGAGCCAGCAGCCCGGCCAGCCACCACAACGCCAGCGCCGACAGCAGCCCGACGGCGAAATACACCGGCAAAATGTAGCGGTCGCCGCGGCGGGCAATCACCGAAACCGGGGCCACAAACAAAATGGCGTACATCACCAACCCCAGCGCCAGCGGCATTACCTGCGCCGGCCAACTGGCCCGGCCCCGCCACCAATCAACCAGCCCCGCGCCAATCAGCCCAAAACCGGCCAGCACACCGAGCGTGGTCAGCGGGGTCAGGTGAAACGGAAAGACCAGCGCGTAATAAAACGGATTCTGGTCGCTCTGCCAGTTATTCCAGAAAACGCCCGAAGTGGGATGCTCGCCGGCGCTGACGCTGACAATATTATTGATAACCCACTGCACGGCATAAGCCGGGTTGCTCCACATTGACGGCCACAGGGCGAAAATCGCGGCCACGGCGATCAGCCCCCATACCACCAGCGCCACCGCCAACCGCCGCCAGCGCCGGCTGCGCGGCTGCTCGGGCGGGGGCAGCAGGGCGTACAGCGCCCCGGCCATTACCAAAATTGGCCCCAAAATGGCCGCCGGGGTTTTGCTGATGCCGGCCAGCCCGCCAAACACGCCGCTCAACAGCAGCCAGCGCCATGCGCCGCGGTCAAGGTAGAGCATAAAGGCCAAAAACGAGGCGAACATAAAATAGGCCATCGGCGCATCGACGTGGATAACGCGGCTGTGGGCCAGAATGAACGGGTCAAAAGCCAGCAGCCCGGCGGTGAGCAGCGCCACCGGCTGGTTCACCAGCCGCCGCACCAGCAGGTAGATGGCCAAAATAATCAGCGCGGAGGTGATGGCCAGCGGCAGCCGGACCCACACCAGAAAATCCAGGGGGTGATCAAACACGCCAAAACGGGCGGTCGTCTGTTCAAGGGTGGTGAAAAAATCGGTGGTGACCCACGGGATGGGGGCCAGCCCGCTGTAATGGGCCAGGTAGCGCAGCCCCACGCCCACCGCCCCGAGCGCCAGCGTTGGCACGCCGGGGTAGCCCAAAATCAGCGCGCCGCCAAAGTTGCCGGTCAGCATTGATTTGAGAAAGTGACTGGCAAACATCACCTGGTCATCTTCGTCGGCGGTGATGAAGGTACTCAAACTCAAAATGCGGGGCAGCAGCGCCAGCGCCAAAACGGCCAGCGCCAGCAGCCAGCGCAGAGTGCGGTCGCTCACCGCCAGCCGGGGATG
>CAYOXS010000117.1:0-15541 GCA_964407935.1 uncultured Caldilineaceae bacterium
TTAAACATAGAGATGGAATGGGGGGCGATTTTTAATCATGGCTATCACCATCGGAGATACACTCGTTTACCCTGGATTGGTACCATGAATGGGCTGCCCGTTGTTCCGCGTAACTCAATCGAATTGAAGGGCGTCATCCAAATTCCGGTCACGAATACTTTATCGGGTTATAAACTACGCAGCTCAACCTGAGCCAGAATCATCGCCACATCAGCCAGGGTAAACCGGCCGCCACCCGGCGACAGGGTGTTGGCCGCACCGACCGCCACGGCCTGGCGCAAGGCGGCGGCGGCAGGTTGCCCCGCCGCCAGGGTAGTGACCAGCCCCGCCAGAAACGAATCGCCGCTGCCCACCGGACTGACGCCGGGCAGCAGCGGTGGTTTGGCCCACCAAACACCGGCAGCAGTCGCCAGCACCGCCCCCTGCACCCCCATCGTAATGACCACTGTGGCAACGCCAACCTCCAGTAACTGGTTGGCGGCTTGTGCCACTTCTGTTGGGGTCGTAATTTGGGTTGAGAGCAACTCACCGGCTTCAGCCGCGTTGATTTTAAGGCCGTTTGGCCGCGCTGCCAGTGCCGTTCGCAGCGCCGGGCCGCTGGTGTCCAGCCACACCGGGCGGCCATCGGTTTGCAGCGCGGTAATCAAATCGGCGGGGGCGTTGGGCGGGGAACCCGGCGGCAGGCTGCCCGACAGGCACACCGCATCCGCGTGCTGGCTGGCTTGCCGCACATCCTCAACCAGGCGCGGCCAGTCGCCGTTGTCCAGCGGCGGGCCGGGTTCGTAAATCTCCAGCACGTGATTCTTGTTTTCAACCACCACAATAGTGCAGGTGCGGGTTTCGGCCTTGCGCCAGCTCCATCGGCTTTGCAACCCCTCCTGCCGGGCCAGTTCGGCCACCAGCCGGCCGGTGTGCCCGCCCAAAAAACCGGCACAAAGCACCTGTCCCCCCAGATTTTGCACGGCGCGGGCCACGTTGAACCCTTTGCCGCCGGCCGCATTAATCACCGCAGTTGGCCGGGCCACCGTCCCCGCTTCCAGCCGAGGCACCACCAGCGTCCGGTCAAGCGCTGCGTTGGGGGTGACGCACAAAATCACAGTGCCGCCAACGCTTCGGGCAGCGTGGGCTGCGCCGTGGTGCCGCCAGCGGCGCGGGTAGACAGCGCCCCACACACACAACCCAACCGCAGCGATTGCGACAGGTCCCAGCCCGACAGGTAGCCATAAACAAAGCCGGCGTCAAACGAATCGCCCGCGCCGGTGGTATCCACCACGGTGACAGGGGACGGCGCGGCGGTGATGCTCTCTGCGCCACGCCGGGCGATAGCGCCCGCCGGCCCCAGTTTGACCGCGATCAACGGCACCTGTTCGGCCAGTTTGGCCAGCGCCGGGGCCACGTCGGGCAGCCCGGCGATGGCCTGCAACTCGGTTTCATTGGGCAAAAAAATGTCGGTGTGGGCCAATGTGTCGGCCAGCCTATCGTTCCATGTTTCGGTGGGGTCGTAGTTGGTGTCCAGCGACACGGTCAATCCGGCGGCGTGGGCGGCATCAAAGAGGCGGGGGATATCCGGGCGGAGGGCATCGAGCAAAAAATAGCTGCCCAAATGAAGATGGCGCGCCTGCGACAGGAGGGCCAGATCGATTTCAGCGTAGCGCAGGGCGGCAATGGAGCCGGGATGGGTGAGAATGGCCCGGTCGTTGCCACGGGAGAGGATGACGCTCAGGCCGGTTTTGATGGCGGGGTCAACCACCACCCCGCGGGTGTCAACGCCCCGTTCAGCCAGCGCCGCCAGCATAAACCGGCCAAACTCATCGTGGCCCACTTTGCCGATAAACGCCACCCGCAGCCCCAGCCGGGCCGCGCCGCAGGCAAAAATGGCCGACGAACTGCCCAGCGTGAGGGTGGCATCGTCTACCAACTTTTCAGCCTGGCCGAAAGTGGGGGTGACATCGCCGGTCAGAATCAAATCGACGTTAAGTTCGCCCACAACGATGAGATCAAATGGTTTTTCCATGCGGGTTCTCGTTTACGATTGATAAGTCTCGTACCAGTTTGGCTCGATGGCGGCGGTGTAGAAATCGGTAAAGGGGCGGGCCAACGCCTCGCACAACGCGGTGATGCGGGCCATGCGCTGCCGCGCCACGTTGTGCAGAAAATTGGACAGGGCGGGGCCGGTCAGGTCGGTGGCTTCTTTCCACACGGCCCGCCCCACGGCCACGCCGGATGCGCCACTTTGACAGGCCACAGTTACCTGCCGCAGGTAGGTTTGGTAATCCACTGAAGCCGAGAGCAGAATCCACGGCACGGGACAAGCCGCCGACAGTTCGGCGCAGGCGGCGGCCCACACCTGTTCGTCCGGTTCGGCGGCCACATCCAGTGGGAATTCAGCTTTGAGTACGTCCACGCCCTCAACCACCAACCGCCGGGCGGTTTCAACCACCACCCGCCGTTTTTCGGCGGAGGCCAGTTTTTTCTCGGCGGGGTTGAGCGAATAGGACAGCGGCTCCAGCATAAACACCATTTCGTTTGCCACGCAATCGGCGGCCACATCCCGCACCAGCGCCTCGATTTCCGGGGCGGTAGGGGAATCGGGGTGGTAGTACACCAGCAGTTTGATGGCGCTGGCCCCCAGTTGTTTGGCTTTGGCCACCGACCAACCCGGCAAAACCTGGCTGCTGCGGGCGGCGGAATCGCCGGTGTAGCCGGTGGCTTCAAGCGCGGCCACCAGACCGGTTTGCCCCGGCAGCACCCCGGCGGCAATACACTGGGCCGCGCCCACTTCGGGGTCGAGCAGTACCGCGCTGGCGGCAGGAGCCAGCGCCGCCGTCACCTGTTGTTTAAAGGCAGACATTTCGGCATTGGTGACGGAGTTGGGGTTGGCCGGGCGCAGGGCTTTGCGCAGGCCCTGGCGGTGATCGAGGGCCAGTACGGCCAGCGCGCCGCGCGGCGTGGCGCACTGTTGCAGATGTCTGAGTTTGCCAATGGAAAGGGATGTCATTAAGTAATCTCCTGTGAGAATATGAGCATTGCGAATGTAGGGGCGGTTCGCGAACCGCCCCTACGCCAAAATTCTATTATTTGATCGCCCCGGCGGTCAGGCCGCGGATGATGAACCGTTGAAAGATGAGGGCCAGAATAACGGGCGGCAGGCTGGCCAGCACGCCCGCCGCGGCAATGCGCAGGTATTCCAGCCCTAATTTAGTGCTGAATTCGCCGATCAGCACGGGCAGTGTTTTGGCATCGACGGTGGTCAGAATAAAGGCGTACAGATACTCGTTCCAGGCGGCGATAAAGGCGAACACGGCCACGCTGACCAGGCCGGGGCCGGACAGGGGCAAAATCACCCGGACCAGCGCCTCCAAACGGTTGCACCCATCAATGCGGGCGGCATCCTCCAGTTCTGAGGGGATGGCGGCAAAGTAGCTGCGCATCAGCCAGACCACCAGCGGCAGGATAAAACTGAGATACACCAGCACCAGCCCGTAGCGGGTATCGAGCATGTTGAAATAGCGCAGAATCACGTACAGGGGGATGACGATGGCCACCGGCGGCACCATCTGCACCATCATCATCAGGGCCATATACACGCCGCTGCCCGGAAATTTAAGCCGGGCCAACGCATAGGCTGCCATAACGCCCAGAATCAGGCAGATAAATGTAGCCGAAAAGGTGATGATACCTGAATTTTTTAACGCTTGCAGAAACAGCGTGGCGTTAACATTGGTTTGCCCGCTGCTGACAAAAAGCTCGTAGTAGTTATCCAGAGTGATGCGGGGCGGAATCCAGTGCAACGGCACCTGCACCAGGTCGATGCGATAGGACAACGAGGAGATGATTAGCCACAGGTAGGGGGCAATGGTCCAGATAATAATGACCAATACCGCCAGATACAATAAAACTCGTTGGAGAAGATGGTTCAGTTTAATCTTTTTTGGCATGGTTAATACTCAACAATGCTGCGGTAGGCAGCGCGAATGTAAAACAGCGCCGGCGCCAGAATCAGCATGCCGGTTAAATAGGCAATGGCCGCGCCGTACCCAAAGCGCAGCGAGCGAAAGGTTTGGGCGTAAATCCGCAGCGATAATAACTCGGTGGCGCTGGCCGGGCCGCCGCCGGTGACAATGTAGACCAGTTCAAAGGTTTGCATGCCCCACAAAAGCTGCAAAAAAGCCACCACCATGATGACCGGGGTCAGCAGGCGCAGGGTGATGTGGAAAAATCGCTGCCAGCCCGAAGCGCCGTCCACCTTGGCGGCATCGTAAATATCAGCGGGGATGCCCTGCAACGCGGCCAGCACCAGCAAAACGGTGAAGGGCGTTTCTTTCCACACGTTAGACAGAATGATCAGCATCATGGCCGCTTTGGGATTGGCCAGCCAGACCTGATAGTGCTCCATTAAACCCAGCTGGGTGAGCAGCGCGTTCAGCGCGCCATAATCGGCGTTGTAAATCCATTGCCACATGGCGGCGTTAACAATAGATGGCAGCGCCCAGGGCAGGATGATCAGCCCGCGCACAAAACCTCGCCCCTTGAATTGTTCGTTCAAAATCAGGGCGATGGCAATCCCCAAAATCAGCTCAAAAGCCACCGAAGTCAGGCTGAAGGTAACGGTTATTTTGAGCGAATTCAGAAAGCGGTCGTCCTGCAACAGTTTCAGATAATTGTCCAGGCCAACAAAACCATCGAGCTGAGGCCGGCCAACATCGCGCCGTTGCAGGCTTAATATCAGCGAACTGACCAGTGGGATCAGAACCACCGTAAAAATCGCCAGCAATGCTGGCACGGTTAACAGCAGCCCTAACCCGCGTTGATCATTCAGGTTGAACCAGCGCCGTACCGCGGACTGATACGGCGGCGGGCTTAACTGCGGAGATTGAAAGGATGTTTGTTTGGAATTAGGCATTGGGTTGTTTACTTTCAACCTGGGGAACAGGGCGGTGGCAAAGCCACTTAAAATAGCTTGTGCCGGCCCCATCCCCTTGGCCCCCTTCCCCAGGGAAGGGGGGAATTATTGAATCGGTGTATTTTGGGCGGCGAAGCTGCCCAAAATACACCTTATTCCTCATCTCCCCTCGCGCCAAATTTTGGCGGGAGGGGGCGGGGAAAGGTTGTTGGGGTTTTCGGTGCGGTGAAGCAGCCTGCTTCACCGCACCGAGTCAGTGAGAATTGCTACCGGACACACTCAAATTCGGTCAGATTTGTGGCCATCGCATCCAGCGCTTCCTGGGCGGTTTGGCCGCTGGTCAGGGCTTTGTGAATTTCGGCGGTGGACACATCCACAAAATCACCGTACCAGGTGATGGTGGACAGGCCGCGGGCGGTGCCCAATTGGGCCGAGAAATCAACCCAGAAGGGATAGAGCGCGGCCAGTTCCGGCTCGGTGTACAGGTCTACCCAGATGGGCAGGACGCCAATCTCTTTGGCCAGTTTTTTGTTGGATTCGCGGCTGGTCATAAATTCGATGAACTTCCAGGCCGCTTCTTTGTGCTGCGAGTTAGCCGGGATGGCGTAGGCTTCGGGCAGGGTGAGCGCGGTGCTCTGGCCGGCTTGGGCGCCGGGCACGAGGCCCACTTTCACCTGGCCCACCACCCCGGACGTGGCCGGGTCATCGGCGTAGGCCATCAACCCGGCGATGCCCTGCGGCATAAACATCGTGCTGCCTTTCAGGAACAAATCCTGCGAGGTGGCCTGATCGTAGGTGAGGCCGGCCGGGTTTGAAACGCCGTTGCCCAGCGAGTCGATCATAAATTGCAGCGCAGCCAGGGTGTTGGGGTCTTTGTTGAACAGGAAGCAACCTTCGTTGTCGACGATTTCGCCGCCAAAATCATAGGTCCAGAAGTGGAATTCGTTGCCCAGCGCCCAGGCTTGCTCCCAGAACGGGGCCATGCCGTACTCAACCACGCCCTTTTCCTGGGCGGCCTGGCTTTGAGCGACAAAGTCAGCCAGCGTGGCGGGCGGGGCGTCAAAGCCGGCTTCGGCCAGTTTGGCCGCGTTGTAGTAGAAAAAGCGGGTGTCGTTGTTCCAGACAACCCCGTGAACCGTGCCGTCCGGGCAACTGAACAGGTCAACCAGGCCGGGGATCATGCCATCGGTGTAGCCCGCCGGCATAAAATCGTTGAGTGGGGTGGTCCAACTGGAGCCGCACCATTGCGCCACCCAGCCGTTGTCAAATTCAACCACGTCGTAGGCGCTGCCGCCGGTGGCCAGTTCGGGCACCACCCGGTCGGCAATCGAGTCCCAGTCGCTCTGGATCAACTCAACTTTGATGCCGCTCTGGGCTTCAAATTCGCGGATGCGGGCTTCAAAAGCGCCGTTCAAATCGGCTTCGTGTTTGGGAAAAATCACGGCGATGGTTTCCCCGGTGGCTTCGGCGGCGGTTTCCGGCATCGCCAGGGTCGCTTCGGCGGCGGCGGCGGGGGGCACGCACAGTTTCCAGCCGACCTCAATTAAATCGGCGTTGGCAATGGTGGCGTAACTGGCGTCGGTTTGGGCCTTGGCGTTGGTTGCCTCGGCGATGGCCGGATAGGCCAGCGGGTCGCCGTAAAATTTCTCGGCAATTTTGGAGAGCCAGTCATCGGCCTGCACCACCACATCAGAATCGCACGTGATTCCATCCTGAGCCTGCGCCGGCGCGGGCATCGGCCCAAATACCAGGGTTAACAGCACCAGCAAACTAAAAAGAACCAGTACCGGTTGCAACAGATTTGGTTGCTTGCCTTTCATCTTCAAAAATCTCCTTTAGTTTCCCTTGCTAAATTAAAATAACGCATTGTCTCGATCATTCGGGGGTAATGTCTCGGATCAGTTTACCAACATAGGCGCTGCTCCTTTCAAAGGGGTTCTACGCGGGGATTAATTTTGAAAGTATTACCACTCCAATTTAACAACGGCGGTTAAATTATTGGGACTATCCGGGTTGAGGCCCTTGGCTATAGCGCGATAGTAGGCCATCAGTTGCAATACCGGCAGGTAGAGCACATTGCGCACCGGCTCCGGTAACCCCGAGTTGAATTCAATGTCGCCGCCGGTTTCGCTCAGGGTGATGACCTGCCCGCCGAGCGCGGCCACATCCCGCAGCACCGCCGCCTCGTGGGCGCGGCTGGCCTCACTCAGCAAACCGATAATCGCCGCCGTGGGGCCGGCCATCGAAATGGGGCCGTGCCGGAATTCCAGAAAATGGAACGGTTCGCTGTGGGTCAGGGTCATCTCTTTCATTTTCAGGTTGGTTTCACAGGCCAGGCCGTAGCGCGGCCCGCTGCCCAAAAAGTAAAAGCGGTCCAGGTTGAGATTGCGGCCAATGGCTTCGGCCTGCGATTCGTAGCTGTCTATCAACCGCTGGCCAATTTCGGGCAGGCGGTTCATTTGGGCCAGCAACTCGGTTTGGCCAGCCAGCAGGGCGGCCAGCGCCGTTGCCGCCACGTACATTGAGGCAAACGAGCGGGTTTGGGCCATGCTTTTTTCCTGCCCGGCGGGGATAGCCAGATTAATCCGCCCCATGCCGGCCAGCGCCCGGTCGCCGTAGTTGCTGATCGTGATGACATCGCCGCGGCCGGCCTGCAAAAATGTTTTGACCGCCTGAATGGTCTCGGAGGTTTCCGCCGAGCGGCTGACCGCAACCAGTAAAATTTTGCCGGAGGCCGGGTAATTGACCTGCGGATACAGCACCAGCTCACCGGCCGGTACAGCGCGGGCCGGTTGGCCGGTCAATTCCTGTAACAACGCTGCTGCCGCCAGCGACAGGTAGTAGGTTGAACCGCAGCCGGTAAAAATAACGCTGCTGTAACCGCCGCCGGCCCACATGTGGGTCAACGCCGCAGCGTGATCGGTTACCACCGTCAGGGCTTGCTGCCAGGCTAGGGTTTGGGTTGATATTTCCTGGTAAGTTGCCGTTGCTGTTGTCATAAACTAATTTTCTCCGTGGATTGACAGTTTTAGCAGGCGGGCTGCATTTTGATAATAGATTTTTTGGAGCGCATCATCAGGCAGGTACAGGCCGTAAATTTGCCAGCGGCCCTGGGTGGGCACACCATCCGGGCTGTAATCAAAATATTCGTCGTCGGTTTCCAGAAAGCGAAAGTAGGTGCGGTAGGTGTCCAAATCCGGCCCCGCGTCGGTGCCAAAGAGAATGCGGTCGGCGTAGGTAAGGCAGAAGCGGCGGGCGGTGTACGGCTGGCGGCCCAGCTCGGCTATGCGGGCGCTGATATCGATGTAAAAGTTGGGGCAGCGATCCAGCAATTGGCCGACCCAGGCCAGGTTTTCGGCGTAACAGCCCACGTGCGCGCCGATGTAGGTGGTGTGGGGGTGGCGGGAAACCAGATTGGCCAGTTGTTCCAAAATGGTGAGGAAGGCCGGATAGGGCGGGCTGGGAAAGTGCCAGTCGGGGTGAGCGTGTAGTTCTTCCCAGCGCTCGTTGGTGGCAACCAGCGGGTCGAAGAAAGCCACCGGGTCGGCCACGTGGATCATCACCGGCAGGTTTAATTCGCCGGCGGCGGCCCACAGCGGATCGAGCCGGGGGTCATCAACGGCAACCAACTGGTTGAGGTGATCGCGCACGTGCAAGCCAAACGGCTTCCAGATTTTGAGACCGTCGGCCCCGCGCGCGGCCTGTTCGCGCAATTGCTGGGCGGCCCAATCGCCAAAGTGATGGCCATGCTGCGGCCAGGCGGCCCAATCGACCCCGCCAAAAATACGGAAGCGGTCCGGCGCGGCGGCTTTGAATTTGTCCAGCCGCTGCTGGAGAATCTCTTCGCCCCAGCCGCCATCCAGGTCAACATAGGCGCGAACCTCGGCCTGATCCAGCCGGTCCAGTAATTCGGTAACGGAACGGTTGGCCCAGCCGCTGCCAAACTCATCGCCCAGGTGATTGTGCGCGTCAATCACCGGAAAGCGCGGCCGGGTTACGCGCGTTGCTTTTGTGACCAGTACCGGGTGAGGCCGGTACTCGCTGAGCAGAATGGACATAGGGTCAGGCTCGCTGTGGGGTTAGGCCGCAATAATAACCTCAACCCCTTTGGCCCGGAGGGCCGCAACGGTGTCGGCAGAAATATTTTTGTCGGTGATCAATTTGTCGATGGCGCTGATGGGCGCGACAAAGGCGGTAGAGACGCGCTGGCACTTGGTGTGGTCTGCCACAACAATTATCTCACCGCCGAGGCCCAGAATGGCGCGGTCAGTCTTGGTTTCGGGCAGGTAATCGTTGGTTAGCCCCTGCTCCGCGTCCAGCGCGCGGATGCCCATAAAAATTTTATTGGCGTTGACTTCGGCCAGAGCTTGTTCGGTAATATGCCCAATCATTGACATTTCGCTGGCCCGCAACACCCCGCCCAACCCAACCAGCGTGATGTCCGGCACTTGCGCCAGCGTGTTCAGCACCAGCAGCGAGTTGGTGATGATCGTAATGTTGCGCCGGTCTTTAAGGTGACGGGCTATTTCCAGCACGGTGGTGCCACTACCCAGAAAAATAGTGTCACCTTCTTTAACCAGGCTGGCGGCGGCTTGCCCAATACGGGATTTCTCACCGGCCTGTTCTTCTGACCGTTGCACCACCGGCGCTTCTGGCGGCGCCTGCCGCACTACTTTGGCGCCCCCGTGAAAACGCTCGATTTTGCCTTCCTCGGCCAAAATCTCCAGATCGCGCCGGGCAGTAGCCGGGCTGATATCAAACTGTTCACAAATTTGGGTAACGGTGACTCGTTGGTTCTGCTCGACAAATTTGAGCAGTTGCTGCTGCCGTTCAATTCCGGACAAGGTAAAATCAACAACCATCCAACATTCCTTTACGTGAGTTCCGCCTGCCTGATTGCCAAAAAAACGTCACAAATAATCATATAACACTCAATAACAATCACAGTATAAGTGATTATTTGCTCGTTGTCAATCGATAATTAAGTTGTTGTGATTGTTTTAAGGGATGTTTGAAACGGGAGACGCAAAGAGTTGAGGCCTGGTTAAGAAGTAGTCAATGGGCCGCGTTACATTTTTAAGAAGTAACTGCTCATATCTAGTTAAATAAAAGGTGCTCAGGGTAGTGCTGTTACAGGTTGTAAATTAAAGCTTGGGGATAGTTGAGCGGGCGGGAGTGCGATAGCCCACAGCCAGATGAGGTCGCTTGTGGTTGTCCAAATACTTTCCCGGACCGCCCGGCAAGCCTGGGCCAGCCAGACCCGGTAAATATCTACGCAACCCGTGCAAAAAATTGATGGGGGTCATCTGGTTTGGTGCGGCTATTTGCATCCCCGGTTAATGAGGTGTCCTCTTTGGCAGAGCGCAACTCGACAATTTGCCCCAAAGTCACTGTCGACCAAGCCAGCGGTGCACAGACGCCGCATAGTCTTGATACTCGTTACCGAACTTTGCGGCCAGATAGCGCTCTTCGGGAATTATCAGAACATAAAGGCATAGAATTATCGACAGCAGCAGCATCACCGCAGCCCACAGCAAATTGAGGGCCAGAGCCAGCCCCAGGAATATGCTGACACTCCCCAGATAAAGCGGGTTTCTGGAGATAGCATACACGCCGGTATTGACCACTTTCCCGGTGGGTTGACCGGGGTCGGTGGGTTGGCTGAACCGAGCCAACTCGCGGCGGGCCAGGACGATAAAACCGATGCCAACGATTGCCAGAACGATCCCCACCGGGATCAGAAGCTGTCTAAAGCTGCCTTGTGCCAGAGAAACTGGAACAACAAAATGAAGGGCGAGGCTGAGGAGAAATGGAAGCCCAAATACGACTTCTCCGATCTTCCAGCGACTTTTATGGGCAGAATCAACGTTCATTTTGTTTCACCACTTTCTCTACCGCGCCACGCCGCGGCTCGCCGGCGATCCGTGCAATCGGCCTCGGTCAACCGCCCGGCCTCTCCAATACAATACGCCGGATGATGGCCGGGACGCCGGTTTGTCCTGGCGCTGGCCGGTTATCCGCGTCACGGCTGACGGTCAAAAATCCAGCAACGCGCCGCCCAGCCGGAACAGGTACTTAAGCGAGACAAGGGTAATGCCGCTCACGATGGCAACCGCCCAAAACACGTAGACCGCATTGCTGCCGCTGCGGATGTGGCCGATGACTACCAGGAGTGACAACGGCAGGTTGAGCCACAGGCCGGTCATCAAACCGGGGCAATATTTTTTGAGGGCCACGGTTAACGCCAGGTGCGGAAAAATGGCATTGAGGCCCATCATCCCAACAAATCCCAGATAGGCATATCGCAACAGGTCGATTGAATCACCGGCCAGAAAATCCAGCGCGGTCAGAGCATAGCCGCTCAGCGTGATGACTATCACGGCGAAAAAGAACGGGTCGGTTTGAACCGGCTGGTAAAATCTGCCGGCAGAGGTGGACCAGCGGGGCAGCCAGACGGCCTCCTCCAGATTATGCAGGGTAAAGCCCAACAGAAAAATAATCTGGATGGCGGGTAACACGCTGTCGTCCATTAAGTACAGCATTTTGATGCCTATTTTGCCGCTTTCAGCGCTTGCGATGATTTTTTCGTGCCGTCGGCGCCTGGCTTAAATGGCTCAAAAAGTATCGTTACATTCACCACATTCTACAACCTACGTTTTAAAAAGAAACGACGCTCGCTACCCAAAGCGCCCCGCGAACGGGACATGCAACCGTGGTTAGATACCATGGCCGGCCAGTTTGAGCAAAGCTGGCACAATATCCGCGATTTTACTAAAAATCAGAACGCCATCTATTGTTCGATACGAATTCTATCGTTTTCTTCCAACGGGAAACTTGCGCACTCATTGGCGTAGATGCGTTCCGGCAATACAATCAAGACATTGGCGGGTTCGTTGTTGGTGGTAAATGGGGCGTGATGCCATACACCCGGGCGAATAACCACCATCGTGCCTTTGGGGACTCGAAAAACGACAATCTTGTCCAGGGGAACTTGCCCGTCGGAAACAGTTGCCGGGGCCACATGAATAAGGACGTCGTTATCAAGCGGCAATATTCCTTCTGCCGTGCTGGTGTGATACTCAGAGATGTCAATCACCATGTCCCGTTTTTCGACCCGGCAAGTTGAGAACGACGCGGTGCCGCGCGGCCCCAAATCCTGAAACAATATATCTCTGAAGAACTCAACAGGTGATGTCCCGATTTTCTCGGAAGTTGGATCAATAAAATTCGCAAATGAGCCGTACGGCAAAAATGCCTCCAGAGTTAATTCTTTGACTTTTGTGGTTCGCATAGTTTTTTCTCCTTTTACAACTGCACGTTTGAAAACACGGTGGGCTTCAATAACTTATGAAGCATACAGGGACTATCAATCATAGTGTGTTATCGTTCTACAGTTTGAGCTTCGCAATCCACCCACCGTACCAGCGGACACTTTGATACAGGTCACGATAGACGGGCAGCATGTACCGTATATCCTGCTGCGCTCAGAATCGGGTGCGAGCACCTGCTCCTCGCTATGTAAAAGCCGGGCGCAAGCCGTGGATATGTCAGTAAATATGGCACTCCCGCCGCCTCAACGTTGAGTTTATCAAAGTTATCAATTTGTGCAATTGAGGAGGTAAACCATGACAGGGAGAGACCCACGCAAAGAGTGGCCGCCATTATATGACAGGTTCCGTCCTGTTTTCGGTCTGTCTCTGTAAACTTTATTCAGGACGGGTCAATAATCTATCTTAAATTTCCCATTTCGTGGTCTTGACAATGGGGGTAGGTTTATGGTGCTGCTGGTGGGTTTCGCCGCCAGGCCCGTCCAACAAGCCGGTTCAAGCCGACCCAGCAAGCAAGATTTTTGGCGCAAGGCTTGGCCTTCCCCAACTGGTGATTTGGGCACGTGATTGGGGGGCATTAGCTGCTTGTTACTTTCCACTCTCTTTGACCGTTAGTTCCCTCATTAATTTGGTATATAGTTATAGCCGGGGTAAAATACAAAGCAATAAAGCCGTTTTGCTTTGTGAGGGGTGATGAAATGACCGAAACTATTAGTGTAAAAGTCAGTAATCGTTATCAAATTGCCTTACCCAGTTTGGCTCGTAAACAACTCAATATTCAAGCGGGTGATCGCCTTTTGGTTGATGTTCAAGATGGAATAATTGTATTGTTGCCTCAACCTGAAAACTATGCCGACTACCTGGCTGGTTTGCATAAAGACATCTGGCAGGATATGGATACTGACGCTTATCTTGAACGGGAAAGAGACGCATGGATGCAGTCTTCCGGCAGCGATTAGATTCTCATCAGTTAATCGGTTTGGATACATCAATTTTCATTTACCATCTTGAGGCGAACCGGTGGTATTTACCGTTAACACAACAATTATTAAAAATAGTAGAGACGGGCCAATGTAACGGTGTGGTGTCAACCGTCACCTTGATGGAATTGACTGTACACCCCTGGCGGATTAATCGGGCAGATATTGCTCGCCAATATGAGGCGTTGCTGGTTAATTTTCCGCATTTAAGGATAGTGGAGGTAAGCCGAGAAGTAGCACGTCAAGCCGCACAATTGCGAGTGGCTCATAATGTAAGGCCGGCGGATGCGATCCAGGTAGCAACAGCGATTGTCAGCGGTGCGACGCTGTGGGTAAGTAACGACAAGAAATTGAAGCGGCTGGAATCAGAGATAGACGTTGTGATATTGGAAGATTATCTTGGTGCGTAAAGGATTATACTAACGTGAGGCTTGCATGGCCAGCCAGTGTCGCAGCTAACAACCCAATCCTAAGAAATTGATTAAAATTGCGATTGTTAGTGATGTATTGGTGTGTCGATCCATTTCTTCGGTGGGGTATTTCCCCACCGGGGTAGCGCCTGTTTCACGCGAATTGGCAAGCAAGGTTTTTGTTGGAGTTGGTTGGGCCTGCGAAGGTTGCAAAAGTGCAACTTGCCGTCGCCCACTGGCTGCCGCACAACAGCGGCGTTAGCCAGCCAAGTTGAGATGTATCATCAAACCAAGGTAAAACCATAACTGAACAGGATTTGAGTCAGAATAAGCTTGATTGTGGGTTCGTATCAAACTGGTCTATTGCAGAACATCTCACCACAGAAATCTTTCGACATCATCATAATATGTTGATCTTTGGCCCAGAGCGGTACTAATGAGAGGCGCATCCTCCCGATACAAACCTGCAATTCTCGATCTACCCTGTCTGCCGTTGGCGGGATGGCGACGTGATATATTGTAACGGGTGGGGGACAGCAGTGTGGTAGTAGGGTTTCATTGATGGCAGAAGCTTCCGGAGGGTAGGTATGGCAACGCATGCTTCACGTAAAGTTTCGCGGCGGGATTTTCTCAAATTGATGGGTGTGGCGGTGGCTGCCACAGAAGTGTCGGCCTGCAATCCATTCTCCTCCAACGTTTATAGCCCCGGGGATGCTGAGGTGCCTCAATCACTAAAGATTGACACCCATCAGCACTATATTCCTCCCAACTATGTTAAATGGCTTGACAGCCAGGGTATAAAGCTCAGCGGCATGGCAATGCCACCCTGGGAGAAAGCCGCGGCTGTCGAAATGATGGATAAACATGAAATTCAAGTAGGGATCCTTTCGATCGCACCGCCCGGCGTGCACTTTGGAGATGATCACGCGGCACGCACAATGGCCCGCGAGGTTAACGAATTTGCGGCTGAGGTTGTGGCGTCAGGTTCCGGGCGCTTTGGCTTTTTCGCAACTCTTACGTTGCCGGATGTTAAGGGGGCCATCAATGAGCTGAATTACGCAATGGATCAGCTTCACGCGGCTGGCGTCATCTTGCTGGCGAATGCGGGCGGAATCTATCTGGGGGACAAATTGTTTGAACCGTTGCTGGTCGAGTTGAACCGTCGAGAGAGCGTTGTATTCATTCATCCGGGGTATTTACCCGGGCCGGAGGTTCCCGGCGTTCCGCCATTTGTTGCGGATTTTCTGCTTGACACTACCCGTGCGGTAGCAAATTTGTACCTGTCCGGGGCGTTGATCAAGTATCCATACATAAAATACGTCCTGGCTCACGGGGGCGGTTTTGTGCCGTATGCGGCACATCGTTTGTTATTTCCCAGGCTTCAATACGGCGGTTTAGCGGCCCTGAACCCAAAGAAATTCATGGAAACTGAGCTGGATGTCTTCCGCAAGTTATACTTTGACACGGCTCTGTCAACCAGTCCGACAACTCTCCCGAGCCTCCTGTCATTGGCGGATGCCAATCACATTACCTACGGGAGCGACTGGCCCTTTGCTCCGGAACCGCTGGTGAGCGCGTTTGACAGTATGCTTCAAAGCTATTCGCTTGGCGATGAGCAACGTGTGGCCATAAACCATGGAACCGCTGGCAAGCTGTTTGCGGGTTTGGCTTTAGGCAGACCATGAAAGCTCTTGTGACTGGCAAATCTGGAAGATGACGAAAGCGACACCACCAACGCCAGTTATTGGGGCCAGATGGTATCGTATACTGAAGAAAAGAGACAGTAGGAGCCAGACAATAGATCTATTTCTGGATTTAACACAAGAATTCAAGCTACCAAAAAGTCTCTTACCTGCTTCAAAATACTTGCAAAAACATCGTTGCAGAACAGGGTTTAAGGAGTAGCTGGCTTTACGGCCT
>CAYOXS010000117.1:15551-15831 GCA_964407935.1 uncultured Caldilineaceae bacterium
CCGCTTGCTGCCGACCCATTGAGCTGGGTTTTTAATCGTAAGGCTTGATTTCCCTCGAAGGTTTCAGTCGGGCGGCTCATTGGGAGTGTTGCGCTCGAACCGGCGGGATGGCGGGCTAAAATTGCCGCAGGGCAGCGGTTGTCAAAAACAATCGGTTTTTGTTGGGTTTGGTTGGGCTTGCGGAGTTCAAAAATAGCAGCTTTCTGTCGCTCACCTTGCCAATCGCGTGATTGGGAGCGTTGGGCGGCATGACTGAAAGGTAGAAACGGACAGAAGGCAG
>CAYOXS010000118.1:0-15603 GCA_964407935.1 uncultured Caldilineaceae bacterium
AGGAGCCACATTTAACTATGCAAGCCAAAATCACCCTTCTCCCCGGCGATGGCATCGGCCCGGAAGTCGTCGCCGAAGCCGTGAAAGTTTTAAACGCCGTGGGCAGCAAGTTTGGCCACGAGTTCAATTTTATTGAGGCGCTGGCCGGCGGCATCGCCATCGACCAGACCGGCAATCCCCTGCCCGACGAATCGCTGGCCGCCTGCCGCCAGAGCGACGCCGTGCTGCTGGGCGCGGTGGGCGGCCCCAAATGGAGCGACCCCAAAGCCGCCGTCCGGCCCGAACAGGGGCTGCTCAAACTGCGCAAAGAGTTGGGGCTGTTTGCCAATATTCGCCCGGTAAAAATTTACCCGGCGCTGGCCGCGGCTTCAACCCTCAAACCAGAAGTGATTGCCAACGTGGATATGGTTATTGTGCGAGAATTGACCGGCGGCCTCTATTTTGGCCAGCCGCAAGGCCGGCAGGATAACGAGCGCGGTCGCGCCGCCGTTGACACGATGTATTACACCGAAGAGGAAATTGGCCGGCTGATGCGGGTGTCATTTGACCTGGCCCGGCAGCGGCGCAAAAAAATCACCTCGGTGGACAAAGCCAACGTGCTGGCCTCCAGCCGGCTGTGGCGCGAAGTAGCCCACGAGGTGGCCGCCGAGTACCCGGATGTGGAGTACGAGGATATTCTGGTGGATGCCTGTTCAATGTATCTGATTCGCCGCCCCGGCGATTTTGACGTGATTGCCACCGAGAACATGTTTGGCGATATTCTCAGCGACGAAGCCAGCATGCTGGCCGGCTCGATGGGCATGCTGCCCTCGGCCTCGCTGGCGGATGCGCCGTCTGCGGCCGGCGGCAAGTTTGGCCTGTACGAACCAATTCACGGCTCCGCGCCGGATATTGCCGGGCAGGGCATCGCCAACCCGCTGGCTACCATTCTCAGCACGGCCATGATGCTACGCACCACCTTTAATTTGGCCGTTGAAGCCGACGCCGTGGAAGCGGCCGTTGAGTCGGTATTGAGCCAGGGCTATCGCACCCCGGATTTGGCCTGGAGCGGCGAAACCAAAGTGGGCACCGCAGAAATGGGCAATCTGGTAGTGAAGGCGATTGAAGCGGCATAAGCGGTGAGGTTGTTTACAAAAAACGGGACGCGGCATCACACCCGCGCCCCGTTTTTTATTTTAACTCGATGGTGTCCAGCAGCAGCGCATTGTCCGGGTGGCCGGGCAGCGCCAGCCGCGCGCCATCGGTCAGGTTGTACAGCCCCACCACAAGCTGGTACGCGCCCGGCGGCAGGTTGTCGGGCAGCGGCACAGTCAGGTTATCGCTGATGGTCTCGCCGGCATCCCACAGCGACGTGGGATACTGCCCGCCGCCGGCCGGGCCATCTTTTTGGGCCACCGTCTGCCCGGCGGCATCCCGCAGGTGGACAAAAATCGACCAGTCAACCGGTGTTTGGGCCAGGCTTTCCCAGTACAGAGTCAAAGTCAGGTTTTGAGCGTTGGGTGCTGGATTAGCCAAATCAAATCCCAGTAACTCAATCTGGTTATCAAAATTAGCGGCTGTAGCCGTTTGCGGATCAGGCCGGATTGTGGTTCCGCCCAACGCCGACGCGCCAACTTTAACCGGCCCCAACCGGATGCTATTTTGATCGATGGGCGCGCCATTTTGAAACACGGGCAGCGACGTTCCCTGCGAGTCGTCCTGGGCATACAGGCCAATATCGATGCTGTAAATACCGGCCGGCGCGTTGGCCGCGACCGGGATGTTAAACGTATCGACCACGATTTCGCCGGGCTGCCACAAGGTAGTTTTGGCGGTTTCCTGCGGCCAACGGTCGTAGCCGCCCCAGTTGCGCTGCTGCGAGTCGAGCAGGTGGTCAAAAATCACATAATTCTTGTCCATTTTGGCCAGCGCCTGCCAATACAGCGTGAGGGGAATGGCTTCGCCGGGGTTGGCCCGGCGCACCGGCAAATCATAGCCCAACAACAGCATTTTATCGGCAAAATTAACCTGCACCGGCGCCGAAACAGGCGGCATTTCAAGACTGTAAGGCTGATTTTGATAGGGCAGCCGGTAAATTTTTAAGAGCGGGCCGGGTTGCCGCCGAAACAGGGTTTCACCGGCCGGGCCGTAGAGTTCATCCAGATAAAACCAGCGATTGGGGTCCTCCTGGCCTCGATACGGGTTGAATGTTTTGATCAGCTCCGCTTTTTGGGCTAACAGCGCTTGCTGAGCCAGCCGGGCGGATTCTTCGGCGGGGTTGTGGCGCGCCCGGCCAGAAATATAGTTGCTGGTCACAATCAAATCTGTTTTATGCGCCACAAAGTAATCGGGGTCATTGCGGTTTGAGCCGCGTTCATTCAACTGGATTTCTCTGGACGGCCAGCGTTTATTGAGCAGCACTGTTGCGGGGAAAACAGAATAAGCCTCTTTAACAATCACCGTATCAGCGGAAAACTCTTCAATGAGCCACTCAGAGGCTTCCAGGCGGGTATCCGGCCGGGTGAGCAGGTAATCAAACCAAATTGAGGTGAGCAGCGGTTGGGCCAGCAACAGGCTGGCGAGCGCCGGCCAGAAAATAGCCTGATACCGCCCCGCCAACCGTGACGGTTTTAGTCGGCTTAACTCGCCGGCGGCCAATAAAACCAGGGGCGGGACAATGGGCAAAATGAAACGCGCAAAAAGAAATTCCCGCCCGCCAATGTACCAAAAGAAAACCGCCGAAAATATAACCACGGCCAGTCCGGGGCGATAACGCCGCCAACAAACTGAGGCCATCGCCCAAACAATTACCCCCACCAGCAGCCAACCAACGCCCCAGCCCAGCACATTTAAATAAAAGTGCCAGCCCGACACCGGGGCCATCTGAATCCCTTTAAAGCTATTGGTGTAAAAATAAGGCACAGCCCGAAATAATTGAACAAGCCCGTTCACAAAGCCGGGCAACTCGGTTAAAGAACGAACGGCGATCAGGGCAATAACCCCCGCTACCCCCAAAAAACTTAACCCCAAATATTTAAGCTCTTTGCGGCGGCCGGCCAGTTTTGTTTCGGTTAGCCCCACAGGCTGGCCCCAACTGACAAATGTTAAAAGATAGGCGGCAGCTAAAGCCACAAAGGTAAACCAGCCGGTTAATTTGGTAGCCGCAGCAAAGGCAACCACAACTCCGGCCAGCACAAAATCCGGCCACCGCCTGCGCCAAAAAAGCGATACGCTAAAATAAACGCCCAGCAGCACAAAAAACGTTACGGCCGTATCATTAACGGCAAAATGGGACTCGCGAGCCGGCAAAAACAGGCCGGCCAGAATGGCGGCTGCCAGCGCCCCACCCCGTTTACCGTACAATCGCTTACCTGCCGGATACGCCAGCGCCACCATTAACACACCAAAAACAACACTCCAAAACCGGGCAAAAAACCACGTCGCCGTTGCCCACTGCTCAGAAGCCTCATAGGGCGACAGCTTAAACCACAACCAATAACCGGCCAGCAAGGTATATTTGTGCGGCAGCCGTTCAAACAGCGATGGATCCAGCCCGGCCTCCGCTTTGCCATCTATATGCCAGGCCAACACCGGGTCAAGATAGTAATTTTCATCCTCATGAAAATCGTAGGGCAGCCCAAAATCCAGCCCCCACACGCGCAGCAGAAAGGCCAGTAAAAGTAAGCCAACAAGCAAATTTCGGTGATGCAACATTACTTTAGCACCTCGATTGGACCAATGGCCACGCTAGTCACGCCCGTCATCTGGCCATCCACCACCAGCGGCAGGTTAACCCCGGCCTCACCAACTACCAGATAAAAACCCACATCCAGATAAACCTCGCCCGGCGGCGCGTCGGCATCCACCGGCACGGCGTAGCCATCAACCACCACCTCGCCGGGCGCCCAAAGCAGAGTGCTGTAATATTCCAACGGCAGCCGGTCGTAGCCGCCGCGCGGCGCGCCGCTGGCATCGAGCAGGTTATTAAACTGGATAAAATTGGCCTGCGGCGCTTTATCCGGCGGTGATTGCCAGTACAGGGTAATGGGGAACGCTTCGCCGGGCCGCACCTGTTTTTGCGGCAGCGAGTAGCCGCGCAGATAGACCTGATCGGCAAAATTGGCGTGCAGCGGCGTTTCAATCTCGGCCGGCAGCTCAAATGTACGCGGCCACCAGTTGTCCACGGCGATGGCCGGGCCGGTGGACTGGCCATCAATTTGCAGCCGATATTCACCGCCGGGCCAGCGCGGGCCGATAACAAAATTGAACACCCCACCGGCTGCCGAATCAGGCGAGTAACGCTGTCCGGCTGCATCTGCCAGTTGCACATCAATTTTGGGCGAGGCGACCACAATGGAGATGGTGCCGGGATACCGGAATTTCAATTCGGCGGGAGGGCCGCTGCTGCTCCACACCGCCAGCCCGGTTGGGTCAAACTCAAAGGCCGATGACTCTGCCAGCGAAAAGCGGGCCAGTTCCAGCCGCGAGTCATCGCCACTATTTGGCTGCGCCGGCAGCGGCTGGCCGTTAACACCAACCAACTGCACCTGCACCGAGTAATCGCCGGCGGGCAGATTGGGCAGCGGCAGCATTAGCCGGTCAAACACGGAGTCGCCGGGTTCCCAGGCCAGCGTTGGCAGGCGGCCAGCGCCGTGGTAGCCCAGCCATTCACTCACCGGCTGCCCGGCAGAATTGAGCACCGCTACCCGAAGCCGGTAATTTTCATTCACCGCCGCCAGCGAGCGCCAGGCCAGGTTAAGATTCAACCGACCCTGCGCCGGCTGGGGGTCAAGTTCATAACTGGCCAATTCGATGCTGTCGCCAAACCGGGCGTTGGCCTGCTGCGGCAGCCACTCGGCGGCCTGAGCCACGGTGCGCATGGGCAGCAGCGGCGGCGAGTTCACCGTCATTTGGTACAGGTGCAGCCCGCTCCAGCCAATGAACGCAGCCACAACGGCGGCAAACACCGGCCTGTGCCATCGGGGCGGGACAACCGCCGCCAGCCCCCACACCAAAAGTATGGCAATAGCCGGCGCCGCCGGAATGAGAATGTGCCGGCCCTGAGCAGTTTCACCAATCCGGCGAGATGACCAAAATCGCACCAGTGGGAGAATAATAAAGATGCTCGCGTGGGCAATTAACAGCACCACCCAAAACCACTCCGGGGTTTGGGTGCGGCAAAATCGCCACAGGCCAAAAACGACAACGCTCAACAAGATCATCACAATCCAAAAAACATAAGGGTAACCGGCGAATACGCCGCCAACGCTAATCACCCAAAAGGTTAAAAAGGTGATGTTTAACCAACTGGAAAATGTCCCCAGCGATTGACCGGCCGGGACACCGCTTTCCCCAATACTGCCGCCGCTAACTAAATACCCCAATCGGGCCAGAGTTCTGTCGCTGCCGCCGGTAAAAAAAGGTTTGGCTAATCCGGCCACCCAGCCCAGCGTACTCACTTCATTCAAATACCAAATATTCCAGGTAAACCACCAACTTGTGGCAAAAATGGCGCAACAACCAACTACGCTGACCCGTTTTAACCACCATCGCCAATCATACCCATTCCGGCGAGCAACAACTGCGGCAACAAGCAACACTTCTAAGGGCGCTAAAATCAGCGTGTATTTGGTGGTGATCGAAACACCCAACGCTAACCCCAGCACCACGTAAGGGGGCCAACGATCTGGCCATTTTACTATTCTGATCAGCATCCACAATAAAGTAGCGGAGGTAACAGCCACCAATGCATCTTCATTGAGGACGGCGCTCATAAAAATAAAGGTGGGAATAAACGCTAACAGACCGGCAGCAGCCAAGGCCAACCAGGGCTTTTGCGGGCGTAATTCCAGCGCGATGCGAAAGGTAACCAGAAGCGTCAGCCCATTAATAATGATCGAAAGCCATCGCCCCAGATGCAACGTGAGAATCCGGCCATAATATGGCCATTGTTGATCCTCAGATAACAAATACCAGGGTTTATCATCTACAACATCTATAGCTCGATAACGAAAGGAATCCCAGAATATTTTTATTTGCGGCGCTTCATTTAAATCAAGATTCAGCCCCCGGCTTAACCAGGCTAAGAACAGGTGATACAAAACTGGTTGATTGGCTCCAGCTCCCTCATCTGCACGTTCGGCCAGAGACGTCGATATTCGGCCTTTTTCGGCAATAAAAGCGATCTGATTGAGGTTGCTACCTTCATCGGGACCTTTGTTGAACGGTATTACGTCACTTAAGGCAAAGGCAATAGTTATATATAAAATTGCAATAATTGCCGCTGCCAACCTGAACCAATTATTCATAACTGCGTTAACCTCAAAACCGGGTATTATTTGCGAGTAACTCAAGAAGATTATTCGCCGGGGGAAGACAGGTTTGCATACAAATTATCATTATGGCGCGAAGGCCCGGCTTCCCAGCGAGATTTCGTTGTTGGGTAAAGTTGGAATCGGCAGCCGCGCGCCATCAGCCAGGTTATACAGCCCCATTACCACAGTGTACTCGCCCGGCGAAACCCCGGCCAGCGGCACGGTAATTTCATCGGCAATAATTTCGCCGGGATCCCACAAGCTGGTGGGGTAAGCCCCGGCCAGCGGCGGCTGGTCTTTTTGGGCCACGGTTTCGCCGGCGGCATTGCGTAAATGAACAAACGTGGTGTAATCCAGCGGCAGCGGCGATTCGCTGCGCCAGAACAGCGTCAGTTTTAAGTTTTGGGCGCTGTCAGAGGCAGGTTCTGGCGTGTAACCCAGCAAGGTCAGGTTGGGCGCATCGCCAAAAGGCTGGTTGAGCACAACCTGCGGGTTAGCCGCAGCTTGCGTAAGGCCGGGCGGGTTACGGCCAATTTTTACAGGGCCAAGGGTAACGCTGGTCACATCACTCATTTGCCCGGCCTGCACCAGCGGCAGCGATACCGGCGCCTGGCCCACCGGCAGGTAAAACCCAATATCAACGTAATAGACTCCCGGCGGGGCAGTCGGTTTGATATTAATTGTGAACCCATCTTCAACAACTTCGTCCGGCGACCATAAAAGAGTGCTGTACAACCCCTGCGGCCGGCGATCGTGCCCGCCCCACACCTGGCCGGCGGCATCGCGCAAGCGGGTAAACATCAAAAAATCGGCCGGCATGGTTTTGAGCGCCTGCAATTGAAGCATCACCGGGATTTCAGCGCCCGGTTGAAAACGCCGCTGCGGCAAATTGTAGCCCAATAATTTAAGCTGATTGGCAAAATTGGCCTCAACCGGTACCTGGCTGGGCGGAGCTTCTGTTTTTCTACCCAGCCCCGCTGCCCGCAAAATTGGCCCGGTTTGGGTAGCCGGCTGGCCTTCGGCCTCGAGCCGCAAGCTGTATTCGCCGTGTTTGGGCCAGCGCGGGTCAACAATAAACAGGTGAGTCTGCCCGCCATTGACCAACGCCGGCTGGATGACCGATTCTGGCCCGGACAAACTGGCGCGGTTATTGGCCGGGGCAGTAATTTGAATGGTCCGCCAACTGGCAAATTCCGGCAGAGCTGCCGCAGCCGGCCGGCCCTGCTGCCAGACAGTGACGGCATTGACCGGCGGGGGCGGGTTTGTCAACTCAATTTGAGTGAGCGTCACCTCGGCTTGAACCGGCTGCAAGTCATCGCTTTGCCGCAATTGCAGGGTGACGGTATAGGGGCCGGCCGCCAGCCCGGCCAGCGGCAGCCACACCTCGTCGCGGACAACATCGCCGGGGTCCCAGGCCCGGGTAGGATAGCGCCCGTTGGCCGGATAGCCCAACCAGGCGCTCTGTACCTGCCCGGCCCGGTCAACCAGCTTCACCTCGGTCAGGTAATCCTGCTGGCTGTATTCCAGCGCCTGCCAATACAAATTAACGCCCAAAGCCGGGGAGTCTGGCACGCAGCATTGCCGGGGCGCGCTCAACCCGTTCAATTGATAGCCAACCAACTCAACCGGCCCAAAATTGATCGATTGAGATTGAGCTTCGGCGGGCAGCAGGGGCGGCACAGTCCGTACCGGCAACGGTGGATGATAAATTTGAACAGCGCGGACAATGCTCCAGCCCAAGAGCGCCGCACCCAGCGCCATCGCGCCGACATACGGCCAGCTAACCCGCCGGGGAAACAGGCTGCCCAGCCCCCAGGCGCTCAGAATCGCCACCGCGCCCGCCGCCGGAAACAAAATGTGATGGCCGTTATGGCCATCGCCGCCGGGGCCGGTAAACACCAGCCTCACCAGCGGCAAAAAAGTAAAGAGCGCAATTTGGCCCAAAAATAAGCCCAACCAGGGGCGCGCCCGCCGCTGAGTCCACCCTATTTTAACCAGCCCGACCAAAATTAACCCCGTTGCCCATTTAAGCGCGAGGTAAATTGATCCGGTTTCCGGCCCGGCGCCCTGATCCCGATAGCGCCAAAACGTGGTAAAAATCAGGTTAAGCCAGTCCAGCAAATCCTGCCAGCCCAATAACTTCAAGCCCGGCCCGCCGTCGCCCGAACCGGACAGCAGGCCGATAGCTTTAGCCGCGGTCGGATCGCTGCCGTCACCTTTGATAATCGGAGCCAGTAAACCGGCCAGCCAGCCCAACTCGGCCACCCGGTTTAAACTGATGACAATCAGGGCAAGCCACCAGCCAGCTCCCAACGTTACGCCCAACACCCCAAAAAACAACGGTTTCAGGTAGCCAGACAGCGGCCAGCGGCGGGCAAAACCCGTTGCCAACGTTAATCCAATTAATCCCAGTGGGGCCACAATGGCGCTCAGCTTGGTAGCAATGGCCAGCCCGATAAAAAGACCGGCCCCAAAATAGAGCCTGTTTCTGGCCGGGTTTTTTATGATGTAGATGGCTGTTAATAAATACAGGGCCAGCCAGAAACCGGCAAGACTTTCGTAGCTAAAGACGCTGCTCACCAGCACAAAGGTAGGAATAAAGGCCACACTCATCACCGCCGCCACGGCCCAGCGACGCGGGTAAGCAAAACCGTCAAAAATAATCAGCGCCATAAAATAGACAACCACCAGCGTAGCCGCCCCAAAAAACGTTGAAACAAAACGGCCCACCCGCCAAAACAAAATTTCACCGGCCCAGGGGTCTTCGGTGTTGAGCGCCTGCTGCCAGCCCACATAATTATCGGCAATAACCGATAGCTGGCGGCGGGGTTGGTTTTCGGTGAGTTTGATCAGCGGCGGCCCCAAATCGCCCCAGAAATAGGCCAGCGCCACCACCATCGCATTTAACGGCGGCTGGTCCGATTTATAACCGGCGGCCAACCGGTCTGCCGGGGAGAGCGGCAAATAGCCGTTTTCCCGCACAAAGCGGGCAAACATAAAGTGGGCTACTTCATCGGATCCCAAATGCAGGGGCACCCGGAGGTTGGTATAAACAGCCACCGCCAGATATAGCAGCAAAACAAAGATCAAGCCCAAATGAGCTTTGACGCGAGAAAACAATAATCGCAGCCTTTTCAAAATTACGGGTTTTCGCCTCCGGCTACCACCGCAATAGGGCCGATGGTGACGTGAGTCACATCGCTCATTTGCCCATCCTGCATTAGCGGCAGAGAAACCGGCGCTACCCCCACCGGCAAATACAGCCCCACCAACAAATAATAATCGCCCGGCGGCGCATTGGGAGCCACAGTTAATAAATAGGGGTCGTCAACAATTTCACCGGATGCCCACAACATTGTGCTGTACACATCTCGCGGGCGGCGATCAGCGCCGCCGTACTGCCGACCGTCCGGGCCAATCAAGTGATAAAACGTCATCAAATCCGCCCCAATAATTCGCCGGGCCTGCCAATACATCGTCAGCGGCAGCGCTTCGCCGGGGTGAGCCTGCTGCCGGGGCAGATTGTAGCCCAGCAGCGTCACGTAACCGGCAAAATTGGCCTCCAGCGGTGAGGCAATGGGGCCGGCTTCAAACTGGCGTTCCTGCGTTTTAACCTGCAACAATGGCTCGCTTTCGGCCAGGGCAGAGGCTTGACCGGCCCGGAGTTTGTATTCGCCGGCGGCAAATTGAGGCGCAACCGTAAAAACAAGCGTGCGGCCGGTTTGGTCAGCCGGCGCATGCGCCACCCCACCGGGGCCAACCAGCGCCAGTTCGATCCCATTGGCCGCCAATTGAGACGCAACTGTAAACATTATTGATTGATTCTCGGTGAACAACGGCAGCCCGGTTATTGGCGGAGACGGCGGCCAGAAAGTGTACTCTATTGGCCCGGAATTGAGCCGCAATTGGCCTGTAACCGGAGCAGGCACAGGCTTGATGGACACTGCCCCCAGTTCGACCACTTCCCCGGAGGCCGCCGGCACCGGGCCATCGTCACCAAGTACGCGCAACCGGAGCTGGTAATCACCGGCGGATAACCCGGCAACCGGTATTTTAATATCATCACGGACCCGATCACTGGACAGCCAGGCCCGGGTGGGGTAACGGCCATTCACAGGCTGGCCCAGCCAGCGCGCCTGCGGCTGGCCGGCGGCATCCAGCAGGGTTATTTCCATCCGATAATCCTGGCTGGTCAACCCATCGGCGCGCCACTGGAGCGCCAGATCAAGCGTTTGGCCATCAACCCTGGATTTGCTCTGGATAAGCGTGATGGTATCAAATTGAGCCAGCACCGGCTCTGCGGCCAACGGCACAGTTTGAACCGGAAACGCCCAATCCTGTCGGACCGCTTGCGTCACCTGGTTGACATTTTGGGTCAGATAACCGGCTACCAGAACCAGCATCAAGCCGGTTAAATAGGGGCGGAATCGCGGCCAGGCCGACGCGCCCATTGCCAGCCCCACCGCCAGAATCGGCGCGGCCGGAAAGAGAAAATGGCGCGATACCGCCGGGTCGATTTTGCCGGAAAAGAGAAAACGCAGCAGCGGAAACAGCAGCAGCAACCCCACCACTGTTCCCAGCAGCCCTAACCACAACCGCTGCTGCCGCCAAATTTTTGCCAACCCGGCCAGCACCGCCGCCCACAATATTACTGCTCCCGCCAAAAGCCAGGTTTGGTGGCCCCACAGGCCGGTAAAAAACGCCATCGCCCACTGGCCCAACGTGATGGATTGCGCCGCCGGGCCAACCGTTCCAATCTGGCCGTTTGAAATCAGGCTGGCAATTTGCAGCGAGGTTTGGCCGCTGCCATCGCCAATCAAAATTGGGCTGAGCAACCCCCACAGCCAGCCTTTTTCGGCTATTTTGTTAAAATAAAGCAGCAGGTACAGCAGCCACGCCCCAAAAGTAAGCAGCACCCCCACCGAGTACAGGCCCAACTGCCAGAACAGGGTAGCCCACCCCCATCGCCGGCGGTACGCCAGCCACAACACCAGCAGCGGCACAGCCGCCAGCACCGGCCAAACAGTTTGGCGGGTAACAGCCGCCAAACCAATTATCAAGCCCAGCCCCAAATACCGCCAGTTTTGGCGGGGAGACTTAACCGTTACCCACAACAGCCCCACAAAAGCGGCCATCAACGCGGCAGTGAGCGGCTCGTAATTGGTAACGCTGTTAATATAAACAAACGTCGGTAAAAAAATGAGCAGCGCCACTGCCGCCAGCGCCAGCCAGGGATGTGGCGGCGCAACCGCCCGCGCCAGGACAAAAATCAGCCCCACCGCTGCCAACCCGGTAGCCAGAGTTACCCACCGCGCCCAATACCAGAGTAAAATTTGCCCCCGGAGCGGGTCTTCGGTTTTGATCATACGCCAGCCGGTAACGTTTTTTATGCCGGTAATCAGATTTAGCCGGACTTCATCCCGGTTGCTTTTTAAGTAGGGCGGCGATTTTAAATCAAGAGCGGTGGCCGGCAGCCCGGCCAGCAAATAAAACAGGGGCGGCAAATCGGCTTTGTAGCCGGCCTCTAACCGCTCGGCGGCATTGAGTGGCAGGCGGCCATTTTGGGCAATATACCGGATAAAAAAATAGTGAGCCACTTCATCCGGCCCTTCCGAGACAGCCAGGCTGGAGGTTACGACCAACCCAACCAGCGCCCCAATTACCGCCAACTGCGCCAGTCTGAATATTAATTTTGATGATTTCAGGGCCATGATCATGGCCCTGGCATGTGACCAACTCATTGCGATCCCACTTCCACAGTGGTTAACTTAAATGCATTATCCGCCGCGCCGGCAACCGGCAGGCGCTGGCCGCTGGCAAAATCGTACAGGCCCACCACCAAACTGTACTGCCCCGGCGGCGTCCCGCCGAGCGGCACGCTGACGTCATCTTTGATGATTTCGCCGGCAGCCCACAGGCCGGTGGGGTACGCGCCGGCCAGTGGCGGCTGATCTTTTTGGGCGATGACGTTGCCGGCCTCGTCTCGCACATGCACAAACACGGTGTAATCGGCCTCGGGTTGGCGCAGAGCCTGCCAGTAAAGCGTCAATTTTAGATTTTGGGTTTTGGATTTTGGATTTTGGTCTGACTCAACAAAATCCAGGCTCATATCGTAGCCCAATAACTTAATCTGCTCGCCAAAAACGGCATCTGCTGCCTTTTGCGGATGAGCCTGCTCCACCGTTGCGCCCGGCGGCGGGCCGCCAACCTTGATGGGGCCAATAGTTACGGCGCTGGCTCCGGTGGGCTGGCCGCTGGTGGGGTCCAGTAACGGCAGCGACTCGGCTTGCCCGCCGCGCCGATACCAGCCCACACTCAGCCAGTAAACCCCGCTGGGCGCGTCGGCATCCACCGGCACGGCAAAACCATCGGGTATTACCTCGCCGGGTGCCCACAGCAGGGTGCTGGTGTTTTCGCGGGCGCGGCGGTCGTAGCCGCCGTGGGCAACCTGCTGATTATCTAACAGGCGGGTAAATATGACAAAATCCTCGGCCAGCCACTCTTGCGCCTGCCACACCAACGTAATGGGCAACCCGTCCCCCGGCTGTACCTGCCGCGACGGCAGCCGGTAGCCCAGCAGTTTGATTTTGCCGGCAAAATCGGCGGCCAGCGGGCTAATGTCTGCTGGCGGCAAAAAACTGCGCCGGGAAGGCGCAACCCGCAGCGCCACCCCATCCGCGCCGGCCAGCCGGTAATCGCCCGCTGGCCAATCCGGCTCGACGATGAAATTGGCCCAACCGGGACCGGCGAAGGCCGGTGGGAAGGATTGGCCATCGGGGCCAATCAATTTTGGATTTTGGATTTTGGATTTTGGATTAAAAATAACCTGGGCGGTTTCGCGTTCGGTGTAAAGCGGCTGGTTCGCTAGCTGGCCGTCACGCCAGAGCGTCCATTCGCCATTTGCCGCTCGCCACTCGCCATTCGCCACGCGCCAATTCTCAAGCGTTTGCCACGCAAACAGCGGGCCACCCGCGCCGAGCAGCCGCCACTGCACGGCATATTCGCCGGGCGGTACGGCCGCCAGCGGCAGCCAGCCGGAGTCGCGCACAATGTCGCCGGGTTCCCAGGCGCGGGTGGGGTAACGAGCCTGGGTCTGGTAGCCGCGCCAGCCAGCAACCGCCTGCCCCGCTCCATCCACCAGCGCCAGTTCAAGCTGATAATCTTCCGGGGCAAAGTCATCGCCGCCGCGCCAGAATAGATCAACTTGCAGGGAGTTGGGAGTTGAAAGAAGAGAGGAGGAAATAAGTTGCGCGCCGCCGGGCAAAGTAAAGGATGAAGGAGGAAGGGTGAAGGAGGAAGGGGTGAAAGGGGTGGTTTTCACCGGCAGCGGCGGGGGATAGGTGGTTACCATAAAAATAAGCTGGCCGATAGCGCCAGTGAGCAGCAAAGCCAGCATAACGTAAAATGTAGAACGTAAAACGTAAAACGTAAAACGTAATTTAGAACTATAAACTGAAAACTGAGAACTCAAAACTACCACCCCCCACGTCAGCAGCACCGCCACGGCCGGCCCGGCCAAAAAGAGAATATGCCGGCCCTGTACCGCTTCGAGCGCATCTCGCGCCCCAAACAGGCGGGCCAGCATAAACGGCAGCGGCAACGCGCAATACAGCAAAAGAATGGGGAGGGAGGGATTCGTAATTCGTAATTCGTAATTCGGGATTCGTAAATATAAAATCAGTCCGATGGCCGCCAATCCCATCACCACAGTCATGGCCGCAATAAACCAGGTGAGCGGGTAGGGCTGGGCGATGGGATTACCCCAGAATGTGGTAAAAAAACTGGTCACAATCTGCCACGCCGAGTAGCTTTGCTGTTCGATGACGGCCGGCGGCGGAGCCTGCCCACCGCTGAGCCAGGCAAAAAGCGTTTCAACGGTGCGGTCGCTGCCATCGCCGCGAATAAGCGGGGCCAGTGTGCCCAGCAGCAGGCCGTACTTGCCTATTTCGTTAAAGGTGAAGATCAGGTAGGCAAACCACCAGCCGGTAACGAGCAGGTAGGCAAATACGGCCTGTGCGATAAATTTCCAGAAGATGCGGCTGCGTAGAACATGATGCGTGGTGCGTGTTACGCGATTTTTGCCCCCCCTGCTCCCTGCTCCCTTGCGCCCATGCGCCCCCGCCGACCGAATCCAGGCCGCCAGCCCAATCACCAACGGCAGCGGCAGGGCCAAATATTTGGTTACCAGCGCCAGCCCGGCCAGCGCGCCCAGCCCCCAAAATCCCCAGCGCGGATAGCGCCCACTCGCTACGCGAATAGCCAGCCACAAAAACAACGCCGACAGCAGCAGCGTCAGACTGTCGTAATTGAACAGCATGCCGGTAAACAGAAAACGGGGGTTGAAAGCGAGGATGGCGGTGGCAGACAATGCCAATATGTTAGGAGATAGTCGTAAATCACCGGGCGTGTTGCGGGTTGCGGGTTGCGAGTTGGGCAACAGAGCCGAGAACACATCCAGCGCGATGAAATACGTAACCAGCAGCGTGCCCGCCGAAAAGGCAATCGACAAAAAGCGGCCCAAATGCCACACTAAAATTTCCTGCTGCCAGGGAAAAAGCTCGTCCTCGGTGTGGAGGATGGCGTCAGAACCATCGGCCGGGACCAACCCGCGGCGAATGCTGTCGGCGCGGTATTTAAAGGTGGGCGGGCCGTCGGTCTCCACCCAGCCGGTGACGGCCGCGGCCAGCGCATGGTACAGCGGCGGCCAGTCGCTTTTGTAGCCGGCGGCTTCACGCTCGGCGGCAGAGGCCGGCAGCCGGCCATGCTGGGCAACAAACTGAGCGTACCAAAAATGGGCCCACTCGTCCGCGCCGCGGCCAATCGGCGTGACGACGCTGTAAGCCACAGCCAGCGCCAGATAAATCAGTAAGATTAATCCCAGACGCCAATTAAAACGGTCGCTCGTCATTCGTCATTCCGACTTGTTCATTGTTCATTGCTAATTGTTACTTGTTGCAGCGTTATTTCGTTGGCCGGGCTGCCGGGCACGGCCAGCCGCTGGCCCGTGTTAAAGTCGTACAGCCCCACCACCAGCGAGTAATCGCCCGGCGGCAAATCGGGTGGCAGCGGCAGGTCAACTTCATCGGCGATGACCTCCCCCGGTTCCCACAAACCGGTGGGGTACGCGCCCGCCAGCGGCGGCTGGTCTTTTTGGGCCACGGTTTCGCCGGCGGCGTTGCGCACATGGACAAAGGTGGTGTAATCGGCGGTGGGAATGGCCTCGGCGCGCCAAAAAAGTTTGAGCGTGAGTGAGTTCGGTGAGTTGAGTGAGTTATCACCACCCCCTGACTCCTGACTCCTGACTCCTGAC
>CAYOXS010000119.1:0-15567 GCA_964407935.1 uncultured Caldilineaceae bacterium
ATGCCCCACACTTTTTCGGTGTAGGTTTTAAAGAAAACCTCGTACAGCCGCTGGCCAAACCGGTTAGAAACCCACTGCTCAAAATTTTCCTCAACCGGGTGGGGCTTGATGCGCCGCCACAGGTAGCTCAGGCCAACCCGGGCGCTTTCCAGCAGGCCAAGTTTCAGTAGCGCGTCAAATAGCCGGATGGGGTAGTAAAAAAATTTTTTGTTGTAGTAGATGCGCGACAGGCGGGGGCGGTGCAAAAAATCATCGCCCATCACCTCGCGCCAGAGCCGCTCAACTTGCGGCACTTTGGTGTAAAAGCGATGCCCACCAATGTCAACGCCGTAGCCTTTGTAATCCTCGGTGCGGGCGATGCCGCCCACCCGCCGGCCTTTTTCAAGAATCACCGCCTGCCGGCCCAGCTTGCTCAATTCGTAGGCCGCGGTGAGGCCGGTTGGCCCGGCCCCAATAATCACCACCTCGGTTTTCAGGTTGGCCGGCTCTTCGGACGCCATCTATCCCCCGTTATGTGTTCAATCGGGATAGAATTGTACCGGATTGGGCCGATTTGTCACAATTTGATTATTGCACCTGCCACTCGCTGAGGATGACGCCGTTTTCACCGCTTTGGTCGTTAACCACCGGCAGGCGTTCAAACGACTCCGGGTGGTAAAAGCCGATCAGCAACCGATAGCGCCCCGGCGTTAAATCTGGCGGAATGGCCAGCACCGCGCCATCGCGGATAACCGAGTCGTTTTCGGTGAGCGAGTCCCAGCGCGAGCCGGGAACTTTGCCGTCGTAAATAAAATGGTCGGCCTGAGCCACAGTGTTGTTTTGCTCATCCCGCAGATGGACGAACACCTTTGCGCCAAAAGGAATCTGGCCGGACTGCCAGAATAACGTGAGGTAGAGCACGCCGCCGGGGGCCGGCGGCAACGGCGCGGCGCTGTAGCCCAGCAGCCGGGTGCCATCGGCAAACTCGGCGGCGACGGGTGTATCCATTTGGCGGGCCAGCGGCCATGCGCCGGGCCGCGAAGCCAGCGCCCACACCCCGCCCTCGCCCCACAACCTGTCCATTTCAAACAGAATTTGCTGCTGCAAATAACCATCGTAGCTATTGAACAGCCAGAACTCTTCAACCAGCAACCAGATTTTATCCGGCCCGGCCAGCACCAGTGAAAGCGCCTCGGCGCTGTCCAGCCACAGCGCGCCGCTGTAGCGGTCGCCGGGCCGGCCATCGGGGCGGGTAATCAGCTTGGGCGAATTCTGCACCAAATAATAATCGTTTTGGTTCAAATAGAGCAGCGCCGCCGGCGAAGCCATCGTCATAATTTTGTCGCCGCCGGCTTTATTCTCGGCGATGAATCCCGCTGCCAAATCGTAGCGCAGCCAGCCGCCGCTGCCGGCGGTGAGAATGCTGTCCAGCGCGATGACAAAGGGCGTGGTCAAGCCGATGACCAGCACGGCGGCCAGCGCCGGCCGTCCCCATTTATTTTTAAGGCGCGGCGCGGCGATGGCCAGCAGTTCGCGCCAGCCGTGGGCGGCCAGCAGCAAAAAAACGCCCAGCGCCTGCATGAGCAAATAGCGCGAGCGCTGCCAATGCGGCGAAATAACCAGCGCCAGCACCAGCATGACCGCGACATAAATTGCCGCCAGATAGAGCGCCCCGACATCGCGCGGTTGGGGGCGTTTTTTGAGGGCGCGCCACAGGCTCACCGCCAGCCCGAGCGTGGCCAGCGCCAGCAGCGGGCCGTGGGGCAGGGCGATGAAATAGGGCAGGTAAGTGTTGGCGGCGTGCGGCAAATCCGGGGGGAAATCCAGAAACTTCTCGGTGAGCGCGCTGGTTTTGTCGCCCAAATTGGTTGCGCCAACCTGAAATTGCTGGCTGGGCGGCGGCTGAAAAAAGACCCCGGAGGTCAGCGCGAGGCCGGCCACCACCAGCGCCAGCAGGCCATCGCGCAGCAGCGACCAGCGCGGGCGGGCTGCTTTGAGCCACCACAGCCCGGCCGCAGCCGCACCCCAGGCCGGCAGCAGCACCACTGTTGAAAAGTGGCTGAGCAGAGTCAGGCCGTTGCTGACGGCAAAACCCCAGCGGTGCTGGCTCGAATTGCGGGTTAGCCCCAGCCAGAATAGCAGCACCGAAACCAGCGCCAGCCACTGCGCCAGCGAAATCATCCGGGCGCGCCCGCCCCACTCCACCGACTCAAGGCTGAGGGCCAGCCACAGCGCGGCCAGCAGCCCCACGCCCGACGAGCGCAACACGCGCCGGCCTAACCGGGCCAGCGTGGCCACGGCCAGCACGCCAAAAACCACCGCCGGCCAGCGGGCCAGCGCCTCGTTGACGTCAAACAGCCAAAATAATCCGCCTGCCAGATAGGTGTAAAGCAGGCCGGGATCGTAAAACAGGCCGGTGGGGTAGCGCGGCGCGCCGCTCTGGGCCACAAATTTGGCCGCGGCCAGGGTGTAAAATTCGTCGATGTGGAAATTGAACTGGCCCAGAAATTTAACTCGCAGGGCAAAGGCCACGGCGATGACGGCCAGCGCGGCGAGTTGGTGGGGCCTTTGATGGTTGAACTGTGACCGTCTCACCGCACGACAATCCTCGGAATAATAACGGCGTTTTCACCGCTGCTATCAGCCAGGATAGGTAAACGTTCACCGGTTGCCGGGTGGTACAGGCCAACATACAAGTTGTAAGCGCCAGGAGGCAGGTTTGCGGGCACGATTAGTTTGTTTGTGTCTTTGAAAATGCGGCCGACCGGCCAGATTTGAGTCGGGATTAATCCGGCGTAGGCTTCGTGATCGGCGTTGGCGACGGTTTGGCCAGACTCGTCCCTGAGTTGGACAAAGATTTTATAACCATCGGTAAATTTTTGTTGGGTGCGCCAGTACAAGGTTAAATAGCCGCCTTGTTCAATGGGATACCAATCTGCACCGACTAACTGCACCTGATTGCTAAAATTGGCGTTGAGCGGGATAAGTGGCTGCACCTGCTCAAGAGGTTTGGCCAACATAATTTCTTTGCCATCCAGCACCCATACCCGCACGTAATTATTTTTGGCCCAATCGTAATAGGGACGGTTGGCGTTTTTGATGCGGTCCAGAATGGGGGCCATCACCTGGCAATTTTGACTGTTGGTGATATCGATCATTTGCTGTGCGGTGAGTGAACCGCTTTGGAACCGGGCATAGGATAGACCGGAAAACCAGGGCGGCGCCATCCGGTTGGCCGTAACAGGCAGGTAGGGATTATCGGTAATCAGGCAGTCGGTGGGGCTGGTGAACTGGTTAAGCAGGTCGGCCAATGGCTGCATTTTTTGGTCAAGCATGGGTTTGGTAGAAGCGTCCAGCGTGGCAAAGCTGCGGGCCAATTCCGGAATTGAAAGTAGTACAAGCACAATTATGGCGGCTGCGACACCCAACCTGACCCCCAATTTTTGCGTTCGCCACAGCCGGATAAGAACCATCAATCCATAGGCTGCCAGCACCGCCAGAATTGGGGCCAAAACAATGGTGTGTTTTGTGCGCAACGGAGAGTAACCCAACAGAAATAGAAATGCCAACCCTAGCCAAGCCAATGGTATCCAACCCCTGGGAGTAAGGTTGGTTGCGGCTCTAACCAGGCCCGTCAGAGCGGCAACGGCGATTACAGGGGTAAGCCATAAGGCCTTGATGATGAGGTTGATATTCTCTGAACGGGGCGACGACTCAGTACCTTCGCTTTTGAGGAGATGAAAAAGGATGGTTTGGTCGATAAGATTGACCACATCAAACGCAAACCAACTCACCAGGACAACCACCCAAAAGATGCCAGCCCACAATATCCAGTTTTTCAACACGCGCCGCCAATCGGAGAACAGCTTGTGCCATCGGAATGACAGCGAGACGGTTAGCGGCGGCAGGGTGATCAGCACTACGATCAGTGGGACCAACCAGGGCATAAAAAATTTTATAAGAACACTGCCGGCCATGGCAACCGCGCTAAGTCCAATCCATCTGAGGCGACCGGAATTGTTGTAACGTAAAGCCGCGGCCAGCGCTACCAATGCCAAACTCATTGAGGGGATTTCTGGCCCAACACTGTGGCCACCCAAAAAGAACGAATAATTGAAGGCCAACAGGCCACCGGCTAATAGACCCGTCCATTTATTGTTCAGCGAGGCGCCAATACTGACAACCGCAGTGATAGCAAGCAAAGAATACAGCACAATAATTATTTGCATCCCTTTGATTGACCCCAACAAACCCAGCGATAGCCCGATAGTCCAGACCATGAGCGGCGGCTCGCTCATGTAAATTTCTCGATAAGGTTCGTAACCATGCTGAATTAGCTGAGCTACCAGTAAATAGTAGCCCTGGTCATAACTCCAGGAGTCATGGAGAAGGTATTTTGTTTGGAGCCACAAAAACAGCCCCAAAAGTAAAGTCAGCGCCAGCGCGAAAGCCAATACTGGGCCCGGTTTAAATGGGTGATACCTGGAAAAGTTTTGATTCATAATGGGTTGAGGTGGCTATGATTGTGGCGAAGACTCATCGTTAAGCTGAACCGGGGCTGTTACCGGCAAGCATGAAGTTAAGATTGACTCAGAAATGGTCAGACTCAATTGAACCATCGGCCGTCCATACATCTCAAAGTCGCTAGCATGAATGAACCCGTTTCTTTTGTAAAATCGCAAGGCGCCCTTATTTTGGCCGTCAACCGTAACGCACAGTAAGTTAAGATTAAGGTTTTTTATATCTTGCGCCAGTTGTTGGCACAGTACCTGGCCAATTTTCTGGTTGCGCCAACCCGGTTCAATAGCAAGGGCCAGTAATTCGGCAGAAGGTTCACCAACGGTAATGTGTTTGGGATAGGTTAATGTCTTGAGAGCTTGCCAAAATACCGCGGGACGGAATAAGGCTTGTTTGGTGATCAGCCAGCTAAAACGTAAAGGACGTTTAACGATGACTTCCTTAAATAGGGCATCAGTTTGAGTTGCGCCGACTATGAATCCGATCACGGCTGAGTTACATAAAGCCACATAACTGATTCCATAAACCGACTGGCTGATTTGGCTATATAAGAGAGTCAGGAACTCTTGCCCCAGAGAGGTTAGAAATGTTCCTTCTTGCGAGGCCAGATGGATTGCTGCCACGGCTGAGGCATGGGTTGGGTTAAGAGGTTGGATAGTAATAGATTGATTCATAAGACTAAATGAAAGCGAGCTTAAAAATTGATGTTGCTGTCCAATTGTGACAGCCCGTTGACTATATCATTGAAATAAAATCGGCACAAACAGAGCCGTTAGTACATCAACGGTGCCAACTTGAAAATAACTCACTATGTTTGCACTTTTCAAACTTCGCTCAAAATAGGACACAGATTTACAGAGAAAACACAGATGAAGCAAAAAATTTTCAAGAACATCTGTGTAAATCTGCGAAATCTGTGTCATGATTCCAAAAGTGCCAAGGTAGTAAATAACTGATATGAGAGCAAGAAAACAGTTTAATTATTCCAGCGCAATCCGGTTAAAATCCACCTGACAATCGTTACAATTTTTAACTTGAAATGAAACCCAGTTAAGCCCGGCCTTTAGTTGCAGTAGAATTTCAAGATCAACTTGTCCCTGAGTCAACTTGTCATAATATGTATCATTGATAAAAATGTGCTGATCCAGCCTTTGGGTTGAGTCTGCCAATTGGAGCGTCAGTGTACTGTTTAATGGCTGAGCGGTATAAATAAACAATAAGCCCTTTTCTCTCAGCCGGATTACACCCAGATCATTCCGTCCCTCCCACCCTTTTTCATCTACCAGAACGGTGAAAGGAGGTAAATCATCCGTAACCGGGAGTACTTGCCAGGCTATCGTATCGTCATCAGCATAATACGGTTGGCCTAAAATCTCCGGTATAAAATTAAAACTGGCTTTCGCTGCGCTGTCGGTCATCAGCCAACGCCGAACGACAACCTGCTTTATACCCAACTGGTATAATATTTTCTGCCGAATCGCCGGGGAAGGCGTATTTTTGATAACATCGCTGGCAGGAGGAGAAAGCAATCGATCAAAAAATTGCGCCCATTCCACTGTGCCGGGCGGGTCACGTTCTATGTACCCACCCGCAATCGGCTGGTTGTGGATGGTTTGATATACCAGTGAAAAGTTGCTGGCCCGGCGAGAGCCGGTTACGGGCATATCAATAATCGAACCGTTGAAAGCACTTGTTTGCAACTGTTTATAAAAGACCGGGATTTTTTGACCGCCAACAGGAAAGGGATAAATAATAAGATATTCAAAAAAAATAATACCCGCTATGACCCCCCCTGCCAGTTTCCACCAGAATTGGCCTTTGTTTTGTAACAAAATCAGGAAATCTGCTGTTCCCAAACCAACCAGAACTGCCAAAGCCAAAGAAGTGGTTTCATTCAACCGGCCTGGAGTTCGGCTCCAGCTTATAAATGGCAAATCCATAAGCCATCGATATGGCAGAGAAATATTTGTCGCGTTTCCCCCAACATGTAGTATTGGCCCCATCGCTAACAAGGCCGATATGATCATTAAACTCAACCACACATAAGTTTTTGCCCGTTGACGGATGATTCCCCAAATGGCCAATATCACCGGTAATATCCCTAAATAGGCCAATCCTTCTTCCAGTTGGCGTTGCGAATTGATTACCCGGCTCGGCCAACTGAGAAATTCCGCGCCGTTAAGAATCAAGGGGTGATTGGGTGAGGGTAAAAAAAACGCCCATAAATCGGTTGAGTGTTCTTCTATGCCGGTGTAAGTAAATACCTGGTTTTGGCTGTGTAAAGCTTCTTGCAAAAGAGGGAAGAAGAACGGCAGCAGTATTAAACCACTGCCCAAAACCATTGTTCCCAGATACGGAATAGCGGCTTTTAACCGTGGATACTGTTGTTTTTGTGTGGCAATATATATTACATAAATTAAAGAAAATGGCAGTGCAAAATATGCCAGATGAATGGGTTGGGTTAATGTTAAAGCGACTAACGCCAGCCCTCCCGTAATTGCCCAGCGGTAAGAGGGTTTTTTAAACAGATACACCAGCGACAAGGCATACAGTGGCAACGACCAGGTATTTATCAATAATAAATGACCCGCCGCCGCATGTCCCATTCGATTGGGCGCGAAAATGAAAACCAAACCGCCAATAAAAGCAGCGGCTCGATGGTGTGTTACGGATAACAAAAATAGATAGGTTAAGAATCCACCTAGCACAAATGAGGCCAGAAAGGCCAAATTGTAACTTGTTGTTGCCCCCAATACCAGCGTTAATGGCATCGCGGTTAATGGTTCAAAAATTGTCGCTAATAATATGGGGTGGAATGCTCCCTGCGGATAATATAGCCACGTAATATTTGCCGGACTTTGTTGTAACGCCAGCCAGGATTTTACCCCCCACCAATTAAACCACACCCATTGAGACGCATCTCGCCCATCAAAACCGGCTACGCCAGTGGTGACCTGGGCTGCTAATGGGTAAGTAACTACCAACGTCAGCACCGCATAGGCGAGAGCGACTATCCCTGGCGAAAAATATCCTTTTTTGTTTGCTGTTGCTGCTTTATTCAAGGTGTTGATTTTCTTTAATGTTGTTGAGCATCTTCAGATTCACTATGTTCGCACTTTTCAAACTTCGCTCAAAATAGGACGCAGATTTACACAGAAAGCACAGATGAAGCAAAAAATTTCCAAGAAAATCTGTGTAAATCTGCGAAATCTGTGTCCTGATTTAAAAAGTGCAAAGGTAGTAAGATTCAACAAGCGTATTTCATTGATTTTTGTTGAACTCGTCGTCAAGGTGAATGGTGTTCCCGCTCTCTATCAAAAAATGGGTTACTTCATTCCCGGTATTTTCGTCGATCAGGCTTATAACTGGTTGATAATCTGCCGAGCGCATATTTGGGGGCAAGGTTAGTCGGCCTGACCATTCAATAATGCTGTCCAGCCGCCAGTTCTGGCTGGTATTTGTTTGCCACTGCCCCCATTTTTGACCATCTGGAGTGGCCAGGGTAACGGTAAAGGTTTCGTTGGCCGGCAGTGGGCCTAACGGCAGCAAATACAGGGTAAACTCAACGGTTTTGTCCGCTTGCAAAGGCGACTCAGACTGCCATTTATACCCCAACAACTGCGCCCGGCCTTCAATTTTGGGGTTGCCAGAAACCGGCTGTATAGCCGGCGCCCGGTAAACCCACACATAAGGCGTTCCCTCCCGGTCTACCTGAAAAACAGGCCTGGATTGAGCAAAGTAATTGATCAAAGCTTGAGAGGGGTTCTGTCGCTGGGTTTGATTGATATAGAAAACCACGTAGTCGGCGGCAAGCTGGTCTTTCCCACTGGATGAGAAGCTGACGGTTTGGGTGCGCAAGTACGGGCGAATCATGTCGCTGTACCAGGCCGATACGCGCAGGTTAGCGGCATCCGGCTGGGCGTTGAGCCAGGCCGCGGCCTGCTCCATCCCTTCACCCCAGCCGACCGGAACTTGCTCAACTGCACGAGCGAAGCCGCCTAGCAGAGGGTTGTAGGTCGTGAGCACATAGGGATAATTTGCCACCGTAACCCATGCCGGCAGAGCGATGACTGCCGCAGCCAGCACTGGGGTCAGTTTGGCCCACGCCAACCGTTGGCCCAAAAAGCCGGCCAGCCCGATGATAAGCCAGTGCAGGCCCACACCGGCCAGTAACAGTAGCGCCGGAATGACGGCCATCACGTATCGATCCAGTTTTTTGGGGCTGACGTTGGCAAACACAATCACCAAAATTACGTAAGCCGCCAAAGTGATCACCAGCCTCACCCGCGGCCCAGTGAGCGCCCGGCGCTGCGACCACAGCCAGGCCGGCAAAAACAGCAGACCGGCCAGCGTAACAGGTGTCAGCCGAAAGGTGATGGCGTAGGGATAAAACAGCCAGCCGGGATTGTTGCTGATTTGCCCCATAAAAAAGGTGTCGTGGCCCTCGCCGATTTCACCAACGGCAAAGGCTTCAACGTAAATGAGCCGCAGCGTTTCCAGCGGGTTCACCCACATGGCCGGAAAAAGCAGCGCAAACGTGGCCGCCGCTATCGTACCAAATAGTAGCAGGGCCAGCAGCCACATGCGCCAATTTTTGTCTTTTACATAGCCCAACCCGGCCGGCACGGCCATAAACGGCAAAATAATGGGCGCGGGCAGTTTGGTAAGCAGGGCCAGCCCGGCGAACATGCCGGCCAGCCCAACTTTTGACCAATGCCAAACGGCCCATAACTGGGCAAAGGCCAGCAGGGCCAGCATCATTAACACGGCCGCGGCCGCATCGCCGTTGACAATGCGGGAGTGCGCCACAAAAAACGGGTCGGTGGCCAGCAGGCCGGCCCCAATCAGCGCCGCACCATTGCCCAGCAGCGGCCGGGCCAGCCAGAAAACGCCGGCCACACCCAAGGCCGTAATGATTACCGGCGATAGCCGCATTGCGCCGATGAGGCCGGGCAGGTTGGCCATCTGGTTTTCAACAAAAGCGGTGATGTTGGTGGTATCGCTGGCCAAATATTGCAGCCACAGGATAACGGTTTCGCCCCAGGTGATGGTGATGCCCGGAAAAAAGTGCCAGTAGGTGGCAAATAAATCGCCGCCGGCCAGGGCGGTGGTAAACTGGCCCGCGCCCTCAACCCACTTCACTTCGTCGATGGTCATAAAAGAGCCCAGGTATGGCAGCCGAAAGAGCAGAGCCAGTATGAACAGGCACGGACCAAACCAGACAGATGGATTGCGGGGTAATCGAAACCGGGTCAAACAGCTACCTCAATACAACACAGATTTTTGGTCTCTTGCGCATTACTGAATCCCTATCGGCTCATCCAGAGTTGCAGCGCCAACGGTGATTAACTCATCACCAGCAAAATAGTACAGGCCGATCAGCAACTTGTATTTGCCGCCCGCCAGATTTTCCGGGAGCGGGAGAGTGTTGCTGGCAATCATAATTTCTTTTCGATCCAGCGCCGTAAAACCCGACTGCGGCGCGACATCCACCCCGGCCACCCGCTGGCCGGCCTCATCAAGCAGTTGCACAAATACTGTAAAATCATTGGTCGCTTTGGGCCAGGCCTGCCAGGCCAGATCAACCTGCAACTGCCGGCCGGTCTGCTGCTGGCGGATACCCACTAATTTTACGGATTGCGCGGCAAAGTCAAGCGGCGCAAAATCGGCGGGGATGGTCATTAGCCGGGCTTTGATTTGTCCCAAACGGGCATCACCGATAGACAGGGTGTACGTGTCGCGGGGCGTTTCCGGCGGCAAGTTAAATGTATGACGGCTCACCTTCACCCCCGGCGCTTGCTCTCTAATTTCCGCCGCTGAATCCAGCCGCAAAGTCTCGCCCGCCGAAACCAGACTCAGCGTTACCGGCTCGCTCCGGCTAAATTCAGCCGGCCAGAGTAAATCAACGGTCAGCGTTTGGCTGATGGGGGCGTAAATGGTGCCGGGCCGGTAGGCAATGGGCAAATCGCTGCGCCCGCCGCTATCGACGGGCTGCATGGCCGGCCCGGCATAAATTTGCGCATAGTCAATACCGTTGATAACCACCCGGTGCAGCGCGCCCTGATCGGCAAAATAGGCCAGAATTTCCGGAGCCGGGTAGCCGCTCTGGCTTTGCTTGATGTAAAAAACAACATAATCCAACTCTTCGTCAATGGGGGTGGCCAGTTCGCCGCCAAAAAAAGGATAGGTGCTAACCTTGTACCGCACCCCAACCCGGCTTGCCGCCGCATCCGGCCGGTTGTTGAGCCAGCGACCGGCCTCGTCCATGCCTTCGCCCCAGCCAATTCTGAGCAGCCGAGGGGCGGTGATCGCGCCGCCCAGCAAGGGGCTGTAGTAAGAAAAATAGTAGGGGGCGTACGCCAGTGCCAGCAGCAGCGACGCGCTGGCCAGCAACCCAACTTCGAGCGGCTGCCAGCGGGCGGGGGCAATTTTCAGCCAGCCCCAGGCCGCCACAAAGCTCAGCGCCGGGAACGCCGGTAAAATATAGCGCGGACTTTGCTTCACCCCCAGCGACATAAACAGCCCAAACAACAGCGCAAACAACAGCAGCCACAAAATTTCGGAGTTGAGCAGGCCGGTGACGTTGCGCTGCCGGGTAAAATTACGGATGCCGCTGGCCGCGGCCACAATCACACCAGCAAAGACAAAAGGATTGAGTTTGAACACGCCGTTAATGGCGTAATAAAACAGGCCCAAATCCGGGGTGGCCCAGTAGGGCTGAATATCGGCGTCTTCCAGCCCCGCTGATGACAAAAAGGCGTTGCTGATCACTGCCCACGTTTGCCCCCACGGCGAGACCCATGCCGCGGGCCAGACCACAATAAACGTTAGCCACAATGCGCCGCCCCACACCAGCAAAAATATCGCCCACCGGCCAATACTTCCCCGGCGCTGCCAGAGATCGGCCAGCGCTATCAAGCCGGCAAAAGGAACCAAAAAGAGGGCCGGCGCTTTGCTCAACACGCCCAACCCGGCCAAAACGCCAGACAACCCAAACCACCCAATCGCCCGCCAGCCCGAAGCAGCCTGCCGCCGGGCATAAAAAAAGGACAACAGCGAAGTGATGATGAACAGCGTTGCCGGCGCGTCGTGGCCGATAATCCGCGACACGGACAGCAGGTGGGGATCGAGCAGAATCAACAGCGCGCCCAGTCCGGCCAGCGGCCTGCTCCATAATTTGCGGGCCAGCCCGAAAATGACAACCACCATCGTGGCTAAAAACAGGGCCATTGCCCGGCGCAAGGCCAGCAGCTCGTTAAGGTCAACCCGGTTGCGGTTGAATGACAGCAGCCAATCCAGAAATGGCTGGTTAATATCGGCTTGAGCCAGCCGGTAGTGGCCGGCCAGCCCCGCCGAGGCGAGCCAGGTGGTGGTGACTCCCGGTGTGAGCCAGACCGATGTTCCCGGCCAATCGCCGCGCAGAAAGGCGTTCAGAAACACCCCGGAGCGATAAACCCAGTTGTGTTCGTCGGCGGTGACAAAGTGGGTCAGCCTGTCTGTGCCAAGCCACAGCGCCAGGCCAAACAACCCCAGCGCCAGCGCTACATCTGCACGCCAAAATGTTCGTTGAGAGTTAATCATTTAACAGATATTCTCGCCACCTCAAGAAGGGTAACTCTGTATTAAACCGTGGAACCAAAAATTTCTCGCTTTGGGGGGGGGGGGGCCCCCCCCCCCCCCCCACGCCGGGGGGGGGGGGGGGGTGGGGGTGGGGGTTGTTTGGGTTCCAACTTGGGCCCCCCACCCCCCAAAATTACACCCGCTACCCACCCCCCCCTCCCCGGGGGCGGGGGCACCGGGGGGGGGCGCGAAAAGGCATCCACGGTTAAGTGCAGTGCTATCACTCAAGTAGATTAGCCCAAAATTGTGGGCGCTAATCAAAACATTGATTATAAATCCGTCGGGATGGATGGGCAAAGAAATATGAGCTGCCGTTGACCCCCGCCTTTGGTCAGCGGCCAACCTCAAGCTGGCCCAGCGACAAACTGTCGCCGCCCGTGGCCAGCGGCAGCCGCAGCCCATCAGCCGGCCGGTACAGCCCCACCAGCAGTTGATACACGCCCGGCGACATCTCCGGCGGCAGCGCCAGCGGATGCCCATCTTCGATGACGTCCCCCGGCTGCCACCACGGCGTGGGGTAAGCGCCCTGCCGCGGCAGGGCATCGTTTTGAGCAACAAGCTGGCCCTGCCCGTCAACCAGATGGACAAAAATCATCGCCTCGTCAGTGATGGGCCGCCCGGTTTGCCAAAACAGGTTGACCATCACCTGTTCGCCGGGCCGGGGCCGGCTGCTGGAGAGGGTGTAGCCCAGCAGCGCGATGCCGTTTTGCCAGTCGGCCTCAATCGGCAAAATACCATCGGTGGCGGGCCACGCCGGCGGGGCGACGGTAAATTTGCCCACTGTTTTATCCAGCGGCTCACCGGCGGCGGTGGTCGGGTTTAGCCCAACTTCCGCCTCGTTGGCCAGGCTGATTTCGATGCGCCCGGCCAGCGGGCTGTCCAGAGCTGTGGCCAGCGGAAACGTGTGCCGGGTGGGGATCACCTGCCCGGGGAACCAGTGATCGCGCTCGGACTCCTGCCCGCTAAATTTAAAGAGCGGCGTGTCGCCCCGGCCCAGCGCAATGCTGCGGCTGTCGGCCAACTGCACGGTTAAATTGATGGTTTCGCTCAGCTCGCGCACCGCCTGCCAGTAAAGAGTCAGCTCCGGCGAGTCGCCGGACTGGGGCCGGGGAGGGCTGAGCTGGTAAGCCAGCAGCCGGATGCGGCCATCAAACACGCGGTCCAGCGCGGTCGCGTCCGGCGGCACAGTTTCGGCGGCAATGGCCTTGAGCCGGGCCTGTTCCGGCACATCCTCCACCGCGCCGGCCGGCGCAATTTGGGCGGCGAGCCGGCCTTCCGGGAAAACAAACACGGCGGCGCTGGCAACATTGCCCACCGGAGCCAGCCCAATCTCCACCGAGTACAGCCCCGGCGGCAGCGCGGCGATATTTGGCGCGCACAAACTTTCAACGTAGGCTTGCGGCGTAGCGGCCTGCCGGCCAAAGGCGGGATCGGGCGGGCAGGCGGTCCACTCGGTGCGCGCCTGCGAGCCAACCAGCCGGGCGGCCACTGCTTCGCCGGTCGGCAGCCCCAAATTTTGCCACACGATTCGAAGCTGCGAATTGGCTGCCCAACTGTAGCCCAGCAGCGCGGCTTTTTGAGGGATCACGCTCACCTGCGGGTTGGCCGGCGTGGTAAACGGGATGGGATAAATCCAGGCGTAGTCCAGATCGCCCAGGGTGATGACTTTTTCCGGCGTTCGAGCCTGGAAATAATCCAGAAATTCCGGGCCGGGTTCCAGCCGGCGCTGCACCTGCTGAATGTACAGTACAATGTAATCGGCTTTGGTCCAGCGGCCATCCGCCCCCAAAGTGATGATTTCGCCGGGGAAACCGAGCATGTTGTGTGTAAAACGGGAGCTGACCACCAGTCGCTCGGCGTTGGGTTTGGCCCCCAGATAAGCGCCAACCTGGTCCATGCCCTCGCCCCAGCCAATGCGCATAGTGCGCACAGCGGTTGCGCCACCACCGAACAGCGGGTTGAAATAGGAGTAGTAGTAAGGGTGATGCGGCAGCACCGCGGCCAGTTGAATGGCCAGCGCCCCGGCGAAGAGAGCGCTCTTTAAAACAGGGGGAGTAAGGAGTAGGGAGTAGGGAGTAGGGTTTTTATCCCTTACTTCATAATTCTTACTCCATACTTCCAGCTTTTCCTTGAGCCAGGCCCAGGCAAAAACCAGCCCCAGCGCCGCCAGAATATCCAGCGCCAAAAAAATCGGCATCAGGTAGCGATCCTGCTTGTGGCTGCCCACAGTCATGGCCAGGGCGTAGACCAGCACGTAAATCAGCAGGATGGCGCTGCCTTTGGTGGGCGGCCAGGCGCCCGGTTTGGCGCGATTGCGCCAGCGCCACGGCACAATCGCCGCGGCCAGCAGCCCCAGCACCGTCAGCGGGGTGGTGCGCATTAATAAAACAAAGGGGTAAAAAATTGGGCCGGGGTCGATGTCTTCAAACGTTTCGCCCATGAAAAAGAGCTTCACGCCCTCCGCGCCCACTTTGCGGGTAGCGTAAGTGTACACCAGATCGAGCGTTTCCAGCGGCGTCACCCACATGGCCGGCCACAGAATCACCCAGGTGGCGGCGGCGATCAGCGCCCAGGCAATGCCAAACTCGCCCAGGCGGCGCACCCGTTCCTTGTTTAGTGGCCAGGCCGAACCGTTGGATTTGTCTGTAAAAATGATCAACCCGCCGGCCAGGGCGATGGCCGGCAAAATGGCCAGCGCCTGAATTTTGGTGAGAAAACTCAGCCCGCCAAAAATGCCAGATAGCAGCACGTAGCGAAACTGTTTTCTGCGGCCGTAATAAATCAAAAACAAAATCGAGAGCGTCATCAAGCCGGTAATAAGCGCCTCGGCGCGATTAACGCGGGAATCGCTCAAATAAAACGGATCCAGGGCGATGAGCAGGCCGCTGAGCAGTGCCACCCGCCGGCCAAACAGCCGCCACGTTACCCAAATAATCGCCAGCGCCAGTGCCGTGTTCAGCAGCACAATCGGCAGCCGCTGCTGATACAGGTAGGCGGAGCGGTCCCATTCGTGGAACAGCTTGCCCAGGCCGGCGTCGCCAATCCAGCCGCCTTCGAGCAGGGAGCGGCGGGCGGCCTCGCCAAACACCCAGATGCTTTCGGCCCAAACCGGCACAATGCCGGGGTAGCCGTCGCCCACCCGCGTGGCCGCCAGATCGCCGTCGTTGAGCGCCAGCACAAAATCCTCGGCCCAGCGCCAGCGGTCGGACTCGTCAACAATGCGGTACTGGTTGAGCGCAGTCAGCCGCGGCACGGCCACCAGCAGCACCAGCCCAATGCCGATGAGCCAAAACTGCCACGACTTGTAAGGGTACGATTTGGGAATGAATTTCATTTTAACTCGATGGTGGTCAGGGTGAGGGCGTCGCTGGTGACGCCGTTGGCGGTAATCGGCAGGCGCTGGCCGTCGGTGGGGCGGTACAGCCCGGCGATGAGCCGGTAGCCGCTGCC
>CAYOXS010000120.1:0-15522 GCA_964407935.1 uncultured Caldilineaceae bacterium
GGTCGGGTTGGTTTTTTTTTTTTTTTGTGTGTGTTGGGCCGGCCCCCCCCCCCAAAAAACCACACAATTTCAGTGTCCCCCCTCCCCAAATTTTGGGGAGGGGGTTGGGGGAGGGGAAGATTAGGGCGATGAAGGGTAATTAATCTGACAACCGAGGTAAATCTAATGCCTACTAACCATGCAGGCGACAGCCTGCTCTACCAACAGCTTGACGAATATCGTCTGGAAGCCCTGTTGGGCCACGGCGGGATGGCCCGCGTGTATCGCGGCTTTGACGAGCGGTTGCAGCGCCGGGTGGCCATCAAAGTAATCGACGCGCCGTTTCGGGCCGACCCGGACTACATGGCCCGCTTTGAGCGCGAAGCCCGGGCCATTGCCCAGTTGAAGCACCCGCACATTGTCAGCGTGTATCGCTACGGCGAGGCCAACGGCCTGCTCTATCTGGCGATGGAATACATCGACGGGGCGAATCTGGCGGTCATTCTGGCCGGCTATCGCCGCGACCAAAAACTGATGGCGCTGGCCGATGTGAACGCGATTATCCGCCCCATCTGTCTGGCGCTGGATTACGCCCACGGTCAGGGTGTGATCCACCGCGACGTGACGCCCTCCAATATTATGCTCGATAACGAGGCCCGGCCCATTTTAACCGATTTTGGTCTGGCCCTGCTCGACAACCAGACCCGCGGCGAAATTTTTGGCACGGCGCAGTACATGGCCCCGGAGCAGGTGGTGTCGTCGGCGCGGGTGGTGCCGCAAAGCGATCTGTACAGCATCGGCGTGATTTTGTACGAGATACTGACCGGCCAACCGCCTTTTGACGCGCCGCACCCGCACGATCTGGCCATGCTGCATCTGACCGAGTCGCCGCCGCCGCCGCGCCAGATTAACCCGGCGCTCAGCCCGCAGCTCGAAGCGATGCTGCTGCGGGCGCTGGCCAAACAGCCCGAGGATCGCTTTGCCAGCGGGGCCGCCCTGGCCGAGGCGCTGGCCAAGGCGATCGAAGCGGCCCCGGCCAGCCGGCCGGAGTTGGCCATCGTGCCGGGGGCAAACGTTACCCCGGAGCGCCAGCCATCCCCGCCGGACGATTTGCCCACCTCCCGGCTGTCGCCGGCCAAAGAGGGGCAGGTGGTAACCACCCGTTATCTGCTCAAAAATATCCGCGCCCTGCTCATCGAACTGACGGTTTCGCTGACCGAAACGGAATTGCGCCAGCTTTATCTTGACCTGCCCGATTTCAAACCGGTCCATCAGCAGTTGGCCCAGAGCAACGGCAAGTCCGAAATTATTGACCGGCTGCTGGAATACGCCGAGCAAACCCTGCAACTCACCGAACTGCTGTCGCTGGCCAAAGAACTCAACCCGGCGCTGTATCAAAAGCACCAGCCGTATTACGAGTCGGTCAGTGTGGGCCGGCGCAATTTAGTGGGCAGGAGCCTGGGGCAATATCATTTGGTGGAGCGGCTGGGGCAGGGCGGCATGGCCGATGTGTACAAAGCCTACCAGCCCAGCCTGGCGCGCTACGTGGCCATCAAAGTGATCCACAGCCACCTGGCTGAAGACGGTGAGTTTTTGGAGCGCTTTGAGCGCGAAGCCATTGCCGTGGCCGGCCTGCACCATCCCAACATTGTGCAGGTGTTTGATTTTGCCCGCGAGGATGACCTGTATTATATGGTGATGGAATTTATTGACGGCCCCACGCTGGAAGCGGAGCTGTCGGCGAAGCGGGATAAACACAAGCTGCTGCCGCTGGCCGAAACCGCGGTCATGTTTCAGGCGCTGGCCGAAGCGATTGATTACGCGCACAGCAAAGGCGTGGTGCATCGGGATTTGAAGCCGGCCAATATTATGTTCAACCCGGACCGGCGGGTGGTGCTGACCGATTTTGGCATCGCCCGGCTGCTGAGCGTGCCCAGTTACACCACCAAAAACGCGGTGTTGGGCACGCCGGCCTACATGTCGCCGGAGCAGGCGCAGGGGCAGCCGGTTGATGAGCGGAGTGATATTTACTCGCTGGGGGTAATTTTGTACGAGATGGTCACTGGCCGGGTGCCCTATCAGGGCGATAATCCGGTGGCCATCTTGCTGGAACTGGTCAGTGAGACGTGGCCGCCCCCGACCAGCGTTAACCCGCACCTGCCCGCGCCGGTAGAGCAGGTGGTGCTCACGGCCATGCGTCAAAATCCCGCCGACCGCTACTCGTCTGCCGGAAAAATGGCCCAGGCCTTGCAGCAAGCGCTCGCGACGGGCCACCCGCCCCAGGCGCTGGCCAACCGACCCGGCGCGGGGCCGTTGTCTCCGCCGGAAATTGAGGTGAATCTGCTGCCGGCGGCCCGCGAGGTTGGCCGGTCGCTGCCGGCAGCTAATTCGGGGCAGGTGGCCGTGGGCGGGCAAAACGTTATCCAGATTGGCAGCGTCAGCGGCGGGCAGATTTCGGTGGGCTTTGGCGGCACTTCGCCGCAGCCGGCCTCGCCGCCCCGGCTGGACGAGCTGCGGGCGGAGGTGCGCCGGCACGTGGCCAGTTTGCAGGCGCAGGTGGAGTCTGCCGTTCCCGCCGACAAGCAGCAGGCCGCGCTGGAGCGGGTGGCGGAATTGAGCGAGGCGCTGACCGCCTCGCCGCCCGATCTGGATACCGCGGCCTACGTGAAGAGCTGGCTGGCCAAAAACGTTCCGGCGCTCAGCCCGGCGGTGGCGGCGCTGCTGGCCCAGCCGGCGGTGGGGCAGTTGATGACCGCTGCCGGCGAGCCGGTCGCCGCGGAATTTGCCCGGCGATTGGGTTAACCTGTGTAGGGCGTTACCTCTGTGTCAACGTTCAAGGTGTCGCCCACATGTTCCAAATCGTCGCGCCATTCGGTAAAAGGCAAGCCCGGCGGCGCCACCACAATGGCCGACATGGTAAACAGCGGCGTGCCGCTCATCGGCGCGCTGAACATGCCGGTGTCCATTGTTTCGATGTTGATGCCTTTTTCGGCCAGATGCCGGGCAATATGATGAATAATGCCCTCCTGGTCGGCGCCGGTCACTTTTACGCGGTAGGGCAGCCAACCGCTGTAGCGGGTGGCGTAACCGCGTTCGGTGGGGCGAGTTGTCACTTTGTAGCCCTCTTCGCGCAGCGCCCGCACCCCCTCGCGCAGCGGCTCAAATTGATCTTCTGGCGCAGAAACAAGCATCAGAATGGCAAATTCACCCCCCAGGCGAGCCATCCGGCTCAGCTCAACATTGCCGTGATAGTTCAGCAGCACTTCGGTAATGTCTTCAACCAGCCCCACCCGGTCTGGCCCGCTCAACGTAAGAACAAGATGTTTGCGCATAAAATAATCCCCTTTGATTAAAATAACCGACGGTTTAATGGCTCGCATTATAGTCCAAATGCACCGAGCAAAAAAGTTGCCCGCCTGCAGAAAATGTTAACGTGGAGTTTACTGACATAAAGCCGAATCGTGTGTAATATAAAAGCTAAACTTTCGGTTTGTTTCACAGCCGGAAATGGTTAATGCATGGATGCTATGCTCCGGTACGTCCTCTTTTTTTTAGATACGCGGGCTTTTGCTTTGCCCCTGGCTGGTGTTGAACGGGTGATCAGAGCGGTAGAGATCACGCCGCTGCCTCAATCGCCGCCCGCCATTTTGGGAGTCATTGATGTTCACGGCGCGGTTGTGCCCGTGATCAACATTCGCCGGCGGTTGGGTCTGCCAGACCAATCCGTTCAGCTTGACGATCAACTGGTCATTGCGCAGCTCAACGAGCGGCGGATCGCTTTTGTGGTTACCGAAGTGCGCGGCATTATTGAACCGTCCATCCGGTCATTGGTGGCGGCCAAAGAACTTTTCCCCGGCGTTTCCCGCCTTGAAGGCGGGGTGAAAACCGGGGACGGATTGATTTTTATTCACAGCCTGGATGAGTTTTTTGCCCATACAGAAGAAGCCTGGCTGGCCGATTTGCTTCAATAACCTCAGGTGTGATGATGAAAGGTCTTATTTCGCCGGCGCTCTTACTCCAAATCAGCCAATTTGTTAACTCGCAGATGGGGTTGCACTTTCCGCAGAAACGGTGGCCCGACCTGGCCCGGGGGCTGGCCCACGCTGCCGGAGATTTTGGGTTTGACGATGTTGAAACCTGTATTCACTGGCTGCTGTCTGCGCCGCTCACCCAAACGCAAATTGAAACCCTGGCCGACCATTTGACCATTGGCGAAACCTACTTTTTCCGGGAAAAAAACGCGCTCGAAGTGCTGCAAAACCATATTTTGCCCGCGTTAATCAACGCTCGGGGCCAGGCAAGTTTGCCTCAACTCAGGATTTGGAGCGCCGGCTGTTGTACCGGCGAGGAGCCATATTCGATTGCCATTTTGCTTGATAAATTTTTCCCGGCGTTGGCCAACTGGCAGGTCACCATTTTGGCCAGCGACATCAATCCCCGTTTTCTGCAGCAGGCCAAAGAAGGGCGCTACCGCGATTGGTCATTTAGAGCCACGCCGGCCTGGGTTAAAGAACAATATTTTATTCGACGGGGAAAAGGCGAATACCAGATTTCGGAGCGCATAAAAAAACGAGTTACGTTTTTCCCCCTCAATTTGATGGAGGATACCTACCCGTTGTTTTTGAACGACACGGCGAATCTGGATGTTATTTTGTGCCGCAATGTGCTGATTTATTTTGACGAGCGCGGTATTGATAGCGTGGTGAAACGTTTTCACCGCGCCCTGACCGAAGGCGGCTGGCTAATTGTTGGGTCAACCGAGTTCTCCACCCGGTACTATTCGCAATTTGCGCCGGTGCAACACGCCGGATTTACCATTTATCAAAAAGCGACTCAGCCGGGCAACGTGGCCGGCTGGCCGGCAAAGGAAACTGCGCCTGTGCCGCCGCGGCTGGCGCCACCGCCACCGGTGGTAACAGAAAAATTATATGGCCAGGCTTTGAAGCTGTTTCAACAGGGCCGCTACGCCGAAACAGTGAACGCCCTCAAACCAAACCTGGCTGCCGGCGGGCAAAGCGGCAAAACAGCGCTACCGTTTCAATCCGAGGCGTTTTTGCTGCTGGTTAAAGCGTATGCCAACCAGGGGTTGCTGGCCGAAGCCCGGCACTGGGCAGAAAAAACCATCGCTGTAGACAAGCTCAATCCGGGCCACTACTATTTGCTGGGTACTATTTTGCAGGAACAGGGTCAATTTGATGAAGCATCGCGCGCGTTCAAACGAGTGCTGTTTCTGGAACCCAACTTTACTCTGGCAATGGTCGCGTTGGGTAACATGGCCCGGCAGCAGGGCAAAAACCGGGAGGCGAGCCGTTATTTTAATAACTCGCTGCTGGTTTTAAAGAATCTGGCCCCGGACAGCGTGTTGTTTGGTTCAGAAAATACCACGGCAGCCGAGGTAATGGATAACCTTAGGGCAATGCTTGAATAATTTTTTTGATCCTATTTTTAAGGGAGACGAACCCAGCCGGGACGACCCAGCCGGGACGACACAATGAAAATTGGGTAGGGGCGGTTCGCGAACCGCCCCTACATTCGCCATTCGCTATTCGCTATTTTCAGAGGAGTCCAACCATGCGGTTCACTATTGGCCAAAAATTATTATTGAGTTTTAGCGCCATTTTAATTGTGCTGGGCGGGGTAGGTATTTACAGCCTCAGCCAGATAAATTACCTGGCATCTTTAACCGCAGATATGTATAACCACCCCCTGGTGGTTACGCGGGCTGTGCTCACTGCGCACGTGGGCATCATCAAAATGCATCGGGGCATGAAAGATTTGGTGCTGGCCAGAACAGAGGAGGATCAGCAATTAGCCAAAGCCATTGTTGATGAATACGAGCACGAAGTACTCAAGCAGTTTGATATTGTGCGGGCCGCGGCAACAACCAATGAAGGCCGGGCTTTGGTTGACGAAACAGAGACGGTTTTCAAAGGCTGGCAACCGATTCGGGGCGAGGTGATCGAACTTATCAGTGTGGGCCAAACTAACCGGGCGGCCACAATCACCCGAACCAAAGGCGCGGATTACGTTAAATCGATTGAAGAACACATGATCAGTTTGCAGGATTATGCCAAATCCAACTCCGAAGAGATGCTCAATAACGCCGGCCAGTCCCAGTGGAATGTTCTGGTTACATCTGCCGTGGCGTTACTGGTGGCTTTGCTGGGCGGCAGCCTGCTGGCTTACAGCATTGCCCGCAGCATCACCGTGCCCCTAAAAAGCGCTGTGGCCGTGGCCGGCCAGATTGCTGCGGGCAATTTACAGGTTGCGGTTGAGCATACCCGTCGGCACGACGAAATTGGCGTGCTGGCCAATTCGCTAACGGTGATGATTGCCAACCTGCGGGAGCAGATTGAAGAAATTGTTAAAAGCGCCGATACGCTGACCGGCTCCATCAGCCAGATTTCTACGGCAACCGGCCAGCTCACCGCCAACGCCACAGAAACAGCCACCGCGGTGAATGAAACAACCACCACCATTGAAGAGGTGCGCCAAACGGCGCAAGTGTCAACTGAAAAAGCCCGTTACGTGTCTGATATTGCCGCCAAATCGCTGCAAAAATCTCAGGCCGGGCGAGAGGCATCGGACCGGGCTATTAACGGCATGAACCACGTAGGCCGGCAAATGGAGTCCATCGCCGAAAGTATTGTGCGGCTCAGCGAACAGAGCCAGGCCATTGGCGAAATCATTGCCACCGTTGACGATGTGGCCGAGCAATCTAACCTGTTGGCGGTAAATGCCGCCATCGAAGCGGCCAAAGCCGGCGAACATGGCAAAGGGTTTGCGGTGGTGGCGCAAGAAATCAAAAGTTTGGCCGAGCAATCCAAACTGGCGACCAACCAGGTGCGGCGCATTTTAACCGATATTCAAAAGGCAACCGGCACCGCGGTCATGGCCACCGAGCAGGGCAGCAAGGCTGTTGAAGCCGGGTTGCAGCAAACGTTTGAAGCCGGCGCGGCAATTTCTACGCTGACGGAAAGCGTGTCTGAGGCGGCGCAGGCGGCGATGCAAATTGCGGCCTCAAGCCAGCAGCAGTTGGTGGGCATGGATCAGGTGGCTATGGCGATGGAAAATATTAACCAGGCCAGCACTCAAAATGTTGATGGCGCCCGGCAGTTAAGCTTGGCGGCTCACGGCCTGGAAGGGCTGGGGCAAAATCTCAAGGTGCTGGTAGACAGGTATGCCGGCTGACCGGCGGGGGAACTAATGATGACGCCAGAACAAGCGCCACCCGTTAATTGGGAACAGCTTCAGCGCCGGCTGGAAAAGGCTCGCGCCCTCAGCAACCACAGCCTGACTCCTTCGCCGGAGGACAAACAGCGGCTGCTCAAAAAACGCGCCAAAATGCTCGCCCGGGTGATCGAAAAACCGCCAGATGCGGCGTCTTTTCTGCAGCTTGCGGTCTTTCTTTTGTCCGGGGTAAGTTACGCAGCCGAGCTGGCTTACATCCGCGATGTTTTTCCCTTAAAAGAGCTGACCCCCATTCCCTGCACGCCGCCGTTTATTGCCGGCATGGTCAATGTGCGCGGCCAGATTTTGCCGGCCATCGATCTGGAAAAGTTTTTTGATTTGCCGCGCCACACCGAAACCGGCTTTAAAGAAATGATCATCCTGCATTCGGGTGATACCGAATTGGGCCTGTTAGCCGATTCCATTGTTGGCGTCAGGTCCATTCCGATTGCCGCCATTCAGCCCTCGCTGGCAACCGCTAGCGGAGGGCAGGCCGGCTACATAAAAGGGATTACCCGTGAGCCGCTGATCCTCATCGATCCCGTTAAAATTCTGGCCGACCGGCGGCTGGTGGTGAACGAAGAGGTAGACTAACATTGAAATTGGGGGAATTTTAATGAACGCCGAAGAGACTGAATTTTTTGAGAAATTGCTGGCAACATTTAATATCGAGGCCAGTGAAAGCCTGAAATCCATAACCACCGGCCTGCTTGAGCTGGAAAATGCCGCTGACCCGGAGACGAAAACACGCTGGGTTGAACGGGTTTTTCGTGAAGCCCACAGCCTGAAAGGGGCGGCTCGCGCGGTAAACAAGCTGGACGTGGAAACCGTCTGCCAGTCGATAGAGAGCGTGTTTTCGGCGTTGAAACAGCACAGCCTCACGTTGTCGCCGGCGTTGTTTGATACCCTGCACCACGCCCTTGACGCGGTTGAATCGCTGCTCACCCTGCCTCAAGGCGAGTCATCGCCGCTGGCCCCGCAGGTGGTGCAGCAGATTGAGCGGCTGCTGGCGGCCAAATCTGCGCCGGCCTCGCCGCCCACCGATAATCAGCCGGCAGCCGCGCCGCTGCCCCCACCTGTTTCACCGGAAGCGCCGCTGCCGGCCCCCGCCGAGCCTGACCCCGCCGCTGAAAAACCGGCGGCCCTGCCGCCCGCTGTCCGGCCGCTGCCGGGTGAAACGGTGCGGATTTCCACCACCAAACTGGATAACCTGCTGCTGCAAGCCGAAGAGCTTCTGTCTGTAAAACTCAGCACCAACCAGCATGTGGCCGATCTGCGGGAAATTATGGGCATGCTGGATGTGTGGCAGCGCGAATGGAGCAAAGCTGCGCCGGAGGTACAGCGGGTTCAGCGCCAGGCCGAGCAGACCGAGCAGAATGGCGCTCGGCCCCGAAACGGCGCCGGCCAGCCCTCGTTGGCCAGGCTGCTGGATTTTTTAAACTGGAACCGGGCGCACCTGGAAGTGCTCACTGATCGCCTGCAAACCCTCACCAAATCTGTTGAGCAAGAAGAGCATGCGGTGGGCGGTATGATTGACAACCTGCTGGAAGATGTTAAAAAAAGCCTGATGCTGCCCTTCTCGACGCTGCTGGATACGTTTCCAAAAATGGTTAGAGATTTATCCCGCGCCCAGGGCAAAAATGTAGCCCTGAGCGTAAAGGGCGGCGAGGTAGAAATTGATCGCCGCATTTTGGAAGAAGTCAAAGCACCGCTGATCCATATGTTGCGCAACTGCATTGACCACGGCATCGAAAGGCCGGACATTCGGCGCAAAGCCAACAAACCGGAACAGGGGCAAATTATTGTTACAGTTTCGCAGTTGGATGCCGGCAAAGTTGAAATTATAATCTCTGACGATGGCGCAGGCATCAACCTTGAAAAATTAAAAGCGGCGGCGGTGCAGCAGGGATGTATCTCCGCGCCAGACGCGGCGGCGATGAACCCGCAGGAAACCACGCACCTTATTTTTCGCTCGGCCGTGTCTACCAGCGCCATCATCACCGATATGTCTGGCCGGGGGCTGGGCATGGCCATTGTGCGTGAAAAAATTGAGCAGTTGGGCGGCAAAATCAATGTCGCTTCGGCGCAGCAACTGGGCACATCGTTTCAAATTTTGCTGCCGGTCACGGTGGCCACTTTCAGGGGGGTGCTGGTGCAGGCCAATCAATCCACCTTTATTATCCCCACCAGCAGCGTGGAGCGAGTGCTCAGGGTAAAAAAGGATGACATCGCTACGGTGCAAAACCGGCCAACCATTGAGATTGATGGCCGAATTGTGCCGCTGACGCCGCTGGCCGATGTGCTGGAACTGCCCCGCCTGCCGGCCAACGATGACCGCGCCGGCCACGATCAACCCTATTTGCAGGTGTTGGTGATGGGCACAATTGACCGCCGCCGGGCGTTTGTGGTAGACCGGATTATCAATGAGCAGGAAGTGCTGGTTAAAAATCTGGGCAAAAAACTGGCCCGGGTGCGGAATGTGTCCGGGGCAACGGTGCTCGGTTCTGGCCAGGTTGTGCCTATTTTGCGCGTGTCGGACCTGCTCAAATCGGCGGAACGGCTGCTGGCCGGGCCGGGTCGCTCCCCGGAAACGGTGACGGAACCGGACAAAATTCAGAAATCGATTTTAATTGCCGAAGACTCAATCACTTCGCGGATGCTGCTGAAAAATATACTGGAAAGCGCGGGCTATCGGGTGCGGGCCACGGTGGATGGGGTTGACGCTTTGACGGCGCTCAAAACCGAACCCTTTGACCTGCTGATTTCTGATGTGGAGATGCCGCGCATGAACGGGTTTGAACTGACCACTAAAATTCGCGCCGATCAAAAATTCTCCGGGCTGCCGGTGGTGCTGGTGACCTCGCTGGGGTCGCCGGAAGACCGGGAACGGGGGATTGACGCCGGCGCGGATGCTTACATCACCAAAAGCAGTTTTGATCAAACCCATCTGCTGGCCATTATCAAACGGCTGGTTTAGCCAGAAATACGCTATGATAAACGTTTTGATTGTCGATGACTCGGCTGTCAGCCGCCAGCATTTGCAGCACATACTGGCCGCCGACGAAAAAATAAACGTGCTGGCCACCGCCAGCGATGGCGACGAGGCCATCAGACTGGCCGCCCGTTTAAAGCCAAATGTTATCACAATGGATATTCAAATGCCCGGCCTGGATGGCATCGAGGCCACGCGCAAAATTATGCAAACCAGCCCGGTACCGATTATTATTGTCAGCGCCAACTGGACCGCCGAGGAAGTGGCCATGACGTTTAACGCCCTTGAAGCCGGCGCGGTGACGCTGGTAGAAAAACCGGTGGGGCTGGGCCACCCCCGCCACGAAGCGATGGCCCACGAACTGCGCCAAACCGTTAAATTGATGTCTGAGGTGAAGGTGGTGCGGCGCTGGGCGCGGTACACCCAAACAGCAGCCAGAGAGGCCACTGCCGGCAAAATCGAACCGGTCAAACCGGAATCCCCGAACATTGAGCTGGTGGTGATGGGAGTGTCAACCGGCGGGCCGCCAGTATTGCACTCGATCCTGTCCGCCCTGCCGCCGGATTTTTCGCTGCCCATTTTGATTGTGCAGCATATTTCTGCCGGATTTTTGCCCGGCCTGGTTGAGTGGCTTGGCAAAGATGCCGTGCTGCCCATTTGCATTGCCGGCCACGGCTGGCCGCTGCACCCCGGCCACGTTTATTTTGCCCCGGACAACTGGCACATGGGGGTCAACTGCCAGCGGCAAATTGTGCTGGAGCGGGCGGCCAAAGAAAACAGCCTGCGCCCGGCTATCTCCTACCTGTTTCGCTCGGCGCTGGAAACGTTTGGCCCGGCCGCGGCCGGAGTGTTGCTCACCGGCATGGGCAAAGATGGGGCCAAAGAGCTGCGGCACATGCTGGATCAGGGCGCGGTGACCATTGCCCAAAATAAAGAGACCAGCGTGGTTTACGGCATGCCCGGCGAGGCGGCGGCGCTGGGGGCGGCCAAACATATTCTGCCCCCGGACAAAATTGTTTCGCTGCTGATTTGGCTGGCCCGGCAGCAAAAGGCGCAGTCGTTTTGACCGGGCGGGATAACAGAAGTTAAATACTTACTTTACGGATTGACTTAATGAAAGACAACGGCACTCTCAACAAGATTGATCACCATTCCGTGCAAATCTTGATTGTAGAAGACAGTCTCACTCAGGCGGTTCGGCTGCAATATGTGTTGGAAGAAGACGGTTTTCAGGTATTGCTGGCGCGCAACGGCCTGGAAGCGCTGGATTTGCTCAAAATACACCGGCCCGCGCTGATTATCAGCGATGTGGTTATGCCAGAAATGGACGGCTACCAGCTTTGCCGCTCGCTCAAGGCGAATCCGCGGCTCAGAGATATTCCGGTAATTTTGCTCACCTCGCTGGCGGACCCGCACGAAGTCATCAAGGCGATGGAAAACGGCGCGGATAATTTTGTGACCAAACCGTACACCAAAACATTTCTGCTCTCCCGGCTGGAGCACACCCTGCTAAACCGGCAACTGCGCCGAGATGTTTCCTCCGGCGATACCATCGACGTGTACTTTGCCAACCGGCGCTATTCGCTGCCGTTTGAGCCGGTGCAAATGGTTGACCTGCTGCTGAGCACCTTTGAAAACGCGGTTCAAAAAAACCTGGAGCTTCAGCGGGCCAACCAGCAGTTGCTGGCCATGCAGCAGGAGCTAAAACAAAAAAACCAGGCGATGGAAAAGCTGAACGCGCAAAAGGATTATTTTCTGGGGATGGCCGCCCACGATCTGCGCAATCCGCTGGGCTACATCAACACCGTGAGCGAACTTTTGCACGAAGACCTGGCTTACATGCTCAACGATGAGCAAAACGAACTGCTGGAGATGATCCATTCTTCCAGCCAGTTTATGCTGCGCCTGGTCAATGAACTGCTGGACGTGGCCAAAATCGAGTCCGGCAAGCTCAATCTTCAGCTTGAGCCGGTGGCGCTGGCCAGCCTGCTTGAGCGCAACTTAAACCTTAACCGCAGCCTGGCCGCCAAAAAGGAGATAAACCTGCTGTTTCAGTGCGATGACTCTCCGCCGGAATTGATGCTGGACCCGCAAAAAATTGAACAGGTGCTGGATAATCTGGTGGGCAACGCGGTTAAATTTTCATACCCGCACAGCACCATCACTGTCAGGCTCAGCCGCCAGGCCGACACGGTGATCATTTCGGTGCAGGATCAGGGCCAGGGCATCCCGGCAAACGAACTGCCGGAGCTGTTTGAGCCGTTCAAAAAGCTCAGCGTGAAAAGCACCACCGGCGAAAAGAGCACCGGTCTGGGGCTGGCCATCGTTGAAAAAATTATTTTGAGCCACGGCGGCAAAATCACAGTAGAAAGTGAAGTGGGCAAAGGCACCAGATTTGATGTGCTGCTGCCGATGGCGCTCGCAGAAAAAGCGGCAAAGCTAATTTAGCCCCAGCAGCCGAACCAGTATCGGCACCAGAATGGCGGTGACTGCGCCGTTCAGCCCCATCGCCAGGCCGGCAAACGCGCCGGCTTCTTCATTTTCCTGAAAAGCCATGGCCGTGCCCAGCCCGTGGGCCGATAACCCCAGCGTAAAACCACGCACGCTGAATTCTTTCACCCGCAGAAAATCCAGGCTTTTTTGCCCCAGCAGCGCCCCCAAAATACCGGTAAACACCACAAACACCGTCGTCAGCGAGGGCAGCCCGCCAATCTGCTCAGAAACGCCCATAGCGATGGGCGTGGTGATGGATTTGGGGGCCAGCGACAACAACGTGGCGGTTGACAGGTTAAACAGCCAGCCCAGCCCCACCGCCGACAGCGTGCCGGTGAGCGAACCGATGAGCAGCGCGCCGGTTACCGGCGCAAACAGTTGGGTGAGTTTTTTGCTGTAGCGGTACAGCGGCACAGCCAGAGCCACCGTCGCCGGGCCGAGCAAAAAGTGAACAAACTGCGCGCCCTCAAAATAAATCTGGTACGGGGTGCCGGTCAGTAGCAGCAGCATTACCAGCACCACAATTGAGGTAATGATGGGGTTGAGAATAGTGGGCGAATTGAGCCGTCGATACAGCACCGCGCCGGATTGGTAAACAACCAGGGTGACGGTGAGCCACAGCAGCGGCGTTTGGGCCAGATAAACCCAGGTGTTGGTGATAGCTTGCACGGTTAACGGCCTCCATCGCCCGGCGCGGGCCGGAATTTGCGCCGCAAAAAGTTCATCGACAGGCCGGTGAAGGCCAAAGTGATGAGTACGCTGCCAATCAGCGTCAGCACAATCGGTATCCCTTCGCTGCGGATCAGTTCAAGGTGAACCACCACGCCCACCGCCGCCGGCACGTACAGCAGGGTTAGGTTTTGCAGGATAAACTGGGTGGTCGGCTCAATCCGGGCCGCAAGCGAATCGCGCAGGAGCAGGGCCACAAACAGCAGCAGCATGCCCACTACCGGCCCCGGCACCGGCAGCGAGAGGGTTCTGATGATGATTTCGCCGGCAAGCTGAAACGATAACAGAATGAGCAGGGCATTGATCATTGCGCCGGTTCCGTTTACAGGCTGCTTTCAATTTCGGTGATGGCGTTTTTGATAACGTTGGCGCTGGCTTGCAGAGCCAGGGTTTCGTCCTGGTTCAGCGGCAGCGGCAGCGTACCCAAAATCCCGGCCCGGCCCACAATGTGCGGCAGGGCAATGGTCACTTCTTTTACGCCGACCACCGCCGGCACCGGGCTGCACACAGTTAAAATGGCCCGCTGGTCGTCCAGAATGGCCTCGACAATGCGGGCCAGCGCGCTGCCAATGCCGTAGTAAGTGGCTCCTTTGCCTTCGATGATGGTGTACGCCGCCCGCCGCACCTTTTCATCAATTTCCTGTTTTAGCGCCTCATCCAGCCGAATGTTTTGGGTGCGGCAAAAATCTGCCAGCGGAATCACCCCCACCGTGGTCAGCGACCAGGCCAGCACCTCGGAATCGCCGTGCTCGCCCAGCACGTAGCCGTGAATGTTGTTGGCGGCCACGCCCAGATGGGTGCTGAGTAGCGCCCGGAATCGGGCTGTATCAAGGGTGGTGCCGGACCCCAGCACGTGATTTTGCGGCACGCCGTGTTCGGCGGCAAACCGGGCCGTCATGTGGGTCATAATATCAACCGGGTTGGTGGCCACCACCAGTACGGCGTCTGGCGCGTATTTGGCCACCTCCGGGATCATCTCTTTGAAAATAACTGCGTTGCGTTCCAGCAGTTGCAGCCGGGTTTCGCCCGGTTTCTGGCCCACACCGGCGGCGATAATCACAATTTTGCAGCCGGCCAGGTCGGCAAAATTGCCGGCGGTAACCCGGATGGGGTGAGCAAACGGCACCGCGTGCAGAATATCGGCGGCTTCGGCCTGGGCGCGGATGGCAAATTTATCCACCAGAACCAACTCGCTGGCCAGGCCGCGCATGGCAATGGCGTAGGCTCCGGTGGCCCCCACCATCCCCGTTCCAACAACTCCAATTTTAGACATTATGCTGCCCTCCTTTTGATTGAACTGCCTGGTTTAACCAAATTCGTACGATAGTATACGGGTTATTGGTCAATCATCAAGAGGAGCAGAGAATTAATCGGCCAGCGCGCCGGCCAGAATGATGATGGGGTGGAGCGCCGGGCGGCCCGCGCCGTCAAGAATCTGCTGGCGGCAACTGGTGCCTGCCGCGGCGATGAGCGTGCCGGGCGCGGCGGCGCGCACCGCCGGCAGCAGCCGTTCTTCGCCAATGGCCAGCGACAGCTCGTAGTGCTCCTTTTCAAAGCCAAACGCGCCGGCCATGCCGCAGCAGCCGCTGGGAATTTCGGTGACGGCAGCGCCGGGCAGCAGTTCCAGCAGCCGCCGCCACGCGCCCGCCCGCCCCAGCGCCTTTTGGTAGCAGTGGCCGTGCAGCAAAATAGCGCCCGGCGCGGGCTGCCACGGCAAATCCAGCTTGCCGGCTTCGGCCTGCTCCAGCAAAAACTCCTCCAAAAAATAACTGTGGCGAGCCACCAGCCGGGCCTCGTCGCTGCGGAGCAGGTCGGGGTACTCGTCGCGGAAGGCGGCCAGGCAGCTTGGCTCCAGCCCCAAAATCGGCACGCCCGCCGCGGCCAGCGGCGCGAGCAATTTGACGTTGTGGGCGGCGTGTTTTTTGGCCTCGCTCAGCAGCCCCTTGGAAATGAGAGGCCGGCCGCAGCAGCGCCGGTCAGTTATCAATTTGACCTGAAAGCCGGCGGCGTGCAGCACCTTTACCGCCGCCTGCCCAATTTCCGGGTGGTTGTAGGTGAGATAGGTGTCGTCCCACAGCACCACCGGGCCGCGCGGCGCG
>CAYOXS010000121.1:0-14921 GCA_964407935.1 uncultured Caldilineaceae bacterium
GTTTGCTGCCGGGTGCGGTGCGTTTCGCTGAAAACACGGAACAGGTTGGTTTCGCGGGCCTTGTCCCAGCCGGGGATGAGCTGCCACGGCTGCACCGCCAATCGGCCCGACCCCTGCGCTTCAATCAGCAGTTCGCCGGCGGCAATCTGGATAAAACAGTGCGCGGCACTGCCGGCGGCTTTCCAGGTGAGCGCGTTATCCTGATAAAATCTGCCGCCAACCGCCACCCGGCCCGGCGCGGTGGTTTTGTAGGCAATGTGGTTGGCGTTGTCGCGCACGGCCTCAAAGGTGATGGCCTGGCCGGCGGCGGGCCAATCCTGGCTCAAACGGGCCAGCAGGGCGCTGACCGGTTTGGGCTGATCGCCAATTTTGAACACGCCAAAATTGGCCTCACGCGGATTGTTTGAAACATCCACATTATTGAGCATCCATTTAAAAGCGCCGGCAAAATTATCGGCGCGGAGATAGGCCGTGGTTGCGCCTTCGTATAGCGCGGTCAAATCCTCGGACACGGGCTGGCTGACCGCCGGATCTTCATTGGACTGGTTGCTCCAGCCAAATTCGCCCATCATTATCGGGTGGCGTGGAAAGGCCTGGCGCATGGCTCGCATCTGGTCCAGGTTGGTGTTGAACCCCTTTTCCGACAGGTCAACATAGTTGTGGTACTGCTGAAAATCAAGCCGGCGGTTGGCCGGCAGGGTGGCAAAGTGGAGCCAGCTCCAGCCGACGGTTAACAAATGCTGGCAGCCGGCGGCCCGGATGGGGTCGATGCGGGCGCGCAGCCAGGCGTCAACTGTGCCATCCATCACGCCAATGAACACGTGCCACGGTTCGGCGTCGGGTGACAGCATAAAATCGACAACGGTGCCTTTGCCGCTGTTAACGTAATAATTCATCGCCCGGTCGTATTCCAGAAACAGGCGGAGGGCGTTGATATAATAGTAGGCGGTGTCGGCGTCGAGAAAGGTGGGGATTTTGCGCTGCTGCTGGAGCTGAGTGGTTTCGGCGCGGCTCACGCGCTCGCCGTAGTGGCTGACAAGCTGCATGGTTTGGACCGGGGCCGGGTAGCCGCTGGGGTACGTGGCTGCCACCAGATTGTAAAAAACCGGCTCGTTTTGCAGATCGTAGGCAAAAATGGTGGGCACATCTTTGTAGCGCGCAACAATTTTGGCGTCCACATCGGCCACGCGGGCCAGGTTCACCGAGTGGGAATCGTTGAAGGTGAGCATAACCCGCAGACCGTAATCCTGCGCCAGCGACAGGACATGGTCCAGCTTTTCAAAATCGCCGCGGCGGATGTCCTGTTCCAGCGCGGTGTGCACAAACAGGCGGATGCTGTTAAAGCCGCTGTTTTGCGCTTTGCGGAAGTCGCGGGCAATCAGTTCGGGGTCAAACAGATCGCGCTCCCACATTTTCCAGGCCCGGTCAAAATAGCCGGAATAGTTCACCCCCAGGGCAAAAAATGGCTGGCCCTGGGCATCTAACAGGCGCCGATTGTCTGCTGCAACTTTGAACAAGGCCATGAGAAAGCGCACCTCCGCTGAAGATAGGATTCAGGAGTCAGGAGTTAGGAATTAGGGCGTATCCTGAAAACAGTATACCACAAACCGAAAAGTTTATTGCCCAAAAAACATTATGTTAATTTTACCGCACTTCAACCTGATCGACAAGCGAGATGGCGCAGTCCGTTATTTTGTGTGTAAAAAAGCGAATGTGTTACAATGGAGCGTGTTAGTATCGGTACAACACTGAAAGGACTCGATCATGCCAACGTTGGGCAAAACCCGGTTGCAAGTGTCGCCGATTGGGGTGGGGTTGGCCGCCCTGGGGCGTCCGGGTTACATCAATTTAGGCCACGCCGGTGATTTAAAACACAACTACGCCGTCGATAAAATGGAAGCGCAGGCGCACAGCGTGCTTGACGCGGCCTGGGCGGCGGGCGTGCGTTATTTTGATGCGGCCCGCTCTTACGGGCGCGCCGAACAGTTTCTGGGGAGCTGGCTCAAATCGCGCCAGATAGACCCGACCAGCGTGACGGTTGGTTCCAAGTGGGGCTACACCTACACCGCCAACTGGCAGATAAACGCCGAACATCACGAAATCAAAGAGCACTCGCTGCCGGTGCTGGAGCGCCAGTGGGCCGAAAGCCGGCAGAATCTGGGCGCATATCTTGACGTGTACCAGATTCACTCGGCCACGCTGGACAGCGGGGTGCTGGATAACACCGCCGTTTTAACCGAACTGGCCGGCCTGAAAAGCGACGGTCTGGCCATCGGCCTGTCTTTGAGCGGTCCGGCCCAGGCCGAAACGCTGCAAAAGGCGCTGACGGTGGAAGTTGACGGCGTGCGGTTATTTGATACGGTGCAGGCCACCTGGAATCTGCTTGAGCCTTCGGCCGGTCCGGCGCTGCAAGCGGCGCGCGCGGCCGGGGTGGGGATCATCATCAAAGAGGCGCTGGCCAACGGCCGGTTGACCCCGCGCAACGATGATCCCGCGTTTGCGAACAAACTGGCCCTGCTGCGGCAGCAGGCCGAGCGGCTGGACACCTCGATTGACGCGCTGGCGCTGGCGGCGGTGCTGGCCCAGCCGTGGGCGGATGTGGCGCTCAGCGGCGCATCGACTGTGGCACAGTTGCAATCCAATCTGCGGGCGCTGACGGTGGCCTTTGACGCGACAGCCGGGGACGCGCTGTCGGCCCTGGTGGAGCCGCCCCAGATTTATTGGGCTACCCGCCAAAATCTGGCCTGGAATTAATCTCAAAGAAGGAATAAGCTGTGTCCAGTTTCAACCCCGGCGATTTTACCATTTTAGTTGTGGCCAACACCAACGAAACCCAGAATTTTTTGCTGGACTACCTGCGCGGCTACGGCTACAAACTGCTGCACGCCACCGATGGTGAACTGGCGCTGACGGTGGCGGCGCGAATGCGGCCAGCCGTGATTTTGCTCGATGGTATTTTGCCCGGCATTGATGGCTTTGAAACCTGCCGCCGGTTAAAGGCCAGTCCCGCCACGGAAAAGATACCGGTTATTTTTATCACCGCCCAAACCAACACCGTCGACAAGGTGCGGGGGTTTGGACTGGGCGCGGTTGATTATATTGCCAAGCCGATTCAGTCCGAGGAATTGGTGGCGCGGCTAAAAACGCACCTGTTGCTGCAAAACCTGCAGCGAGACCTGGCCGGGCAAAACCAGCAGTTGCAGCGCGAAATCGCCGAACGGGAAGCGCTCATTGCCGAACTCGACGCTTTTGCCCACACCGTGGCCCACGATTTAAAGAATCCGCTCGGCGTAACTGTGACGCAGGCTCAATTTTTGCGCAAATTCCATCACCGCATGACGCTGGAAGAGTTTGAAGAGAATCTGGACATGATTCTTAAAAACGGGCGCAAAATGAACAACATCATCTACGAGCTGCTGCTCCTCTCCAGCGTGCGCATTGAAGATGTTGACCCCACTCCCTTTGATATGGCCGATGTGGTGGATGAGGCGCTGGACCGCCTTAATTTTTTGATTGAGGAATATGAGGCCACTATCATTGTGCCAGATGGATCGAGCTGGCCAACAGTGTTGGGCTACGCTCCGTGGGTTGAAGAGGTCTGGATCAATTACATCAGCAACGCCATCAAATACGGCGGCGCGCCGCCCCGGGTAGAAATGGGCGCAACTGCCCAGGCCGATGGCATGGTTAAGTTTTGGGTGCGAGACAACGGGGCCGGGCTTTCGGCCCGGGCGCAAAGCCGGTTGTTTATTCCGTTCAACCGGCTCAACCAGGTTCGCGCCGAAGGGCACGGTCTCGGCCTGTCAATTGTGCAGCGAATTCTGCACAAATTGGGCGGCCAGGTTGGCGTAGAAAGCGAAGTTGGCGCCGGCAGCGTTTTTAGTTTTTACCTGCCGTTAGCGCCATAGTTTTTGTGACAAAATCCAAAATCGGCGGGAGGTATGTTTAGGATGGACCCCAAACACCCGCCGAAGACAGCCTTTACTTTGGGAGGGAACCCGAATGTCTGTCGAAATCAGTTTTTTGGACCACGAGGCGGGACTGCGGTTGACCTGTACCGGCACGATGAACGGCAGCGAACTGCTTGAATCCAACCACAAATTGCTAAAGCTGCCGGTTCAGACGTGTAAATACGTGTTGGTGCAGTTTCAGGAGTCCGCTACCCTGGTGGCATCGGCCGATGAAATCAGGCAGGTGGCCGAGCTGGACAAACTGGCCGCACCCTGCAACCCGAATGTGGTGATTGCCGTGGTCGCCCCCACCGATGCCATTTTTGGCCTGGCCAGAATGTGGAGCGTTTTTGCCGAGGAGTTTGGCTGGCGGACGATGGTTTTTCGGCGGCGGCCCGATGCGGAACAGTGGATTAACAGTGTAACGGGCATTAACTTTACGTTTGCCTGACCGTGCCCGCTGGAGAAATTTTATGCCCTACTTTACGCATCACACCCACCGGCTTTTTTATCGCGAGCAGGGCAGCGGCCCGCTGCTGCTGATTTTGCCCGGCAATACGGCCTCATCGGCCTGCCACGCCGGCGAGCTGGCTCATTTTGGCCGCCAGTATCGGGCTGTGTCGCTGGATTTCTGGGGCACGGGCCAATCGGACCGCATGGAGCGCTGGCCGGAAAACTGGTGGGAGATTTGCGCCCACGATGCGGTGGCGCTGGCCAATCACCTGGGCAAGCAAACGTTCATCGCGCTGGGCGCCAGCGGCGGGGCAAATGTGGCTTTGCTGCTGGCAATTCTTTACCCGGAGCAGGTGCGGGCCGTTATCGCCGATAGCACCGTGCCCTTTTTCACCGTGCCGGCCATAGAAAACGCCATTTCAGTGCGCAACCTGCGCCTGCCCGCGCAAATTGAATTTTGGCAGTTGGCTCATGGCGATGACTGGCCGCAGGTGGTAACGGCCGACAGCGAGATGCTGCTGCGCTTTGTTGAGGCCGGCGGCGATCACTTTAAAGGCCGGCTCGATGAAATTGGCTGCCCGGTGCTGTGTACCGCCAGCCTGCGCGATCAAGCGCTGCCGGAGATTGCCGCACAGACCTGCCGCATGGCCGAGCACGTGGCCAACAGCCAGGTGTTTTTGGTGAACGGCGGCGACCACCCGTTGATGTGGACCCGTCCGGCCGAGTTTCGCCGGGCGGCAGATATGTTTTTGCAGGGGCTGGCCGCAACCTGAGTGCTACCCCAAATTTGGCCGCAGCCAGTACTCTGCCGTCGCCAAGCTCCAGCCTTTGCGCCGGGCGTAATCCGCTACCTGGTCGGGGCCAATCCGGCCCACGGTAAAGTAATGGGCGTCGGGGTGGGCAAAATACCAGCCGCTCACCGACGCCGCCGGGTTCATGGCAAAGGTCTCGGTCAAATGCAGGTCGATGCTCTCCGGCGCGGCCAGCAGCTCAAACAGCGTGCCTTTTTCGGTGTGGTCGGGGCAGGCAGCGTAACCCGGCGCGGGCCGGATACCGCGATACTGCTCTTTGATCAACTCCTCGTTAGACAGCTCCTCGTTGGGGGCGTAACCCCAGTAGCGCCGCCGAACTTCTTCGTGCATCAGCTCGGCCAGGGCTTCGGCCAGCCGGTCGGCCAGGGCTTTAACCATAATCGCCCGGTAGTCGTCGTGCTCGGCCTGATACTGCGCCACCAGCTCGGCCGCGCCCAGCCCGGCCGTCACCGCGAACGCGCCCAGATAGTCGGCCGTGCCGCTGTCACGCGGCGCGATAAAATCGGCCAGGGCCAGCGCCGGCCGGTTGCGCCCTTTGTCTTCCTGCTGGCGCAGCGTGTGCACTGTGGCCAGCACGCCGTGGCGTCCGTCGTCGGTATACAGTTCGATGTCGTCGCCCACGGAATTGGCCGGAAACAGGCCGATAACCGCTTTGGCCGCCAGCTTGCCGCCGGCAATCAGCTCGGCCAGCAGCGTTTGCGCCTCGTCAAACAGCGTCTTGGCCTCCTTGCCTTTGACCGGGTCGCTGAGAATTTGCGGGAAAACGCCCCTCATCTGCCAGGCGTGGAAAAAGGGCGTCCAGTCAATCCGCTCAGCTATAGCGCCCACGTTGAGCTGGTCAAACACTTTCACCCCCAGCAGCTCCGGGCGAACGATGGCCGCCTGGCACCAATCGAGCTGCAACCGTTTGCGCCGGGCCTCGGCCAGCGACATCAGCGGTTTTTGCTGCCGCTGGCGATGGTGATTTTCGGCGAGGTCGGCGTATTCGCTTTTGATTTCGGCGGCAAATTGCTCCCGGCTTTTGGGGTTGAGCAGTTTTTCTACCACGCTCACGCTGCGGCTGGCATCGAGCACGTGGCTGACCGGCCCGGAATAGGCCGGCGCAATTTTTACCGCGGTGTGAATCCGGCTGGTGGTAGCGCCGCCAATCAGCAGCGGCTTTTCAAATTTCAGCCGTTCCATTTCGCTGGCCACATGCACCATCTCATCCAGCGAGGGGGTGATCAGCCCGCTCAGCCCAATCACATCGACATTTTCGCGGCGGGCGGTCTCCAGAATTTTTTCGGCGGGGACCATCACGCCCAAATCGATGACCTCGTAATTGTTGCAGGCCAGCACCACCCCCACAATATTTTTGCCAATATCGTGGACATCGCCTTTAACCGTGGCCAGCAGAATTTTGCCGGCGCTGCTGCCGTTGCCGCTGCCGGTTTCGGCCTCAATGTAGGGTAGCAGGTGAGCCACTGCTTTTTTCATCACCCGGGCGCTTTTGACCACCTGCGGCAAAAACATTTTGCCCGCGCCAAACAGATCGCCGACGACGTTCATGCCGTCCATCAGCGGCCCTTCAATCACGTCGAGGGCGCGGCTGCTTTGCTGGCGAGCCTCTTCCACGTCGGTGTCGATGAAGTCATCGATGCCTTTGACCAGCGCATGTTCCAGCCGTTTTTGTACCGGCAATTGCCGCCAGCTATCGTCCTGCACCTTCTTTTTGCCGTCGCCTTTAACTGTTTCGGCCAGCGCGACCAGCCGTTCGGTGGCGTCCGGGCGGCGGTTGAGCAGCACGTCTTCCACCCGCTCGCGCAGCTCGGCGGGGATGTCCTCGTACACGGCCAACTGGCCGGGGTTGACAATGCCCATATCCAGCCCGGCCTGGATGGCGTGGTACAAAAAGGCGCTGTGCATGGCCTCGCGTACCCCGTCGTTGCCCCGGAAACTGAACGAAATGTTGCTGACCCCGCCGCTGACGTGCGCGCCGGGCAGGTTCTGCTTGATCCAGCGGGTCGCCTCAATAAAAGCGAGGGCGTACTCGTTGTGCTCCTCGATGCCGGTGGCCACGGTTAAAATGTTGGGGTCAAAAATAATTTGCTGCGGCGGAAAACCAACCTCCTCGGTGAGGATTTTGTAGGCGCGGGCGCAAATCGCTATTTTGCGGGCGTAGGTATCGGCCTGGCCCTGCTCGTCAAAAGCCATCACAATGGCCGACGCGCCGTAGCGTTTGACAATGCCGGCCCGCCGTTTGAACTCGGCCTCACCATCTTTCATGCTGATGGAATTGACCACGGCTTTGCCCTGCACGCAGCGCAGCCCGGCTTCCAGCACCTCCCACTTGCTGCTGTCGATGACCACCGGCACGCGGGCAATCTCCGGCTCCACGGCGATGAGGTTGAGGAAGCGGGTCATCGCTTCCACGCCGTCAATCAGGCCGTCATCCATATTCACGTCGATCATCTGCGCGCCGTTGTCTACCTGCTGCGCGGCGATGCGTACCGCTTCTTCGTACTGGCCGGCGGCAATCAGCTTGCGGAATTTGGCCGAACCGGCCACGTTGGTGCGCTCGCCAATGTTAACAAAGTTGGTTTCCGGCGTCAGCCGCAGCGGCTCCAGCCCGCTAAAGTGGGGGTAGGGGTCGCTGGCAGGGATGGGGCGCGGCGGCAGCTTTTCCACGGCGGCGGCGATGGCCCGGATGTGGTCCGGGGTGGTGCCGCAGCAGCCGCCCACCAAATTGAAAAAGCGGTGGCCCGCAAAATCCTGCAAAATGCCGGCCATTTCGTCCGGCGACAGGTCGTACTCGCCAAATTCATTGGGCAGGCCGGCGTTGGGATAGCAACTCACCAGCGTATCGGCGATGCCGGACAACGTTTCAATGTAGGGGCGCATCTCCGCCGGCCCCAGCGAGCAGTTGAGGCCCACGCTGAACGGCTGGGCGTGCTCCACCGAATACCAGAAGGCTTCGGTGGTTTGGCCGGACAGGCCGCGCCCGCTGGCATCGACGATGGTGCCGGAGATCATCACCGGCATTTTCTGGCCGCGCTCGCCCAGCAGTTCGTCGATGCCGTACAGGGCGGCTTTAGCGTTGAGCGTGTCAAAAATGGTTTCCACCAGCAGCAGGTCGGCCCCGCCATCGAGCAGGCCGCGGGCCTGTTCTTTGTAGGCCGCTTTGAGCTGGTCAAACGTTACGTTGCGGTAGCCGGGATCGTTCACCTCCGGCGAAAGCGAGGCGCTTTTGTTGGTTGGCCCCAGCGCGCCGGCCACAAAGCGGGGCTTATGGGGCGTTTGGGCGGTGACTTCGGCGGCGGCGGCGCGGGCAATTTCGGCGGCGGCGCGGTTGATGTCGTACACCAACTGTTCCAGACCGTAATCGGCCTGGGAAAAAGCGTTGGCGTTGAAGGTGTTGGTCTCAATGATGTCGGCTCCGGCGTCCAGGTAGGCGCGGTGAATCTCGCCGATGATTTGCGGCTGGGTCAGGCTGAGCAGATCGTTGTTGCCTTTGAGCGGGCGGGGGTGGTTTTTGAACTGCGGGCCGCGATACTCGTCGTCGGTTAAATTGTAGCGCTGGATCATGGTGCCCATCGCGCCATCAATAATGAGAATGCGCTGCCGGGCCAGTTGCGTTAAAGTGTCGATGGTTGTCATATTGTCCCTCAAATAAAAAAGCAACCCTCACCCCAGGTTGCCTATTTTGGTGGTCTATGTCGTCGCTGTTGGGGCAGGCTCCCGCTTGCCAGAGCGTGGTGTGTGCAAACTATACGAGAAGATAGCAGGGATGTCAAATCGGTTGGGGGGCGTCTATTGACAAAGAACCGGTTTTTACTTACCATAAAAAAACATCGGTTAACATTGTAATGGGCCGGCAAGGATAGCCAACCTCTTGTCGTATTATGATATAATAGAAGCGATTCAGGCTGAAACAGCGGCGGGAAAACCATGACCACCCTCCGGGATGTGCTGCAGATAACTTACTCAAACCTGCAAATTTTACAGGAGCGCGAAGCGGGCTACGGCGGCAACGCGCCGCTGGAACTGCTCAACCAGATTGAGCACCACCGGCAGGCCATTGAGCTGCTGGAACAGGCGCTCGCCGGCCAATTAACCGAGCCGCAGTTGGAGTCGCTCAAGGCCGATCTGCGCCCGCTGCTGATTGCCAGCAACGTCGAGGAAATCGAGCTTGAGGCGGTGCGGCTGGAAAAACCGCCGCTGCCCTTTGAGCCGGAAACGGTGCGCATTCCCGCCGGCCCGTTTTTGATGGGCTGCGACGACGGCCAGCCCGAAGCCGCGCCGTGTCACACCGTCGATTTACCCGAATATCGCCTGGGCCGGTTTCCGGTGACCAACAGCCAGTACGCCGAGTTCATCGCCCGCGCCGCCTACCCGCAGTTGCCCCGCAAAACCGGTTGGCAAACGCGCCTGCCGCCGCGAGACAGGCTCGATCATCCGGTAACCGGCATTAGCTGGCACGATGCGGCGGCCTACTGCGCCTGGCTGGCGACCGTTTCCGGGCGGGCTTACCGGCTGCCCACCGAGGCCGAATGGGAAAAAGCCGCGGCGTGGGATGGCCGGCAGGCGCGGCCGTTTCCGTGGGGTGCGGCCTTTGATGCCGAACGCTGCAACTCGGCGGCGGCGGGGCTGGATGACACCAGCCCGGTCTATCGCTATTCGCCCGGCGGCGATAGTTTTTATGGCTGCGCCGACATGCTCGGCAACGTGCAGGAGTGGACCAGCACCCTGTGGGGCGCAGAAGTGGATGCCAGCGCCTATCCCTATCCGTACCGGCCCAACGATGGCCGCGAGGCCGCCAACCCCAACCTTTACCGCACCTTTCGCATTCATCGCGGCGGCTCGTACCGGGATGCCGCCGACCGACTGCGCTGTTCGGCCCGCGGCTGGTCAGACCCCGACAGCAAAATTCGCTGGCGTGGCTTTCGGGTGGCGCTGACGCTGTAAATTTTATCGAGGGACTTGTTTATGCCCCGCATCAGAACAGGACAAAGACAGATTGCCAGAACCTGGCAGCAAACCATCGTCGACCGTATCCGGTCTGGCAAAGTTGTGCCGTTAATTGGCAACCTGGTGGGCAACGATTTGCTGCTGGGCGGCCACGCCGCGCTGGTTGAGGCCTACGCCCAGTACATTAATTACCCGCTGCCCGATAAGCTGGACCTGGCGCGCATGACTCAGTTTCTCAGCGTAACAGACGAAAGCACCAGCGATGTGCGGGCCGTCAAAGAAGATTACATCAATTTTATCAAAAACCGCTTGTTTGACCTGGCCGAAGCCGATGGCGTTTCCCCGGATATTCTGGCCGAACTGGAAGAAGAGTTTGACGACATTAGATTTGCCGAATTTTCCGAGCGGTTGGGCTACCCCAAATTCAATAATGGCGCCGGTCCGCTGCTGACATTGGCCGATTTTCCCATACCCATTTATCTCACAACCAGTTATCATGATTTCATCGAAGTGGCGCTGCGCCGGGTAGGCAAAAAACCTCACTCCGAGATTTGCCGCTGGCACAAAGGGCTTGAGGGCATCCCCTCAATGTGGCCCGAAGAGTACCAGCCAACCCCGCAGGAGCCGCTGGTGTATCACCTGCACGGGCTGGACATTCACCCCGGCTCGCTGGTGCTCACCGAAGATGATTACATGGAATTTCTGGTAGCTATTTCTCAAAATGTGGGGCGCGGCGCGGACCCCATTCCCCGGCGGGTGCGGCAGGCAATGGCCGACTCATCGCTGATGATGCTGGGCTACGATCTGCGCAGTTGGGATTTTAGGGTACTGTTTTGGGGCTTGATCAAACCCCGGCCGCTGCAACAAACCAGCGTTTCAATCCAACTGGTGCCCAGCGAAGTTGAACGCGAGTATCTGCAAAAATACATGAGCGATTTCGAATTTAAAGTTTACTGGGGCACCATCGACCAGTACGTCGAAGAACTTCGCCGGGATTGGGAGGCGTAACATGGCCACTATCTCCGCGTCGACTCCAAACCTGCTCTGGCAAGATACCCGCCAGATTTTTGTGCTGAGCCAGGAACCTATCACGATAGGCCGTAAAACCGGAAACACCGTGGTGCTGCCGCCCGACGATACCAAAGCCTCGCGTTTTCACGCGACGATTTCGTGGGTGGACGGCCGGTACATTCTGGAAGACATGCACAGCACCAACGGCACCTACGTGAACTCGCAGCGCATTACCGGGCCGCGCCGCCTGGCCGATGGCGATCTCATTAGCATTGGCGAATCTACGTTTATCATTAATTTGCCCGCACCAGATACCCGCCCCAGCCTATCTCTGCCGGTTGTGCCTGCGGCCCCGCCGCTGCCGTCTGACCCCAACGTTACAATCATCCGCACCGCACAACCGGGTAAGGTTGACAACCCCTACGTTGGGCCGCGCACTTTTGCCCGGGAAGAGGCCGACCGCTTTTTTGGCCGCGAAACAGAAGCCCGCGAGCTGCTGTCGCTGGTTATCTCGGAGCGGCTGGTGCTGTTTTACGCCCAATCCGGGGCCGGCAAAAGTTCGCTCATCAATACCCGGTTGATTCCCCAGCTTCAGGCCGAAGGCCACTCGGTCCTGCCGGTGGGCCGGGTAAGCGGCGAACTGCCCGAAGGCGTGGCCGATGTTGATAACATTTACATTTTCAACCTGCTGCTCAGCATGGACGAAAGCGACAGCGACCCCAGCCATTTTACCGATATGAGGCTGACCCGGTTTTTGGCCGGATTGACCAGCCTCGATGGCGTCCATTATTTTTATGATCACGATATCACCGACACCCCGGAACTGGCCGACGAGGAAATTCAGGACTCGCCCTACGTTTTGCTGATTGATCAGTTTGAGGAGGTTGTGACCACGCACCCGTCTCGCTGGCACGACCGCGAGGGCTTTTTTGAGCAACTGGCCGAGGCCATGACCGCCGACCCGTATTTGTGGGTGGTGCTCAGCCTGCGGGAAGATTACGTGGCCGCGCTCGACCCCTACGCTCACCTGCTGCCCGGCAACCTGCGGGCCAGGTTTTATATGCAGCGTATGACTTACGACGCCGCGCTGGAAGCGATAAAACGGCCCGCCGAAAAATTTGGGCGTGCCTTTGCCCCGGGAGCGGCCGAAAGCCTGGCCGACAACCTGCGCCAGATTCGCGTGCACGATGCCATGACCACCGATATGATTGCCACCCGGCTCGGCCAGTTTGTGGAACCGGTACAGTTACAGGTGGTCTGTTTTCAATTGTGGGACAACCTCAGCGGGCGGCCCAAAGGGATTATCACTCAGCAGGATTTGCGCGAACTGGGCGACGTTGACCGGGCGCTGATTCAATTTTACGAGCAGGCGATCGGCGAAGTTACCGCCAAAACTTTTGTCTCAGAGCTTGACCTGCGCAACTGGTTTGAACACCAACTGATTACCGAAAGCGGCACCAAAGGTACGGTTTATCGCGGCCCGGATTACACCGGCGGCATCGATAACCGGGCCGTTGATGTGTTGCTGCGCAAATTTTTGCTGCGCAGCGAAGTGCGCGGCGGCGGCACCTGGTACGAGCTGGTGCACGACCGGCTGATCGAGCCGATTCTCAGCTCCAACCAGTCCTGGCGCGAGCAACAGCCGCTCATCCAGATGGCCCGCACCTGGGATGAAACCGGCCGGCCGGAAGCGAGTTTGCTGGCCGGGCAGCAGCTCAAAGATTATCTGGCCACGGGTTATTCGGAGTTAGGGCCGCTGGTGAGAGAATTTTTAGAGGCCAGCAGCGCGGCGCAGCACCTGCGTGAGGAGCGCGAAGCTGACGAAGAATTGCGCCGGGTTCAGGAACTGGCCGCCGAGCGTCAGAAACGGCTTGAGGAGCAGTCTCAAGCGGCGGCCCGGCTGCGCCGCCGGGCGTTGTGGATTACCGCGGTTGGGATTTTGGCCGTGTTGATGGCTATTACTGCGGTGGCGTTTGGTTTTTTGGCCCAGCAAAGTCTGGCCGTTGCCCAGGAGCGGGCCAGCGCCGCCGAAACGGCCAATGCCAAATCACTGGCCGCCCAATCGACGGCGGTCAATGCCCAATCCACCGCCGATACCTCCAAAGGCACGGCCGTGGCCGAAAGCACGCTCTCGGCCGAAGCGCGGGCCACCGCCGAAGCCGGCAGCACCGCCGCCGCGGCCAACGCCGCCGAAGCCAAACGGCTGCTCGAACTACAGCAGGCCACCCAAACCGCCGAAGCCGAATTTAGTTCGCTGGCGCAAGAGGCGCTGGCTGCCACCCGCGCCGCGCTGGAAGCCACCGTAACCGCCCAGGCGGCTACGCTCGCCGCGCCTACCGTTACTCCCACCGCAACGGCGACGCCCACGTACACGCCCTCCGGGTCAGATGCGCAGTCGGCCACGCCGGAGCCGCCCACCGCCACCCCTGCCGCCACCGACACGCCAACCCCGGATGCCGCCGCCACCGCTAACGTGGAAAAACTGATTGCCATCAGTACCCAGCAGGCGTCACTCACGGTGCAGCAAACTACCGACGTAAGCTGTAAAGTTCCGGTAGGAGCTGATTTGCAGCCGTACTACGTTAAATACCAGCGCCGTCTGGGCTGCCCCATTGGTGAAACCGTGGGCGGTGAGTTTGCCGAACAGATTTTTGAAAACGGCTTTATGGTCTGGAGCGGTATCTACGCCGAAATTTACGCGATGGTGGGGAGCCAAACCGGTGCCTGGAGCTGGTTCGATAAACAAACCATCGACTCTTTTGGCCCCAGCGACAGCGGCAGTTGCGCTGCTCGCGTGCCAGAAGGTTTGTTTCAGCCGGTGCGTGGTTTTGGCGCGGTCTGGTGCGGCGACCGCGAAATGGCCAGCACCATCGGTTTTGGGTTAACCCCAGAATACGGCGTTAGCTCCAACCTCATTCAAAAATATGAAACCGGGGTCATTATCCGCGACAGCCAGAAACGTTATTGGGTGTTGTTCAGTAATTCCGCAACCTACGCTCTGGAACGTTAATGCTGCTAACCATTACCGCCAATCCCTCTCTCGATCGGGTTTTGCACCTGCCCTATCTGGCTACTGGCCAGATTCACCGGGCCACCAGCCTTAAATTGGTCGCTGCCGGCAAAGGATTGAACGTGGTGCGGGCGGCCGTTACTCTGGGCACGCCGGCGCTGGCTACGGGCATGCTGGCCGGCCGACACGGCCAGATTGTCGCCGAGCTTTTTCAGGCCGATGGCTTTGCCGCCGACTGGTACTGGTTGCCGGCCGGTGAAACCCGCGTTTGCACCATGCTCAACCAGGATTCCGGTGATACCACCGTGATCAACGAGCCGGGGCCGGACATCTCCACCGCTGAGTGGGCCGGTTTTGCCGCGCACGTGCAGGCGCTGGCGCAATCGGCGCAGGCGGCGGTTTTTTGCGGCAGTATGCCGCCGGGCGTGCCGCCGGACGCGCCGGGCCAACTGGCGCGCGCGCTGGCCGGCAATGGCTTGCCCGTTTATTTTGACGTGGGCTACCAGCATTTGCCGTCGCTGCTGGCCAACCCGCGGGGGGTATGCGTAAAAGTCAACCGGGCCGAGTTGGCCGCCGGTTTGGGGCAGTCATTTGGCAGTGGCGATGCACTGGCGCCGCTCATTGAGGCCGGGCAACTGCTGCTGGCTCGCGGCGCGACGCAGGTGGTGGTGACGCTGGGCGGTGCGGGCGCGCTGGCTGTATCGCCGGAGGGGGTGTGGCAGGCCACCCCGCCAATAA
>CAYOXS010000122.1:0-12426 GCA_964407935.1 uncultured Caldilineaceae bacterium
TGGTATCTATCGTTACATCATTCATAATGCCCTCTTTGGGTTTTCTGCATAGGTTTTTGGCATAGGTTTTTTACAACCTTTTGAGCGCCAAAAAAACGGCGTGCGCGGCCTCAAATAACCCCTTGCCGTAAGCCCATTGGCCGCGCGGCGTGCCGGGTTGCATAAGCTGTTTGCCGGCGGTCGCCTGCCGTTTACATTCAAGTTGCCCGGCGGCAATGATGCGGTTAAGGCGCTTCACTTCGCGGGCCAGCTTGCGGCAATTCTCGCATTGATCCATTACATCAAACTCCACACGAGCGCGGTTAAAGCAATGGCCGCCAGCATCAAAACAACCTGCTTGCGGCTGGGGGTTGCAACACGTTTGAGATAATTGCATTGTCTGCAAAAACTGTAGTTTGCCTCAATTGTCATTTTCGCACCTTGCCATTTAGGGCGGTTATGTCTTTGCGGATTGTGCGCACATCTTTTTCAAGATGCACGGCAATTTCTTTGTCACTGTGGCCGGCGTCAAGAAGTTGCAAGACTTCCTGCCGGCGTTCTGCAATTTTTTGCCGGCGTGACTGTTGCATTGTTGCTGCAAAATCGACGTTGTTGTCCGATTTTGCTTGCACAATTGCGGCTTGCAGCTCGTCAAGCTGCTGCTGTTTGGCGTCCACCTGCGCGGTTATTGCTGCCAGTTCGCGCTGTTTATGCGCGGCCTGCTGCGCAAGTTCGTGCAATGTTCCCACCGCTGCCTGTCGCTCAATTACAGTTCGTGCTTGATGTCTTAGCGCTTCGGTTGTCAGCAGCAAGCCCGCCGGCGCAACAACGGCCACGAGCCAGCCCAGCGCATCTTGCTGCGCGTGGGCCAGGTTAAACACAATGGTGGCCAGCGTGTAAACCACAACCAACCCGGCCCAAAGTTTGATACTTTGGCGGGTGAGCTGGGCCACGAGCAGGGCCAGGGTAAAGACGACAAGCGGCGCGTCAATCAGCAGCGGCCAAAGCCAGGCTTTGCCGGCCGGTACACCGTGGGCGGCTCCGGTTTTGTAAAGCGCGTCATAACTCAAGACGAAAGCGCCGGCGGCAATGGCAAACACCAGCGCGGCCACGGCGCCGGTGAGCCAGGTTACCAGCCGGCTATTGTGATAAGTTTTTTTGTGTGGTAAATTTTGGGTAACCATTGCAGAAACCTCGCTTTCTGTGGTGGTAGAGCGCGCGTTAAGCCAGCAACTTAACGCGCGCTCGCTTTTGGTAGGGTTAACTGCGGGCGGTTTCGCCGGCGGCCTTGAGCATGGCCAGCTCGTTTTTCATCTCTTCAACAATGCGGGTCATCTTGGGCAGTAACTCCAACTCATAATAGTTGATTTTGCGCTTTACTTCTTCGGGTGACATTTGCTTTACCTCTTCGGGTGTTAATGCAAACGACATTTTATTTTTCCTTTCGCTAGCTAATTGGATTTAATAGTTTGCTGCTGCCGTTGCCGGCGGTTAGCCTCTTCTGTGAGAATGCGCCGCAATTCGGCAGATACGGTCCGGTCTGAATCTTTGGCCCATTGCTCTAATTGCCGCTTAAGGGCGGCGGTGATGACTGCACTAAAAGTTATAGTTTGTTCCATTGGCTTCGCTCCAAAATGCTATCCATAAGAGAATATGCTAACTATTGGAGAGCATTATAACATTGGTTGCTATTGATTGTCAATAGTTGCTTGTAAAAAAATATCTCAGTACAATGGGCCAATGAGTGAAGCGTTAAGGCAATGGCTTGCTGTAGAACTTAACCGGCGGGGAATATCACAGAGAGAATTGGCCCGACAAATGGGGGTATCAAGTTCTTTTGTGAGCAACGTTATATCCGGCGTAAAGCCCGCAAGCGTTAACTTTTGCCATAAGGTTGCAACCGCTTTAGACGTTGCGCCTGATACCGTGTTGCGCCTGGCCGGTATCTTGCCACCTGGCCCGCCGGCCGCCCCCGATGATGACGCCATAATTCAAGCGCTGGTAGAGCTGGCCCGCACATTACCCCCCGAAGATCGCCAACAGCTTTTTGATTACGCCAAGTTTTTGCAAGGGCGGCGATAGCCTGTTGGCATAGCTCATATTGCGCGGCCTCGGTGGTGAGCCAGGGAGAGAGATGTAACTCAAGTGACAAATCTATAATTTCACGTAAATGTGTTTCACTTAGCATATCTTGAGTTACATAGTTTTTTATCTCGTTCGGCATATTGTTTAGAGATAGGCGGTACGATACCATAACCCGGCTTACTCCCACCGCCTCCGCAATCTTTTGCTGAGTCCAACCCTGCCCGGCCAACGCCGCGTAATTCGCCCACACATCAACAATGGATACCGGCGCGTGGTACTCGTCATTCTCGTTGTCAGCATAGGCCGGCGCTAATCCATAGGCACCAGCAGCGGGCTTTGGATGTAAACCACATCGCGCCGGCTCACCCATTCCGGCGGCGGCGATGGGTTAGCCTGGCGCAACAGCGCCGCGGCTTCGGTGCATTCTTTCGCCCACGGTTGCCGCTGGTCAACGTTTTCCGCTTCCCACTCCAACACGAGCGCGGCCAGGGCCAGCGCCTGCGGTAGCGACATCGGCTCCGGTTTATTTCGGCTCATTATCCACTAACCCCCGAATAAAGGCTTGCATAAGGTTCCTTGCCTCAACAATAGCCGTTTCCGGCTCAATACCATCGTTTAACATTCTGAATATCACATCAAACGAGCCGGAAGCGCCAAAGGCAAAAGCGCGCGCTTGTGGTGAAATTAGCAGCTCTTCGGGTGAGTTGATATAAGCCTCAAGTTGTTGTTTTAGCGCTTCGGCCTCGTCCATTAGTAGCCCCGGATAGATCGCAAAATTGCGGCCTGGGTTATCTGCTCAACCTGGCCCAACAGGGCGCGGGCGTCATCCCGTTCGCTAAAATTGAATGTCTGGGCAACGTTGCTGTTAACCGTGTTGCTGGAAAGCCCGCCCAGCGCGGCCAGCAGTTTATCCTGAGTCAGGTTGCCCAGCACGGTTTCGGCGGCCTTTGTCGTTTGGTTATTCAAGACGAATTCGCGCCCCAGCTCGCCAAGCTGGTACATCCCCGGCCCGGCATATCCGCCATAAGCGCGTTTCTGAAACGCTTTGGTATAGGCTTCGCTTTGGGCTTTGCTGTAGCCGGTGTAATCGGTGCCGCCGGTCTTCGATGCACCGGTATGTTCGGCCCGCCGCTTTTTGGCCTCATATTCGTTGATGAGTTCGTACTCTTTTTGGAGCGCGTTTTTGGTGTCGGCATACCGCTGGTTGTAGTAAATTTGTAAGTCTTCCAGCTTGCGCGCATAGCCGTTTTGCGCCTGCTCAATTTCGCGGGCCTGGGCTATGGCCTGCTCTTCCAGTTCGCGGTTATAGTTGTTTTGCTGCTCTTGTAATTGCCGCTCAAGTGATAATTTCAGATCGGAAAGTTTTTGTTCGTTGGCGGTGCGGGCGTCCTGTAATTTCTGCTCGTAATCAATCGCGGCGGCGGCGCGCTCTTCGTCTGTCGTTTTTGCAGTGTCCTGTAACTTCTGGTCGCGCTCAACCCGCGCGGCTTGCAAGTCCTGGTCGCGCTTGCGCTGGCTTCGCAAATAGGCTATGGCATCCTGGCTGCGCAACGCCTCTTCGCTGTCCCGCTCAAAGCCGGTGCGGATGTCGGCCAGTTTGCGCCGGTAATTGGTTTCAACGTCCAAACGATCCTGGCCGGCCTTGCGTTCAATATCGGCCCGTTTGCGGCCATAATCCAGCGCTATTTTTTGTTCATCCCGGCTCAAGTCGGTAGCCTGGTCTGTTACCTTTTGGGCATAGCCGGTGTAAATATCCTCTATTTTTTGCAGGTTTTTGCGGGCGGCGTCTTCGCGGTCCTGCGCGCCCTTTTCGGCCAAATCCATTAGTTTGCGGTCAAAATCCCGTTGGGCATCAAGCCGTTTGCGCAACGTGTCTTTTTCCAGATCGGCCACGGCCTCGTGGGTTTTCTCAACGGCGGCGTTGTAATCGTCCAAGCTCACTTTGGCGGCGTCTGTGGCGTCTGTATTTGCGTCTGTGGCGGCTGTGGCAGCCTCGGTAGCCTGCGCTGCCTCGTCTGCAGCGCTGGCGGCTTCCTGGTAAGCCTGGGCCAGCTCTTCATTGCCCATTGCGGCATTGGCCAAAGCCTGGCCCAGATCGAAAGCCCAGTCGGTGGCCTTTTTTCCTATTTCGGTTTGGCCCAGGCCAAACGGTAACGAGCCGGCCGCAACCTGGCGGGCAAACGTGTTGTCATTGCCCTGTTGCTGGTTGACTTTACGTTGGGCGGTCTGTAACATAGAAATTTGGTTGAACACTTCGGACCAGGCTTCGGCCCCGCCGGTCAGATCGCGCGCAAATGAATTGAGCGCATCGAGCATGCCGGCGTCACCCAACAGCGCGCCAAATGAGGTTTGAAAATCTGTCCAACTGGCGGCCAGCCGTTCGCTTTTGGCGGCGGTATCGTCTGTTATTCCGCCCAACTGCGCCATTAACTTGCGCCCCTGGTCAATGGCTGCATTGGCGAAAGCCGTTTTTTGTTCCTGTTTTGATAATTCGTCAGCCGATTTTCCAATACTGGCCGCGTATTGCTCATATGCGAGTTGGGTATCAACGACAATGCCGAGATTATCTAAAACTTCGCTGCTTTGCCGGCCAATGCCGCCGGTAAATTCGGCTATACTTTCGGCGGCGTCTTTGCCCACGGCCCGGCCCAGCGTTACGGCAATTTTGGCCAGCTCGTCAAACTGCTGCTCACTCTGAACAACACCCAAAACCATTGCGTCGTTGCCGGCTTTCAGCGCCTCAAGCCGGCTGATAGTGTAGCCGCTGGCTTCCTGAATTGAGCGGGTTATCTGCTCGCCACTAACGCCAAAGCGGCGGCCCAAATTGTCGGCGGCGTTGCCCAGCCTTTCGGCGCTGGCGGCCATATTGTAGGAATTTACCACAAACTGTTTAGCTTCATTGGCCAGCCCGGCGGCGGCCAGATAGCCCACCATCTGCCGGAAAACGCCGGCGGTTTTGCTGCCGGCGCTGCCCAGCTCGTTAATTTCATATTGCCCGGTTTTGCCCAAAAGCTTTAGATCGCGGTTTAGCTGGATAACGCTCTCGTCCAGTTCCTCAACTGAATATTTGCCGGATTCCATCACCCGACCCAACGCCTCACGAATTTCGCGCTTGCGGGCGATCCCGGCCAATCGCTGCTCAATTTCGGCCAGTTTTTTATCAAGCCGTTCGGTGGCGCTGCCGGCCTCTCTGGCCCCCTCGCCCACCGCATCAAAAGCGGCGCTGCCGGTTTTCTCGATTCTGTCTAATGCCTCGCCCACCGTCATGGTGCCGGCTTTAATTTTGTTCAAACTGGCGTCATCCAAGCCAAAACGGACGAGCGCCCGTAAAACCTTTTCTTGTGCCATTTCTCAAATCCCTTTTCGCTAACCCGCAAACCCCCACGGTGAGCCAGCCCCGCTTGAGGGCCAGCGGTTTTTGTGGCCGGCTCACCGCGCCGCACCGCCCCGGTATAAGAAACAGGAGGAATTATCCCGGTTGTTTTTCTACCAGTTGTTTTTCCAGGTAGTCGCGCTGTTGCGACAACGTTGCAGTCTGCATGCGCTCGGTGCGCTGCAATTCGCTCACCAGCTCGACGGCGAGTTGTTCATCCTGCTGCAACTGCGCCACGAGCGCAGCGCGGTTAACCCGAAAATGGGCGCGCTCTATCACGTCCGCCGGCTCTTCGCCCCGCGCAATTTTGCGTAATTCCTGCCGGATCGCGGCTAACTGCGCGTTGGCGGCGGCCAAATCACGCTGAGATTTAGCCTCATGCGCGGTTTGCGCGGCGTCGTTCGCAATTAACATTTGCTTCAACTGCTGTTTTGTGTGTTTCATCTTTCAATCTCCTTTATTTTTAGCGCTGCTTTTGCAGCGCGGTTTCAAATTGCCGAATTGTGATAAAGCCACCGCCGGCGGTGGGTGAGCCTACCAGATCAACCGACCAGACATTTTTTATCCGGGTGACATAGCGAAAGCGGCCGGCGGTATCAAAATCAATGAAATAATTGCCGCTCACCCCCTGGCCCGCGTCTCTGGCCTCAATTATGCGCTGCTCACCCGCCGGGTTAAGTGGCTCCAACAGCGCGTAAACCGACAAATCCGCTTCGCACCAAACCGGGTGGGTGATAAAACCCAGCGGCGCCCGGCCGCGGTTGCTGGTGAGTCCGATGTTTTGCCAATGCTCGTCAAACACGGCCGCCTGTTTGAAAAGCCGGTGAGCCGGGCGCAACAGATCAACCGGATAAAACACGGCCGCGCCCTCGCCTTTTAAGTTTGCGACATATCGCCGGCCTTCCAGGGTTACGGCGTTTCCACCGCCGATAATGCAAACGGGAAATGATAATAGTTCTCTCATACAATCCACCTGTCGAAAATTGAGCGCCGGCCTACTCCGTAAATGTTGAAAACCTCGGTTTCGTCGTACTCAACCAGATCGCCCGCCGGCGGCGGCGATGGGTATAGCGCTTCACTGCCCACGTTCGATAATGCTACCAATAAATCTATTTTTGCCCGGCCGCTCGCTTTCCTGAGAAAAATTAGCCCGTTGCCCAGCTCTTTGGCATTGGCCCCGGCGGCGGCGTTTTTTAGTTCCGGCGCATCGTACAAAACAAGCTGGCCATTGTGAGCCATTTCCAGCAGCGCCGTATCTTTTGGCCCCCGGTTGGCGTGGGTTTGGCTAACCTCATAACACGGAATGCCGGCGGCCCGCAGCTCTTCGGCCAGGTGTAGCGCCTGGAATGGATCAAACCACACGCCGCGCAAATTGTATTGATCCCTGGCCCGCAACAAATACGGCTTGACAGTTTGAGTCAGCTTCAGCCGGGTTTGCCGCTGCTTCCCCTGCCAAACCCGGTGAAACGCAACTTTCACCTTGCCGGCCTCGTGGTACACCCCCACCAGGGCGCAATCATCGCCGCCGGCAGCCGTGGCCAAATCCAGGCCGATATAAACCGCCTGGCCGCCGTTGGGCGGTAACGGCCGGTGAGCCGGATCAACCAGCGCGGCCCAGGTATCGGCGTCAATAAAATTGCCCTCGCCTTCAACGAAAAAACATTCAATCATTCGGCGGTATTCCGCCGGGCGGAGCGTCTTTTGCTGCTGGGCTAACCATTGCGGTGTTTGCCAGGGTTGGCGCGGCGTGTGTGACCAGAAAGCAAACATTCGGCCATTGGCCCAACACGCGGGCGCGCCGTCCGGGTTGGTGATGTCTGCCAGCTCGTTAACCGGCTGGCCGCGTAACCCGCCTTCAAGCAATTCAAGCCACAGCTTGCTTTCGGTATAACCGGCGTAACCGATAGCCAGCCTCACCGAATTGAGCCGGGTTGGATCGACTTTAAATTCAGTCCAGAGCCGTTCGGCGTCCTGGTGTACATACCCCCAAAGCTCGTCAAACACGGCCAGGCTGAAACGCTCGCCAGCAGCGCCCCGGCTATTGGAAGCAATGGCCTTAACCACGTTGCCGTTGCTGAAATTGGCCTCAAACTTGCCCGGATCGACGCGCGGCAGGTGAGCGTTATAGCCTATGCTATCGGTGAGGCTCTTGAACATCAGGCTGGCGGCCTGGTTCTGTTTGTTTGAGGCCATAACGATGGTGCTGTTTTGCTCACCGTGCAGGGCTATGTATTCCGCCACGAGGCCGGCAATAGCGCTTTTGCCGCTTTTGGCGGGTTCGCACCACAAAACCGTGCCATAGGGTAGTTTGCCGGTGCCATCGGGCGTGAAACAATGCCGCAAAATGCGGGCGTGGTAATCGGCCAGGTTGATAGGACCGGGTTTTAGTATCCACTTGCCGGCCTGGTAATGTCGGTCAACGTAAAACCCATAGCGGCTTTGCGCCCATTCTATGATGTCTCTCATTCGTCACCTGCGCGATTGTGGCGGCCTGTGGTGGCCGTGTTGCGTCCATTGGCTCTTGTGTATCCTCGCTGCTAATAATTGTCTCATAATCGATTGTGGCGCTTATATCGGCTTGCTCCTGGCGGTGGGCGGCCCACAGCGCGCCGGCTTTGGTGACGAGCCACCCAAACGTTTTCAGCCGGCTATGGTACGCCTTTTCGTCACCTCGTTCGGCGGCGTCAACCAGCGCTGCCCAATACAGATCGGTTGCCGCTTGCAGCCGGATCGCGTTTCTCTCAACGATTGACGCGCGGCCCACCGTGGCCAGCTCGTCTTGCACGTCCTGCGCTGCCAGCGCCGCCGGCCCGGTGAATGGCTCGCCCGTCGAAAGCGCCTTGCGGGCGGCGGCTCCGCCGTGTTTTAGCGGTGCCTGCTGGCGTTGCTCAAGCTGCGCTGGGCTAACCGTTTTTTCTGTCATCTGCTCAAATCCAAAATTTTTGTGTTTTTGGCTCAATTTAGCCAAAGTTTTTTGGTGAGATTTAGCCTAAATTGGCCCCAAATTGGCCCCAAATAACCGTTTTACTTCGCAATAACTCCCGGCGGTTCGCATAAGTCTTATAACACGCGGCGTCGAGGATTATGTCAATATTCGCGGCGTGCATTCGTTTCGCCAGTACGGCGGCGCGATGGCGGGTATTCTTTGCGTTATCGTCATTCATACACTGTTCATACACCAGTGTTTTAGTTAATGAATGACACGTCAATTCGTCATTCATACACATTCATACTTATAGTGTATGAATGAACGATGTTAATGAATGAACGATGTAAGAACACAAAAGCCAGTGTATGAACTTTCATTCCAATATCTTATAAACCCACGGATTGCGGTTGCTCGAATTTTTGCTTTCATCTTCCAATTGCCGCGCTATTTGTCCTTTTTGCACCAGCTCGCCCAAAAGCGTATTGGCATAGTTTGGGCTTATGCCGGTGGCCTCGCTCAGTTTTTTGGCAGTAAACGCGCGGTCTTTGTACTGCCCCAGCACATCTAAAATTTGCCGCTTGCGCTCGGTTTTTGAAATACCGGCCCCGGTATCTTTACCTTGCCAAATGGGCAACACGCTAAACATTACCGATTCAAAAGCGAATGTTTGCGCTTCAAACTGCTCACCGTCTTTGAGTTTGGAGCAGTTCAGAATGTGGCGGGTGCCGGCCTGGGTGACTTCGAGCATTACGTCCATTGCCCCCCGAAAAGCAGACGAGCCACGCTCGCCGCTTTTGGCTTTGTTGGTGTGGTGTACCACCAACACGGCGCAATTCAGCTCTTTAGCGATGTGTTTGAGACTTGCCAAAATTTTCCCCGCATCTTTTGAACTGTTTTCATCAGCTCCGACGGTTGCGGCGTGCAGCGTGTCAATAATCAGCAGATCAACCGGCCGGCTTCGCTGCTTCAAGCTGGCCGCAAACTTTCTTGCGGCTGTCGGATAATTGTCATCAAACAGTTGCGGAACATCGGTGATGACAGTCAGCCCGGCCAAATCGCTGCCAGCTTTGCCACGATACACGGCGGCGGCCTCAAACCTCGCTTTTAAGCCGGTTACACCCTCTCCGGCGCAATAAACCACGTCAAGCGGCCAGGTGACGTCAAAGCGGTTAGCCCAGCGGGTGCCGGTCACGGCATCAATTACCAGATCGATGACAACAAACGTTTTACCGCTGCCAGCCTCACCAAACAGCATGCCCAAATCGCGCCGGGCGATAATGTTTTCTACTAACCATTCCTTTGCCGGCAGGGTGAGCAGTTCGTCATAAGTGAGAAGTTTAACCGGCGGTTCGATTGTTTCATCTAGTTCTGCCAGTTGTTCACCAAAGGTTACCGCCGGCTTGTGCCACTCACCGCCAGATTGTCTTACTCTGCAAATTTGCCGCCATTGCTCGTCAAATAATTTAAACCGCTCAATATCGGCCAAATCCCCGTTAACGCGCTGCGCAACCTCCTGTTTAAGCAGATCCAAATTATCATTCATCGCGGCACCCGCCGGTAACCGTCGAGAAACACGCGCTCAATTTCGCGCTCGCTGTGCGCGTACTCGTCAAAATAACCATTCTGCCGGCAGGCGTCGATTACACCCGGCGCAACGTCCGGCCAGTTTACCCCGGCTTCGGCGGCGCGGTAGCCCAGCGCCAACAGTCGGTTGTGGCGGTTATGGTCCTGCCGGGCGAGCCACCGGATCAACCCGTCGAGCGTAGTGTATGTGCGGGCCAGTTCGCGGCGCGCGTGGCGCGCGTCATCTTGCGCCGCCTTAACCCGGCAATACGGATCAATCACAACCGCGTTCAAAACCTCCAGTGGCAAGACGTTGCCCAAAATTTTGTATTCCGTGGGGGTTGCGCTGCCATACCACACTTGCGGGATTTGCGGCAACACGTCAATGCGGTTAACATCGCGGTTGTAGTACCAGCCCAGCGCGTAGCGGGCGAGCTGGTATGACTCGCGGCCGGTTATTGGCTGGTCAAGTTCGAAAATCGGCCGGATTCGCGGCGCGGCGGGCGTGCTGCTGCTGCTGTGGTAGTAGCCAGCGCCAAACATTCCGAAAAGACTGTCATTCGGCCAGAAGTCAAGCGGATTGCCGGCTTTGCCGTCATCGTCCAGCGGAATGATTTTTGTTTCGATGAAATTTTCACTTATACGCGGGGTGCTAACATCGGCGCGCCCGTAAAATTCGGGCGGTTTGCGGTCAAAATGTCCGGCCAGGAATGAATACCCCTCAACGGCGGCCAGGTGTATCAGGCTGGCGATTGTGTGCTGCTCGGGATAAAAACTCCAACCGAATTTGTATTTGTTCCGCTGGTAACCCGCCTTGCCCCTGGCCAGTCGGCTAACTGAAACGACAAACGGTTTCATTGGCGGGCCTCGAGCGCGATAATTTGATCGATGACATCACACCAGCGCAAAAAAGCGGCTACCCAAACGTCATCGTCTGTCGTTTGTTCCATAATTGCGTTGAGATTATCACGATCATTTTTGAGTTGTTGAAAATCGGCGGGGTGTGTGGTAAAATGGGTTAACTCAATCAACCGAATTTGCTCACCATCGCGCTGGCGGCCGGCTCTTACCCGGCCGTTTGGCTTTTCTGCGCTCATTGCCGGCCCCCTGTTTGCGGCGCGGCGGGCGAGGTGGTAGACTCACCTTGCCGGGCAGCTTTTGCGGTTGCATCGGTGCCGGCGGCGGCGGGGGAAACTTTGGCGAGCGATCCCGCTGCCGCTTTTTGTTGGCGCTGGCGCTCAATTTCGGCCAGCAGCATAATTCGAGCGATTTCAACTCCCACGCTGGACATTTTTTTGAATTCCCTTCTGCTGGTATTCGTCATTTTCTAATGCGCGTAAAAACTCTGTAACAGCCTGGCGCAATAGTTCACTTCTGCTAATATTGCGGCGCGCAGCCTCAATGCGCGCCTGGCGAGCCAGGCCAAATTCAAACCGCGCGCTAACGAATTCAATTTTTTGCATTTTTCTGTCCTTTCCACGGGATAATAATTGTTAGCAACTGTTGACAAGATTTGTTATTAATGCTATTATGTTTTCATAGAACGTATTACGTTTACTCAACTAAAAAGAGTAGATGTAATGCAAAAAAAGACAGTAGTACATAAAATGTACTATCTACTGGTCAAACCCCCGCAAAAGGTTCGCCGCCGGAACGGGGGTTTTTACTTTTGTTTCATTGTAGCACGTTTTCAATTTGGCCGCAAGGCTGGATTTGGCCCCAAATCACATCGCTAACACTATATATTGTGGTGTTACAAAAAAACGCTGGCCCTGGCCGGCTTTTTTTATGCTTTAGGGGGTGACACGGTGTCACCCCCTCTCGTGTAGTTACAAAAAAACGCTGGCCCTGGCCGGCTTTTTTTATGCCGCAAGTAGTTCTGCCATTTCGATAAAAACGGTATCTTTTGCAAACTTTCTATGGCTAAAATGTGAATTACCTATTTGGGTGGGATATGGGCCACTGCCGCACCGTTTTGCGATTACGCCCACATCTGCTACAATCGACACCAAACCGGTGCGGCTGAGAACAACAATGAAAAAGGAGTCCGAAACTGTAGTTTCGGACTCCTTTGGCAAACCTTTAGTGCGGCTGTCAGGGCTACAAGCCCGGCCTGCAATTTCTGCGATACCGCACCGCGGATGCCTGTCCCTAAAGGGATACCCTTGCGGTATACCTGGCAGAGCGAAGCCTCCCTATGGGACAGGTGAAAATTTAGGGTAGGGGCGCTTCGCGACGCGCCCCTACATTCGCTGACTCGCTGACTCGCTGATTATTAAAGGAAATTGTATGGCATTCTCAAAAAACGTTTGGCAGCGGCTGGATGGCCCGCTTAAAATTGGGTTGAGCTTTGCCATTTTGGGCATCATTTTGACCATCATTGGCATTTTCCGCGATCCAACCACACCGGTGACGGCCTGGTCGCTGGGGGTGGGCAGCCTTATTTCCGGGCTGGTGTGGGGCGTGGTGAGTTGGGCCATTGCCACCGCCGCCGTTG
>CAYOXS010000122.1:12526-14886 GCA_964407935.1 uncultured Caldilineaceae bacterium
ATTTCCGGGCTGGTGTGGGGCGTGGTGAGTTGGGCCATTGCCACCGCCGCCGTTGAAGTAGAAGACGACGTGCAGCAGGCCCAGCAAGACTCCGATGAGCCGTAGCAGCGTAATGGTGACCGGCCTGATTGGCCTGACTGGCGCGCTGGCCATAACCGCCGTCGCCATTTACGCCATGAGCGCCGGGCTGATTCCGCCGTTGCTCAGCCGGCCCCTGTGGGTATGGGGGCTGTTTTTATTTTTGCTCACCTTCTCGCTGCTGGAAATCCCGCTGATGATTTTTGGCCTGCGCAAAATGGCCGCCAGTGTTAACCCCTCAGCGCGTTACGTTGTCCTGGCAACCAATGCCGGCTACACCCTGTTTGCCGGGGTGTATGCCCTGCCCTTTATTTTGCTGGCCGGCGTCTCGTGGACAGAGTTGCTGGCTGGGGCCGGGCTGGCCTCACTCAGTATTGTCAGATTCATAACCTCGGTGGTGATGTTACCCAATGAAAAATAATTTTGACCTGACCCAAATCCACGCTCTGGCCATCGATATGGACGGCGTGCTGTGGCGCGGCAACGATCCTCTGCCCGGCCTGACCAAATTTTTCAACCTTTTAAAACAGCGCCACATCAAATACATTTTGGCCACCAACAACGCCAGCAAAACGCCGCAGGAATACCAGCGCAAACTGGCCGGTATGGGCGTGAACGTTGAGCCAGACGTGGTGCTGACCTCCTCGCTGGCGACCGCTGCCTATTTAAAAAATGAAATTCCCGGCGGCGGCCGGGTGTTTGTGGTGGGCCAATCCGGCCTCATTGAAGCGATGGCCAACGCCGGTTTTGAGGTGATGCCCGATTCCAGCCAGCCGGTTGACGCGGTTGTAGCCGGCATCGATTTTACGCTGACCTACGACAAATTGCGCCACGCGGCGCTGCTCATTCAGCGCGGGGCGCGCTTTGTGGGCAGCAATGGCGACCTGACATTTCCGGCGGAAGAAGGTGATTGGCCGGGCGCGGGGTCGATTTTGGCCGCTATTGTAGCGGCAACCGGGGTAACGCCGGTCACCATCGGCAAGCCGGAACCGTTGATGTTTAAAATTGCCATGCAAAAAATGGGCAGCGACGCCGCCCACACGGCCATGCTCGGCGACCGGCTGGAAACCGACATCGCCGGCGGGCAGCGCGCCGGGCTAAAAACCATTCTGGTGACCACCGGCGTCGATAATGAGTCAACCATTCCCGTTAAAGGCTTTTATCCCGATGCCGTTTTCAGCGGCATTGACGAACTGGCCGACATCTGGCTCAGCCAACTCGCCGGTTAAACCATGTATCAACCGCTGGTGATTGCTCATCGGGGGGCGCGCAGCCTGGCCCCGGAAAACACGCTGGCCGCGGCCCGCACAGCCCACGCGCTCGGCGCGGATATGTGGGAACTCGATGTTCACCTGTCCGCCGACGGTGAGCTGATTGTTTTTCACGATGACACGCTCACCCGCACCACCAACGCCCGGGCCGTGTTTCCCCAGCATATGCCGTGGTGGGTCAGCGATTTTACGCTGGCCGAAATAAAACAGCTCAATACTGGCGGCGTATTTTTGCGCAGCGACCCCTTTGGCCAGATTGCCGCCGGCCACGTATCGCCCGCAGAACAGGAGGCGCTGCGAACGGAGCCTGTACCTACCCTGCGCGAGGCGCTCCAATTGACCATCGACCTGGATTGGCGGGTAAATGTTGAGATCAAAGCCCAGTCGCCCGAGTTGGCAGTGTCCATCCCCGAGCGGGTAACGCGGCTCATTGAAGAACTCCGGGCCGAGAACCGGGTGCTGGTGTCATCGTTTGTGCCGGACTATTTGCAGCAGGTTGCGGCGCTAAATCCAAACATTCCCCTGGCCCTGCTCACCGAGGGGCCAATCGCCCGGGCGCTGCTGGCCAAATTTTTGCCGGCGGGCACAGCATCGATGGTGGACCGCCTCTCCGGCTTTGACCCCACCCCGCTGCTGGCGCAATTGGGCAGCACCGTGTTTCACCCCTATCACCACACTATTACGCCCGACGATGTGCAAATTCTGGGCGAGCGCGGCATCGCCGTCAATGTCTGGACGGTCAATCGCCCGGCCGACATGCGCCGCTGGATCGCCGCCGGGGTCAACGGCATCATCACCGATTTCCCGCAACTGCTGGTGAACCTGTTACGGGACAAGAATTAACTTAAATCAAGTGGTTATTTACCCCTCCCGGCAAGCGGCTTACCCTTATCCAAAAATCTGTCAACTTTTTTCGCCCCTCATCCCCCCTACCCCCTCCCGCAGGGGGGGGTAGGGGGGGTTTGAATTTTGTGGTCAGTTTTTGGGGGGGTTTGCGCCCCAAAAAGAACA
>CAYOXS010000123.1:0-14842 GCA_964407935.1 uncultured Caldilineaceae bacterium
CCATTGGCCAGTCAACGGTTTCTGAAAACTCGAGCCTGTAAATGATTTTTCCGTTGTCAAAGGTGGAGTTGATATTAAAATTAAACGGCGGCCACTGAGCCTGGGCGTAACCGGGCGTAAAAAGTGTGACCAGGGCAACAACAAAGCCAACTATCCATTTTGTGTTTTGCGGTACTAACACCATTAAACTTCTCCCAAATTATTAAAAAAACAGGGAGGCATTCACCTCCGGGTATGACTGTCATTTCTGTTTTACAGGCAGGGATTTACAGTGAGCACACAATACAGGTGAAATTGTCCTTCACCCCACAAACTCCGGGTTTCCTGGCTGCAGTGGGCAATGGCATCTGACCAGGTTGGCCAGCGTCCGTGCTGACCAAAAAAGGTGCAGTTATAAAACAGGCTTTCTTTGTCGTGGGGGGCAAGGGGAAGATGCTCGGTCAGGCAATCGGGGCATATTTTGGGTCTAAGCGTTATATTATGAGTAAGCTGGGTTTGTGCGGTCATGATTCCCCCTGTGTGGTTTTAACCGGTAAAAATTTCCACACATTACTGTCGAAATTTTAGTAAAAAAGTTACGCACTTTACATGAAATTGGTTAGAATTAATGAGCACGGCAAATTTTCTACTTTCAAAAACGCTCGCTGTCGGCCTGAGAGTTGCGTAGTTTGGGGCCGGTTCAGTGGCATTAATTCAACAGATTGTGTGCTCAACAGTCATTTGGCCACTAAAATTGCCGGGCACCGTGCAGAGTTTCCCGAATGGCCTCGCTAATTTTGTATACCGAAACTGGTTTGGTAAAAAATTTTGTCGCGCCAATCCGGCGGCACTCTTCACGGGTTTTGGCATCGGTATAAGCCGATAACACAAAAATTGGAATGTGGGCGGTATGGGGATCGCTGCGAATAATTTTGATGGCCTCAGGGCCGCTCATTACCGGCATCCGCAAATCCATTAAAATGACATCGGGCTGCCAGATTTTGGCCTGTTCCGTGCCGGCCTGGCCGTTATCGGCGCACTGCACGTGATAACCCATCAGTTCAAACATCGTTGAAATAAGCTGGCGCAGATCGGCTTCATCTTCCACATACAACACTCTGGGTTTTGACATAATACACCTCCTGACCTGGCGTGAAACAACCGTCAGCCTGCGCGACAACAACCTAACCAGCCGCGACACGCGACCACATCCAATCGGGAAATCCGGTTCAGCTATCCCCAAATTTATAACGATGCGACCTGCGTTATTTTTGGAGTTACCGTTTTATTATAACGGGAAACAGCCCATATGTTTATAGCCCTGACCTACTCCGGCAGAGCTAAAAAAGGACTATCAGTGCGATAGTCCTTTAAAAAATTGCTAGTTCTAATGATTGGGTTCGTTCCCCGTCTATCCGCCAGAAAATCGCGGTTGTTTTGCAGTCGCCGGGTCTTTAAAGCCAAAAACGGAACCTGTCGTGAAGGCTCCGTTTTTGGCGGCAAAAGGTGCAAATTTGGCGGTTGGCAAAACTTATTCCAAAAGTAGCTGGCGGGCAAAGTTAGCCGCCTCGCGCCGGTTTTTTAAATTGAGCTTGGTTAAAATATTGCGCATATGGTTTTTAACAGTATTTTCTGTAATCACCAACCGGTCGGCAATTTCCCGATTAGACGCGCCGGTGACTAGTTCTTTTAAAACTTCGAGCTCTCTGGTTGTTAAATCGCTGGGGGCGGCGGGAACCTGCTGCCGCCGGGATGGTTCAAGGCGGACAAATTCATCCAGAACCCGGCTGGTCATTTGAGCCGTCAACGCGGCTTCGCCTTGCTGCACCCCGCGCAAAAAAGATAGCAATTTGGAAATGGCCACATTTTTGAGCAAATACCCCTTGGCTCCACTGCGCAGGGCGGCAAATAAACGATCATCTTCTTCATGAACCGTTAAAAATACAATTTTTATGCCGGGTTCAGTAGCCAAAATGGCCTGGGTGGCGTCAAGTCCGGTACCATCGGGCAGCGAAAAATCCATCAAAACCAGTTCCGGCGACAATTTCCGGGCCATGCCGACAGCTTCCTGGGTAGAACCGGCCTGGCCAACCACTTCAAAATCAGGCTGGGCATCAAGCAGGCTAACCAACCCCTGTCTGAATAGAACGTGATCGTCTACGAGTAGTACCTTCATTTTCTTTCCAAATTTAAGTTGAGGTGCTTGATTTGAAATTAAACTAAAATTTTTCACACCAGAAAGTGGCATTAATGTGGGTTTTACTTTTGTAACTTCTTGCTGATTATCCAATACCATCCCGGTTTATTCCAGCTATATACATTATAGAAAACAATGGTATTAATTTAATAAAAACATTCTATGAATTTGGTTTGAATTTTAACAATTTACAGCGCCATTGGCGCCGGTTGAGCCGCCAGCGCCAAATAGAGCACCAATTCAGTGCCATTATTTGGGGCCGAAACAACCGACAAACTCCCGTTAATTTCATCGGCTCGTTCGTGCATAATTGACAACCCGTAGTGACCGGCGTCCACTGCGGCATCGGTTTTGAACCCACGGCCATCATCAGCCAGTCTGATGGTCAGTGCGGTGTCGGTCCAGGTTAGATTAATACGGACAGTTTCGGCGGCGGCATGTTTTTCTATATTGTTCAACGCTTCCTGGCAAATGTAGAGAACCTGCTGCTGCACCACCGGCGACAATACCTGCGGCTGGCCCGTGCTTGAAAATTCTACCTTGAAGCGCGCCCTGTTCCCCACCGACCGGGCCTGCGCCTGCAGCGTGGCATTTAACGCCGACGAGTTGGAAGGCCGCGCGGCCGCCAGCATACTCCGCACCAGTTCGTAAGATTCGTTAGATACATCCCGCATACGGGCTAGCTGGCCGCGAATCTGGCTCAGGGTGTAAGGGGCATCCTCCATTGAAAACTCATCGAGTTTGAGCCGCAAATACCCCAGGCTTTGCCCCAGCGAATCGTGCAGATCACGGGCAATACGCGCCCGTTCTTTTTCCAGGGCGGCCTGATGGGCTTTTAGCTCGGTAATATCAGATACAACCACCAAAACTTCGTTATTGCCGGTGGCTACCAACCTGTTTTCAAGAAAAACAGCCCCGGCAGTGTCAGGGACTTCAAATTCAAACAGTTGGATTTTGCCAGACTCCAGGGCAACGGCCACATACTGTAACATGCGCTCGGCCATTTCTGGCGGAAAAACCTGGTCGATGGTCTGCCAACCGCTGACAATATTTTTCATCCACGCCGAGCTGTTATCCTCTTGAATTTTGTAATCCAGTACCTGGCCGTGGCCGTCTACATAAAAAATCGAGTCTGAAATTGCATTTAAGATGGCCTGATTCTTGGCGGCGATTTCGCGCAGCGCCTCTTCAACCTGAATCCGTTCGGCAATTTCCTGCCGGGCCTGATCGTACAAACGGGCATTTTCCAGCGAGATTGCCGCCGCGTGCGCCAGCGGCTGCAAGCGCCGGGCATCGGCCAGTGAAAAGCGGTCAGGCTCATCGGAGTCCAGCCGCAGCAGGCCCAAAACGTGCTCCCCCAAACAAATGGGCACAGCAATAAATGACCGGATCCAATCAAGGGCGGGCGCCACCACCCACTGCGGATTCTGCTGCGTATCCGGCACAACCATCGGTTGGCGGCTTTTTACCACGTTGGCATCCAGCGGCAAATCAGACAGCGTTTGTTCCAACCGCGACATCAACTCCCGGCTGCCAAAAGTGCTGTATCCCTGATGATGGGCCATCACCAGTTTCTGGTCCGAATGCAGCAGCATAATATTGGCCGCGCTGTATGACACAATCCGGCGTACCTGCCGCAAAATTTCGTCGAGCACGGTTTTGTGGCTGGTTTGGGCTGCCAGAGCCAAAAACACTTCGCCCAGTGTTTCGGCCTGCAGGCGATGTTCACGTTCTGTGGCCAGTAATTGCTCGCGCTCAACTTCAGCATGTTTTCTGGCCGAAATATCTCTGATTACGGTTTGAATGGCCGGCTGGCCCTTGTATTTAATGGGCACCGCCACAACTTCCACATCAATTGTGGACCCATCAAGGCGCAGCATCTTTTCCTCAATCAGCGGCACGCCTCTTTCATCGCCGGTTTGCTGCTCAACCCGGGCCTGGACTGTATCCACAAAATCCGGGTGCACAAAATCAAGAATCGGCCGGCCAAGCAGGTCAGCCGGATTCTTCGCGCCGATCAGGTGTACCCCGTGCAAATTTATCGAGGCAATTTTGTTATCAGCGTGAATAACCACCGCTTCAAACGATAGCTCTACCAGCCGGCGGTAGCGCTCTTCGCTTTCACGCAGGGTTTGCTCGGTTTCACGGCGCTGGTGAACTTCGCGGGTTAATTCTTCGGTACGGCTGGCGACTCTGGATTCCAGAATTTCGTTAGCTTCGCGCAGGGCATCTTCGGCAATGGCCCGGCGGCGGGCAATAATAAAAACCAGCACCAGCATCGAGGTTAATAATGGAATTTCCAGCAGCTCCTCAAAATGGGTTCGCCCCACGGCGACGGAAGACAACAACACGGCGGTCGTCACCGTCACCCACACCAGCGCGCGCGTGGTAAATTGCCGAAAATGCCAGTAAAAAGCCCCTGCCGTTAACAACAAAAACATCACGTGAAAGAACAGAACCAACTGACTGGTCGCCAACATTAAAATAGCGGTAACAATCAACGCCGCGTCTAAGCCGTATTGATACCAGATTCGCGGCACGCGGACTCTGTTGGTAACAATAAAATTATCTGGTGGTGGCATCATAAAAACCTGCTCTCCGTAATAATCCGCTCCGGCAACAAACTAATGACCTGGCCAGGCTCCTTATCCGCATGTTAACAATGTGGGTTAGATTAAGAATAATTCATTTTCAAGCCGCTGGCTATAGAACTTAACAGGTGTAACAGACTAGAAAATACCTATTTTCTTAAAAAAAGAACTAGTACTTTTGCTCAATCCCGTACTTTCAGGATAATTTTGCCAATGTTCTGATTTTGCTGCATGTGCGTGTGGGCCTGCTCTGCCTGGGCCACCGGATACACAGAATCGATGATTGGCTTGAGCGTACCGTCCAGAAATTTCTTCCAGAATTGAGCCATAAACCGCTCTTTTATCTCGATCTTCTCGGCCACCGGCCGCGCCCGCAGCACCGAACCAATCAGCCGCAGCCGCCGGCTCATCAGCCGCCAAATATCAATTTCGGCGCGGCCACCGCCCATTGTGGCAATAAATACCAGCCGGCCGCGCAGTTTGAGCAGCCGGATGTTGCGTTCAAGATAGTTAGCGCCCACCATATCCAAAATCACGTCCACGCCGTCGGCCTCGGCCAGAATGCGTTCCACAAAATCCTCTTCTTTGTAATTGATGGCCAGATCAGCGCCCAACTGCCGGCAATAAACTACTTTGTCGTCGGTACCGGCGGTGGTAAACACCCGGCAGCCGGCCTGATGCGCCAACTGAATGGCCGCCGTACCCACACCGCTGGCCCCGCCGTGAACGAGCACCGTTTCACCGGCTTGCAGATCGGCTTCCATAAACAAATTCACGTAAGCGGTTAAAAACACCTCGGGCAGCGCCGCGCCCTGTTCAAAACTCCAATCCTCCGGCAGCGGCAACAGCAGTTGAGCCGGCACGTTCACTTTTTCGGCGTAGCCGCCGCTGGGCAGCAGCGCGCACACCCTGTCGCCCACCTGCCAGCCGGAGACTTCAGCGCCCAGCGCCGTAATTGTGCCGGCCATCTCCAACCCCAAAATATCAGACGCGCCCGGCGGCGGTGGATAGTTGCCGGCTCGCTGGGCTAAATCGGCCCGGTTCAGCGCCGCCGCGTGAACATTAACCAGCACTTCATCCGGGCCAAAAGCCGGGTCCGGCACATCCTGCCAGAGCAACGGCCGGCCTTTCACTTCCTGTTGAACCACAATGGCTTTCATTAAACGTATCTCCCTTGAAAATACAATTACGAATGCCGAATGCCGAATTGCCAATCACTCGCCACTCGCCAAATTTTTATCCCCATTACTGCACCTGGGGCGAGTCTGGCTGGCCAAGCCACAGCGCCAGCAACCCGCCCAGCCCCAGCGTCACAACCAAAATGGCCGTATAAAACAGATGGATGGAGCCGGATGTCGATTGGCCAATGGGGTCGAGCGGGTGCTGCACAAATCCCAGGTTGGGCAGCAGCGCCAACGCGGCCGCCGCCAGCCCGCCAAACGCCAGCGCCGAAAATCGCCGGTTGTTCACCAGCCAGTCCACGGCCAGCACCAGTACCGCCACAAACGCCAGGTTAAATGTAAAGCGGGTGCGCGGCTCAAACCAGGCAATAAACACCCCCCAGGTAGCATAAGTGGTGATCATACTCACCAGCGTATGCCCCAGCCAGATGAGCAGCGCCGCCACCGCCAGCGCCCGGCCCCAGGCCAGCCAGCCGGCCCGGCCGCTAACCAGCCCCACCAGATTGACCGGCAGGCTGAGCACCAGCAGCACAATAGCCGTGCGCACCAGCGCCCCGTGCAGATAAACCAGCTTAACAGTTTGCCCCAGCGAGCTTTCTGCCGGCGAGAGCCATAACAGCGCCAGCAGCAGCGCTGTCAGGCCAGCCGCCAGCGCCAGCCGCCAGCGATAGATTTTAGTCAACAGATGTGCCAGCATCCCGGCCGCTCCTCTAAAAACAGGAATCGGGGATTAGTTGGTCGGGCTTGCAGCCCGACCGTCACGCTAAAAACGTAACCTACTGTCTGTCATCCTTGTAATGTGACCCGCTCTTAACAGAATTTGCTCTGAGGAAATTTTTATTTGCTCCGAGCAAATTTTTGTTTGCTCTAAGGAAATTTTCATTTGCTCTGAGCAAACTTAACCTGCTCCAAAAATATCACCCCGCCAACACCATACGGGGTTTCCAATCCCAAAAGTTGCAGAAACTCCGCGCTTCCGTTGGCCGTTTAGAGTAATGTTTGCATTCCATCCCCCCAGTTGGGCAGAAAGTATAGCACAACCCAACCGGATTGACGCAAAAGCCATCCGCACCTATAGTATGGCCTATGTTTTTATTGGAGCGGATGTATGCAAATTTTGTGGATTGGCCTGGGCGGCTTCCTGGGCGCGAATGCTCGCTATTTTGTGCAGCGCTGGGCTGCCGGCCTGTGGGGGCCAAATTTTCCGTATGGCACCCTGCTGGCCAATGTGAGCGGCAGTTTTTTGATTGCGTTTTTTATGACGCTGGCCACCGGCCGGCTGTCCATTTCGCCCGAAGCGCGGTTGTTTGTGGCCGTTGGCTTTTTGGGCGGCTTTACTACATTTTCATCGTTCAGCCTGGAAACGTTTAACCTGGCTACCCAAAGCAGTTGGCTGCTGGCCGCAACTTACTTTCTGGGCAACACCCTCCTCGGGCTGATTGGCGTGGCGGCGGGGGTGGTTTTGGCAAACTGGCTGCAAGGAGGGCCGGCCTGATGCAAATTATCGGCGAAGCCAAAAAAGTGAGCATTTACATTGGCGAAAGCGACAAGTGGGGGCGCAAGCCGCTGCACGCCGCCATTTTAGAACTGCTCCAGCGCGAGCGCTGCGCCGGGGCCACCGTTACCCGCGCCCTGTCCGGTTTTGGCGCGCACAGCCAAATCAAAACCGCCTCGCTGGTGGCGCTGTCGGCGGATTTGCCGCTGAAAATTGAATGGATTGACAACCCGGCCCGCGTCGAACGGGTAATGCCGCAACTGCGCGGCATGGTCACCGAAGGGCTGATCACCATTGAAGATGTCGATGTGATTTTTTACAGCCATCGTAACCTGCGCCACCTGTCGGCGTTTGTACCGGTGCAGGATGTGATGACCCGCCGGCTCAACACGGTTAAAGCCGGCACCCCACTCAGCCGGGTTGTGGAGCTTTTGCTCAACCAGGCCCAAAAATCGCTGCTGGTGGTGGATGACGAGGGCCGGCTTATCGGCATTTTAACCGATGGCGACCTGCTGCGCCGAGCCAATTTGCTGGTAACCAGTGTGCGCCAGCACCTGTCCAAAGCCGAACTGGAGGCCGAGCTCCAGAAGCTGCAACAGCAGCAAACGGTGCAAACCGTGATGACGCCCGAGCCGCTGGCGGTTACCGGCGACACCACCATCCCCGAAGCGGTAGAGTTGATGTTGGGTCGGGGCATCAAACGGCTGCCGGTAGTCGATGCCGACGGCAAGCCCGTGGGCGTGGTCAGCCGGGTAGATATTTTGCACGCCTTCGCCGAACCGCTCACGGTTGAAACGCCGCGCCCAACGCCGCTGCCCGGCCAGCACGCCACCGTCCGCGAGGTAATGCTGACCACCACCCCGGCCGTGCCCGGCAGCGCGCCGCTGGCAGAAATCATCAACCTGCTGGTCAGCCACGTGCAGCGGCGAGTCGTCGTCGTCGATGCCGAACAGCGCGTGATCGGCATTATCACCGATGGCGACCTGATCAAACGGGCCACCCCCACCGAACGCAGCGGCATTTTGCAATCGCTCTCGCAGCGCATCACTCCCGGCAGCGACGCCTACGAGTTGAGCCAGCGCACCGCCGCCGAAGTGATGACTCAGCCGGTGGTCACCGTTACGCCGGATACGCCGCTCATCGAGGCGCTCAACCAGCTGCTCAAACACGGCATCAAACGGCTGCCCGTCATCGATGGCCAGGGCCGGCTGGTGGGGCTGGTGGGCCGCGCCGGTATTTTGCAGGCTCTCGGCCAGCCGGAAGGATAAAAGATAAAGGCGGAAGGCGGAAGATTTCAGCCTTCATCCTTCCACCTTCATCCTTTGATTGATGATGCTTCGCACCCAAACCATCACTCACCAAAATAACTGGGATGCCGCGCTGGCTGCGCTCCCGGCGGCGCACGCGCTGCAAAGCTGGGCCTGGGGCGAGTTCAAAAGCCGCTGGGGCTGGAGGCCCACCCGCCTGCTGTGGCGCGACGGCGAAGCGCCCGTGGCCGCCGCCCAAATTCTGGCCCGGCGCATTCCGCGCACGCCGTGGCATTTTTTGTATGTGAGCAAAGGCCCGGCCCTCGATTACGCCAACCTCGATTTGGCCGGGCAGGTGCTGGCCCAGTTGGAAGAAGTCGCCCGGCAGAGCGGGGCGCTCTTCATCAAAATTGACCCCGATGTAACCCGCCAGTGGGGCGAACCCGGCGCCCAGCCGCCCGATTCCAGCGGCGCGGCGTTGCTGAAATTGCTGTCGCAGCGCGGCTGGCGTTTTTCGCCGGAGCAAATCCAGTTCAAAAACACGGTGCTGATCGATTTGGCCGGCGAGCCGGACGACTGGCTGGCGCGAATGAAAAGCAAATGGCGCTACAACATTCGCTACGCCGAGCGACAGGGCGTGCAGATTCGCGCCGGCGGCGAGGCCGACCTGCCCGCGTTTTACCGCATGTACGCCGAAACCGCCGCCCGCGACGGTTTTCTCATTCGCCCCGAGGCTTACTACCGCGATATCTGGTCGCTCTTTTTGCGCCGCCAGCAGGCCGAACTGCTGCTGGCCGAAGTCAACGGCGAGGCCGTGGCCGGGCTGGTGCTGTTTATTTTTGGCCGGCGGGCCTGGTATCTGTACGGCGCGTCAACCGGGCAGCAGCGCCAACTGATGCCCAACCACCTGCTGCAATTTGCGGCCATGCAGCGGGCCAAAGCTCGCGGCTGCACGGCGTATGATATGTGGGGCGCGCCCGACGTGTTTGACGAGAGCGACGGTATGTGGGGCGTGTATCGCTTTAAACAGGGCTTTGGCGGGCAAACCGTGCTGGGGCTGGGCGCGTTTGATTTTGCGGCGCGGCCGGCGCTTTACCGGCTGTTCACCCAAACCATGCCCCGCGCCCGCGCATTTTTACGCCGATTGAAAAACGCTGAGCCTCACCGCAAAGACTCAGAGAACGCAAGTTGAAAATTGCGAATGACGAACGACAAATGACGAATGACGGAACACGCAACACGTTTTACGATTTTGGATTTACATTTTATGCAACACGAATTCAAAACTCATCACTCACCTAACCCACCCAACCCACCAAACTCCTCACTCCTCACCATTGAGTTATGAAAGGTTTCTGACCGATGCTCACCCCTTACCAATTTGCCCAAACCGTCGAAGAAGTCTCGCTGAATAGCTGGCCGGCGCTCACCCAAATGCTGCTCGATGGCTGGCTGCTCCGTTTTGCCAACGGCTACAGCCGCCGCAACAATTCGGTGAACGCGGTTTACCCCGGCCACCTGCCCGCCGCCGAAAAAATCGCCCGCAGCGAGGCCATTTTTCGCGCCAAAAATATGCCGCCCACCTTCCGCATCACCCCTTTTGTTCAGCCCGATGACCTCGACGCGCAACTGGCCGCCGCCGGCTACCAGAAAGTTTCACCGACCAGCGTGCAGGCAGTCAGTTTGGCCGATCTGCTCCCGCTGAATCCGGCCATCACCGTTCACCTGCAAGCCGCACCCGGCGAGGACTGGATTGCGGCCTATTCGCAAATGAACGAGGTGCGCGCCGGCAAAGAGGACGCACTCCGCCAGATTTTGGAACACATTCCGCTGGATACCTGTTACGCCACGGTGGAACGCGCGGGCAAAATCATCGCCTGCGGGTTGGCGGTGCGGCAGGAAAAATTGGTGGGGCTGTTTGATATTGTCACCGCCGCCGACTATCGGCGGCAGGGGGTGGGCCGGGCGCTGGTGCTGGGGCTGTTGCACCGGGCCGCCAAAAACGGCGCGGAGCACGCCTATTTGCAGGTGGTCGTCGGCAATCAGCCGGCCATCGCCCTGTACAGCGGGTTGGGCTTCCGCGAGATTTACCAGTACTGGTACCGGGTGCGCGAATAAGCGAGGCGGCGAGAAAAGTTTTGGTTCATCAGGGGTAGAGGATAAAATGTTACGTATTGCGTGTTGCGTGAAAACTTACGGAACACGCAACACGCAATACAATCATTTTGACGCCGCAAACTTCGGATTTTTTGCTGACTCGCTACTTCGCTGACTCGTTTACATGCGTTCCGGGGCGCTCATGCCCATCAGCCGCAGGGTGTTGGCCAGCGTAATCTGCGCGGCCTTCACCAGCTTGAGCCGGGCCGCAGTCAGGGCCGGGTCTTCCGGGGTGACCACCCGGCAGTCGCGATAAAAGGCGTGAAACGCCGAGGCCAGCTCTTGCGCGTAGTACGTGAGCGTGTGCGGAGCCAGATGCTCGGCGGCGTGGGCAATGATTTCGCGCAGCCGCAGCATGTGCCGGATCAACTCCAGTTCGGTGGGATGGGTCAGCAGGGCCACGTCACCGCCGGCCATCGACGCGCCTTCTTCTTCGGCTTTGCGGAAAATGCTGGCAATCCGGGCGTGGCCGTACTGCACGTAATACACCGGGTTTTCGCTGCTCTGGCGGGTGGCCAGGGCCAAATCAAGCTCCATCTGGCTGTCGGCGCTGCGGGTGAGCAGCATAAAACGGAAGGCGTCGCTGCCGATTTCTTCCACCACTTCGCGCACAGTGATAAAATCGCCGGTCCGTTTGCTCTGCCGCACCGGCACGCCATCGCGGGTGATCGTCACCAACTGGTAGAGAATGATCGTCACCTGATCGGGGTTGAGGCCGAGCGCCTTGGCCGCGTTTTTAACGCGGGCCACGTGGCCGTGATGATCCGCACCCCACACATAAATGGCCCATTCAAACTGGCGCATCCCCAATTTGTTCCACACGTAGGCAATGTCGCTGGCAAAATAAGTGGGCCGCCCGTCCGAGCGCACTACCACGTTTTCCTTGTCGTCGGCGTTGTCGCTTTGCAGCCAGATCGCGCCATCGCGCTCAAAAATCATGGCTTTGCTGCTGAGCAAATTAAATACTTTGCCGTAGATGCCGTCATCGTACAGGCTCTGCTCCGAGAACCAGCTATCAAACTGCACCCCAATCAGCGCCGTGTCTTCTTTGAGGCCGGCAATGATGCCATCGAGCGCGTACTGGCGGAAAAAGGCCAGGGCCGATGCCTCATCCATCTGCGCGTACTGGTCGCCAAATTCCTGCACCGCCCGCTGAGCCATCTCCACCAGATAGTAGCCCTGATATTCGTCGGGATCGGGCACGTCGCGGCCCAGCGCCTGCAAATAGCGGGCGACCATCGCCTTGCCCAGGTTGTCCACCTGCGTGCCGACATCGTTCACATAATACTCGCGCTGCACGGTGTAACCGGCAGCATCGAGCACGTTGGCCAGCGTGTCACCCAGCACGGCGTTGCGCCCGGAGCCAACCGTCAGCGGGCCGGTGGGGTTGGCGCTGATAAATTCTACCTGCACCTTTTTGCCATCAACGAGTTCAACCCGGCCAAAGTCATCACCTTCAGCCAGAATGGTTTCTACTTGCTGCGCCAGCCACGCCGCTGACAGCCGGATATTGATAAAACCGGGATGAACCGCCGTGGCCTCGCCAATAAAATCAGCTTGCGGCAGATGGCGCACAATCTGTTCGGCAATTTTTACCGGGGCCATGCGCGCGTAGCGGGCCAGCCCCATCGCCACCGGCGTGGCGTAATCGCCGTGGCTGGTATCTTTGGGGCGTTCAATGCTGATGGCGGGGATATCGAAGGCGGGCAGATTACCCTTTTTTTGCGCCTTTTTAAGGGCGGCTTCGATGAGTTGGCTGAGTTGGTTTACAATCACAGGCTAAACCTCGCTTGGCTGACAAATAATAGCCGATATGTTATACTAATCCCTCAATTTTGCAACCCTCATTCAGGAGAGATTGATGCAGCACAACGTCACCGGCAAACAACCCAATTCCAAAATGTGCCTGGTGTGCGGCCTGAAAAACAACTTTGGCCTGCACGCCCATTTTTATGAGCTGGACAACAACGAATTACTGGCCGTCTTTACCCCCAAAGAAGAGCATCAGAGCTACCCCGGCCGGGTGCACGGCGGCATTCTCACCGCCATTCTGGATGAAACCATTGGCCGGGCCATTATGATGCACTACCCCGAACCGGTCTGGGGGGTGACGATGGAACTTGAAACAAAGTTCAAAAAGCCGGTGCCCACCGGCGAGGAGATTCGGGTTATTGGCCGAATTGTTGAAGAAACGGAGCGGATATTTATCGGCAGCGGCGAAATTCTGCTGCCCGATGGCCGGGTGGCCGTTGAGGGCCAGGGCAAATATATGAAGCTCCCACTCGACCGGATTGCCGATTTTGATTACGATGAGCAGGATTGGCGGGTTGTCCCCTCGCCGGGCGACCCAACCACGGTTGAATTTTAATTTCAGGTAACTATGATCAGACGCAATCACCTGTGGTACGATTTGAGCGAAACATTGGGCGACCCCAAATTATTATTTGGGTTGCTGGTGGTTGCGGTTTTTCTGATTTTGGGGGTCAGCTTTCAGTTGGTCTACCCCTTCATCCTGCTGTTTGGCGCGATCATTGTTGCCCGCGTGCTCATTGGTCGGCGCTGCCCCCACTGCGATGCGTCGCTCAAGGAAAAAGGGGCCGAGCGTGACCGGGACGACGCCACCGTCATGTATATCATCTGGCATTGCCCCAACGACGGCTTTGAGGAAAAAGAGAAAGTGCGGGGCGATTCCGGGCTGTTTGGGGCCAAATAATGCGCCGGAATCAACAGCGCCCTTCAAATTGAAGGGCGCTGAGAGGATGCATGGGGTCTGTTTTTTTTAATTTTTGTGGGCGGCGGGTTCTAGCCTGAACCCTCTGCACGACCCAACTATAATTGTAGGTGTTGGCCCCGCTCCGTCTTTTGTAATTGTATTATACCACAAACCCCGCCCTGATTCAATCGGCCCAGTGTAAAATTTGGGTAAAAATTTCACAAAGCAGGGCCACCTAACGATGCAAGTTTACCCTCCTTTTTACTTCATCCCCACCGCTCGTTTGGCGCTATCCATGGTGTTGCGCAGCAACATGGCAATGGTCATCGGGCCAACGCCGCCCGGCGAGGGGCTGATAGCGCTGGCTACTTCTTTTACTTCGTCAAAATCGACATCGCCGGTTAGCCGGTAGCCTTTTTTAGCGGTGGGATCGTCAACGGCATTGGTCCCTACATCGATGACCACCGCCCCCGGTTTCACCCAATCACCCTTGACCATTTCGGCCCGGCCGACAGCGGCAATCAATATATCGGCTCGACGTACCACACCGGGCAGGTCTTTGGTGCGAGAGTGGCAGATGGTCAGCGTGGCGTTGCGATGCAGCAGCAGCATGGCTACCGGCAGCCCCACAATGTTGCTGCGCCCCAACACAACGGCCTCTTTGCCTTCAATTTTCACACCGGTTCTATCCAATAATTCAATACACCCTCGGGGAGTGCAAGGCACAAATAGTGGCTCGCGCCGCTTCATCGACAAGCGGCCAATGTTGAGCGGGTGGAAGCCGTCAACATCTTTTTCAATACTGATTGCGCCCAAAATTTCCTCGTCGTCAATGTGATCCGGCAGGGGCAACTGCACCAAAATGCCGTGAACATCCGGGTTGGCGTTGAGGTCCTGCACTATTTTGAGCAGGTCAGCCTGGCTGATGTCCGCCGGCAAGTCGTGAGCAAATGAAGTGATGCCCGCTTCGGCGCAAGCTTTCTTTTTCATGCTCACGTAAGCCTGCGAGTCTTTTCGTGCGCCAACCAACACGGTCGCCAGGCCGGGCACTTTGCCATATTGGGCTTGCATCGCTTCTACTTCAGCCTTTATTTCGCCCCGAATGGTAGCGGCGATGGCTTTTCCATCAATTATTTCTGCGGTCATGTGTTCCTCCTAGAACGGGTTCAATAGTAAAAGTGAAAAAGATGTTATTTCAACGATTTGGCCATGTAGATATCCGGTTTACCGGGGCCGTTGGCGTCGGGCATAATGCCGACAATTTCATAACCCAGTTTCTGAT
>CAYOXS010000124.1:0-3195 GCA_964407935.1 uncultured Caldilineaceae bacterium
GGCTCGGCCAGGCAGCTCATCGGCTCAATGGTGAGGCAGGTAACGCCGCACTGGTGGGCGTAGGCCTGCATGTCGTGCATAAATTCCAGATACCGCTGCAAACCTTCTTGTTTGCGGTGCATTTGGTCGCGCAGAACCGCGCCGGCATTTGAGCCGACGCAGCGCACTTGCAGCAGCGCGGCAATTTGAATGAGCCGCCGGTAGTTGCGGCGGGTTACTTCGGCCCAGGCCGGGTGCTCAAAACGAAAGAAGCCGCCCAGCTCGCGGTGTGCCGTGAAAATGCTGGAAATTGTCACGCCGCAGGCAGCGGCCTCGTTTTTGAGCTGGATAAAGTAGTCGTTGGGCAGTTGGTAGAGTTCAAAAAAGCTGCCCAGTTGAGCGTGAAATATCCCTTCTTCGGCCATCAATCTAAACAACCAGGCGTAGGAGTAGCGGTATTCAACGGGGTCAGTTTTTACACCAACGTGCAGAGCGAGGGTATCACGTTTCAAAATTAATCAATCCTTTGGGTGATACATCCATTGTGCGCTCTGGTGTACACAGCGCGGGTTAACCGGATGCGCACACCAAAACTCACAAGCGAAGTATCCCTGGCCGGCCACTCGCGCAACCGGCCAGGGATGAGGTTAAGTCAGTTTAGAAGTCGAAGCTGTCGATGTTGCTGGCGTCGAAGACGGTGGGCGGCCCAAGCAGGACCACACCATTTTCGTCGATGGTGTAGGAGCCCAGTTTGCCGGCTTCAAAGGTGTCGCCAGGGGCGCCGGTGATTTTACCGCTGGAAATGGCATCCAGGGTGTAAACAGCCAGGTAGCCCAGGTCGGCCGGGTTCCACAGCGCAAAGGCCGGGGCAGCGCCGCTCTTGACATAGTCGCGCATCTGGTTGGGGGTGCCCAAACCGGTGACGGCCACTTGACCAACTTTTTCGGCATCCTGCACGGCGCGGGCGGCCGCGGCGATGCCGACGGTGGTGGGGGAGATGATGCCCTTCAGATCAGGGTAGGTTTTCATCAGCCCTTGAGCTTCGTTGTAGCTCTTTTCGTCCTCGTCGTCACCGTAAACGGTGGCAACCAGTTCGATGTTGGCGTATTCCGGTTTGGTCAGTTCGTCTTCCATCCATTTGATCCACTCGTTCTGGTTGGGGGCGGTGGAGGTGGCGCTGAGGATGGCGATCTGGCCTTCGCCGCCAATCAGCTTGGAAACAAGCTGAATCTGGCCGCGGCCAATGCCTTCGGCGTCGGCCTGATTAACATGGACGGTGCGGCCGCCGGTGGCAATCTGGGAGTCCCAGCTTACAACCGGAATGCCGGCAGCGATGGCATCGGCGCCCACGGGCACCAGAGCGTCGGCGTCGTTGGCGCTAACGGCCAGGCCGCTTACCTGTTGGGCAATGAGCGAGTTGAGCAGTTGGATCTGTTCGGTGGCATCGGCGGTGGCGGAACCCTGGTAGGTTACGGTTACACCGAGTTCGGCGGCAGCTTCCTGCGCGCCGGTGTTGGCGGTATCAAAGTAGGGGTTGCCCAGGTTTTTGGGAACCAGCACGTAGGCTTTGCCGCCTTCAGCCATCGCCGGAGCTTCGGCCATCGCCGGAGCTTCAGCCATCATTTCGCCGCCGAGCAGGGCTTGCGCATCTTCCTGGCTGGGGATGCACAGTTTCCAACCCACTTCGATCAGGTCAGCGTTGGCAATGGTAGCGTAGCTGCTGTCAGCCGCTGCCGCCGCATTGGTGGCTTCAAAGATAGCCGGGTAGGCCAGCACGTCGCCATAGAATTTGTCGGCCAGTTTACTCAGCCAGTCATCGGCCTGAACACTGTAGTCTTCTGAGCAGGTAGCGCCCTGCGCGAAGACGCCCGTGGCTGCCGGAACGAGCAGCGCGAGCAGTACCATAACAACCATAACTTTAAACATTTTGTTGAGCATACTACTAAAGTCCTCCTGTGCTTTTGTTGAGATTACTTGGGTAATACACTTGCTTATGGATTGGGACAAAATTTTGGTTATAGGCTTTTCTCCTCCTTTTGTGCCTGTGACTTCGCGCGAAACATTGCCAGGCACCGCGCGGCTGTCACAACACAGGTTTATTTTGTAGCACCAAACGAACTAAAAATCAATTTCTGGCTAACGCACGCAACGGAACCCAAGGTCATCGTTGGCGGCGTCAAGCGCGGCTGCGGAGCGGTTGTTGGAGCGAATTTGAGCTTCGTCGTCAAACCAGCCGCCGCCGCGCGTTACCCGCAAATCGTTGCTGTAAAAACTATCAACGTAGGTGCTGGTGGGATAGCCCTGGTAGGGGCTGGCCGTCCATTCCCAAACGTTGCCGGCCATATCTTCCACACCGTAAGGGCTGGCTCCCGCCGGGAAACTGCCCACCGCCACCGTGCCGCGAATGCCGGTAACTTTGATGTTGGCGTTAGCCGGTTCAAAGCTGTTGCCCCACGGGAACAGGTTGCCAGTTTCGCCGCGGGCGGCTTTTTCCCACTCAAACTCGGTGGGCAGCCGCTTGCCCAGCCATTCGCAGTAGGCTACGGCATCGTTCCAGCCCATTTTGACAACAGGATGGTTGCCTTTGTCTTCAACATAGTTGAGCCACGTTTTCTTGGCGCTGCTGCGTTCGGCTTCGGTTTGGTAGCCGGTGGCGTCAACAAACATCTGGAACTCTTCGTTTGTCACCTCAAACCGGTCAATTTCAAAGGCGGGCAGCTCCATTTCCTGCTCGGGGCCTTCGTTGGGTTCGGTGGTGTCGCTGCCCAAAGTAAATGGCCCGGCCGGAATCTCGATCATGTCATCGAGCGGTTTTGGCGGTTCTGTTGGCGTGGGGCTGGCCGCCGGAGCAGCCGCCCCGGCGGGAGCGGGAGTCGCGGTGGGTACTGGTGTTGGCGATGGGCGCGGGGTGGGGGTGGGCGGAACCTGGACCGGGGTCGGAGTCGGTTTTAAAACAACCGCCGGAATGGGCGTCGCGGTGGGTGGAAGGGGGGTGGGGGTGGGTGTCACCAAGACAGGAGTTCGGGATAAGGAAAAGAAGGCGCCAAACAGAACCGCCATAACAACAGCAATAGCTGTGGTTAACAAGGTACTTGAGTTTAATTTGAGACCGCCGCTGGAGATTTTGCGGCCAATGTTGGGCAGCAAAATGGCCAAAATCAGCAGCATGCCAATGGCCACGCTTTGCACCTGGCCCTGAATATTAACCAGGCTCAT
>CAYOXS010000124.1:3295-14644 GCA_964407935.1 uncultured Caldilineaceae bacterium
GCAGCATGCCAATGGCCACGCTTTGCACCTGGCCCTGAATATTAACCAGGCTCATGCCAAAGCGCATAATGCCGATGAGCACCAGCGACAAAATTGCGCCGACCATGGTGCCGCTGCCGCCCAAAATGTTCACCCCGCCAAGCACCGTGGCGGTGATCACATCCAGCTCCAGCCCCAGGCCAATATCGGGCCGGGTGCTGCCAAAGCGGCTGGCCATAACAATGCCGGCCAGGGCGGCCATCAAACCAGAAGCCACAAAAATGGTCATTTTGATGCGAGCCACGGGCACGCCGGAATAGCGGCAGGCTTCCTCGTTGTTGCCGATGGCGTACACGTAGCGGCCAAATGTGGTTTTGTGCAGCACCAGCCCAAACACCAGGGCCAGCACCACAAAAATCAGCAGCGAGAAGGGCACCGGGCCAAAAACTTTGCCCTGCCCCAGGTAAGTGAAGGATGACGGGTAGCCGCGCGCCGCCTGGTCGCCGAGCAGCACGTAGGCAATCCCGCGGTAAAAGGCAAACGTACCCAACGTGACCACCAGGGCCGGCAGCCGCACTTTGGCCACCAAAAAGCCGTTCAGCAGCCCGGCCAGGCCGCCCAGCAGCAGCGCCGCTGCCGCCGCTACCCAAATGTTTACACCGTTATTAAACAGCCAGCCCATAAAGCTGGCGCACATGGCCAGGTTTGAGGCCACGGCCAGGTCGATGTTGCCGGTGATGATAATGAATACCATCGGCAGCATCATCAGCCCCATTTCGATAAAATCCGAGGCGGTGCGGAACAGGTTGTTAACGCTCAAAAAGAAGGGCGACAGAATGGAATTGACAATCGTCACAACAACGATCAGCAGAATCAGCATCCATTCCCAGCGCATAAACGTCGCCACAAACGACTGCCGGGGCGGTTGAATGCTGACAGGTTGGAGTTGGGGTGTGGTTTGAGTGGTCATTTTGCCCTCCGTGCGGCGGCGACGGTTTTTTGCAGGCGGCGCAAAATTGCCGAGTCAACAATAACGGCCAGCAAAATCAGCGCGCCCTGCGCGGCCAGTTGCCAGAATGGTGAAATGCGGATCAGCGTAAGGGCGTTGGTGATAATCCCCAGCAAAAACCCGCCGAGCAGCACACCGGTGACCGTGCCGCTGCCGCCCATAATGTTAACGCCGCCCACCACCGAAGCCGCGACTGTTTGCAGTTCAAACCCGAGGGCGGTGTTGGTTTGCGCTGACTCAAAGCGGCTGGCCCACAGCACGCCGGCCAAGCCGCACAGCAGGCCGGAAATCACGTACACCATAAAAATTACCCGCTGCACCCGGATACCGGCCACCTGCGCCGCATCGGGGTTGCTGCCCACGGCGTAAATATCGCGGCCGGGGCGGGTGTAATTTAGAAAGTAGTAAATGATCGCCGCGATGATGATGGCAAAAATCACCAGATTGGGCAGGCCCAACGGCGTGCCTTTTGACAGTACTTTAAAGCTTTGCGGCATTTCAAACGAGTTGATCCACGTGCCCTGGCTGTATAAAAAAACCAGGCCGCGGTACACGCTCAACGTGCCGAGGGTGGCGATAATGGGCGGCACCCCGCCCACGGTAATCACAAAGCCGTTAAAACTACCGAGCACGCTGCCCAAAGCTATCCCCAGCAAAACCGCCACCACCGGCGACATTTCCGGGTTAACTTTGATCACAAAGGCGACCATCATCGCCACCAGCCCAATCATTGACCCCACCGACAGATCGATGCCGCGGGTAATGATGACCATCATCTGGGCCAGAGCCACAATCACCAAAATTGAAATATTCATCAAAATGTCGCGGAAGTTTTCGAGCGTTAAAAAATAGGGGCTGCGCAAACTAACCGCTACAATCAACAGCACAATGAAGGCAATGATGCCGGTTTCCCGGAATTTGGCCAGGGTAAATACAAAACTTTGTTTGGGGGCGCTAACCGTTGGCGTGGTCAATTTAGCACTCCTTCCAGCGACTGCGTGGCCGCGAGCATAATTTTTTCCTGTGTGGCTTCTGCCCGGCTGAACTGGGCGGTCACATACCCTTCGCGCATCACCAAAATTCTGTCGCTCATACCCAGAATTTCCGGCAATTCTGACGAGATCATCAAAATAGCCATGCCCTGCGCGGCCAGTTCGCTCATCAGCCCGTGTACGGCGGCTTTGGTACCCACGTCGATGCCGCGGGTGGGTTCATCTAAAATGAGAATGCGCGGCTGGGTAGACAGCCATTTGGCCAGCACCACTTTTTGCTGGTTACCGCCGGATAATTCTTTGGCCTTTTGCCAAATGCTCGAGGCTTTGACTTCCATTTGTGTGGCGGCTTCCTGGGCGGCGATGCTGGCGGCGGTATTTTTTATCCAGCCGTTTTTGGCAAAGTTTGAAATTGTGGGCAGGGTAATGTTGTGGTTAATGCTCATCGGCAATACCAGACCGTGATGCTGCCGGTCTTCTGGCACGTAGGCCAGCCCCAGATTCATTGCCTGCTGCGGGCTGGTAATGCGCACTTCTCTGCCGTCAATCTCAATGCGGCCGCTGTTGGCGGGGGTAATCCCAAAAATGGTGCGAGCCACATCGGTGCGGCCCGCGCCCACCAGCCCGGCCATCCCCAGAATTTCGCCTTTGCGCAATTCAAAGGAAACGTTGTTGAACACCCCTTCCAGCGACAGCTTTTCTACTTTCAGGGCGACATCGCTGGCTTCAACATCCAGTTTGGGGAAAAGATCGTTGAGGGTGCGGCCCACCATCATCTGGATGAGCTGTTCGGTGGTTACGCCGGCCATGGGGCGGGTGTCCACATAAGCGCCGTCGCGCAGCACGGTCACCCGGTCGGCCAGTTCAAACAAATCTTCCAGCCGATGCGAAATGAACACAATGGCCGTGCCGCTTTCGCGCAGCCGCCGCACAATGCGGAACAGGTCGGCCACCTCGGCCAGCGTCAGCGATGAGGTCGGCTCGTCCATAATCAAAATTTTGGCGTTCACCGACAGCGCCCGGGCGATTTCTACCATTTGCTGTTCGGCCACGCTCAAATCACGGGCTTTGGTTTTGGGGTTGAGTTCCACGCCCAGCGTATCGAGCAAACTGCCGGCTTCGCTGGTCATGGTTTTCCAGTTGATTTGCTGGCCGCCGCGCATGGGCTGGCGGCCGACAAAAATGTTTTCGGCAATGTCCAGATCAGGAAAGAGGCTGGGTTCCTGATAAATGGCGGCGATGCCGTGCTCGCGCGCCTCACGTGGGTCCGCAAAGTGAACTTGCGTGCCGTTGAGGAAAATTTCGCCCTCGTTGGGCTGGTGAATGCCGGTAATTATTTTGATAAGCGTGGATTTACCGGCGCCGTTTTCGCCTAAAATGGCGTGGACTTCACCGGGGAACAGATCAAACTGCACGCCGCGCAGCGCCTGCACACCGGCAAAGTTTTTACTAATATGGGTCATTCTCAAAATGGGTTCTGCCATAGTCACCCCGCAAAAAATTAAACTAGGATCACATCAACGTGATGATTTTTCACCTGGCTAACCAGGGTTGGTGGCGCGTCTTTATCGGTAATGATGGCGTCAACTTGTTCAAGTGTGGCAAAGGTTGAGGCCGAAACTTTGCCCCATTTGCGCGAGTCCAGCACGCCGACGATGCGTCGGCAGCGTTCAACCATCGATCTTTTCATGCGCACTTCTTCCAGCCCGGCATCGGTAAGCCCTTCGGCCACGCTGATGCCTCTGGCCCCAAAAAAGCCAATTTCAAGGTGAACGCCTTCCAAAAAGTCACACTGCGGCTGACCCACCAGTGAAATGGAGGTGCGCCGCAAGCTGCCGCCGGGCATCAGCACGTGAATGTGCGCGGCGTCGAGCAGGCTCATGGCGACTCGCAGGCTGTTGGTTACAATGGTCAGTTCGCTGAGCCGTTTAAGGTGGGGGATCATCGCCTGGGCGGTGGTGCTGGCATCCAGAAAAATGGTGTCGCCGTAATGCACCAGTTCGGCGGCGGCCTGGCCAATCCGGGCTTTTTCAGTCGCTTGCTGGTGCTGGCGAACATCAAACGAAAATTCGGGCATGGCGTTGATCGACAGCGCGCCGCCGCGAGTTCGCTGCAACAAGCCCTGTTCGCTGAGCGCCTGCAAATCCTGCCGGATTGTTACTTCGGAAACATCAAAACGGGCGCTCAGATCAGTTACAGACAGGTGGCCTGCCTCGGTCAGAACCCCGATGATATTCTGCCTTCTTTCTGCCAGCCGATGTTCTTTGCCCAAAAGACACCCCTTTGTTGCTTTCGGTTTGGTTTGTAGTATAATGGTTTCGAAAGATTTCGAAACCATTATACAGGTTTCGCCGGGCTTGTCAAACCCGGGCCGGCGTTATTTGGAGGACAACGCGGGCCTTTGGGCGGGCCTTGAATTTTAAGGTTTGAGACAAAACCTTTGGCTTGACAAACCAGCCGAATTAGAGTACTCTTGGGTAAATTGTTTACGTAAGCGATTACGTAAGCGATTACGTAAAAATTTTCCGCAGCAGTTTCCCTTCCGTTTTTCAAGGGTTTGCTAAATTTTATCACAATGGTGTGTCAACTTGATGGCGAGAGTAAGAATTCAGGATGTTGCCGAACGCGCCGGTGTTTCAACAGCGACGGTGTCGCATGTAATTAACGAAACCCGGTTTGTGCGTGAAGAAACACGCCTGAAAGTTTTAACCGCAATTGAAGAGCTGCATTATCAACCCAGCGCCATTGCCCGCGGTCTGGTCACCAACTCCACCCAAACCATTGGCCTGGTCATTTCTGATATTGCCAACCCGTTTTTTACCGCCGTCGCTCGTGGTGTTGAAGACGAGATCAACCAGTACGGCTACCACACCATTTTTTGCAACACCGATGAAGCCCCCCAACGTGAAGACGAATATTTGCGGCTGTTGTTTGCCCGCCAAATTGACGGGCTGATCATTGCCCCTACCGGCGTGCCGTCGGAGCGGCTTAACCGCATGGCCGCCGCCGAAATTCCCATTGTTTTGCTGGATCGCCAAATGCCCGGTCTCAATGCGCCCCTGGTTAATGTTGATAACCAGCGCGGCGCTTACGAAGCCACCCGCTACCTGATTGAGCTGGGCCATCGCCGGATTGCCGTGTTAATGGGGCTGGAAACAATCTCCACCCAGCTCGACCGTTTTAACGGTTACAAACAGGCAATGGAAGACGCCGGGTTAGGCGTAGATGACTCGCTGGTTGTCCACGCCGATCCTCGTTTTTCCACCAATCAACTCAACCGGATTGTGCCGCCGCCCATCTTTTTAACCAATAATCAAATGACCCCGGCCGCGTTTTACGCGCTGCAGGCGTTGCTTGATTTAAAAGACCGACCATCTGCCATATTTGTGGCCAACAACCAGATGACGCTGGGCACGCTGCATGCGCTCAACCAGCGCGGCCTGTGCTGCCCCAATGATATTTCGCTGATCAGTTTTGATGACCACGATTGGGCGCCCCTGTTTTCGCCGCCGTTAACGGTAGTGCGCCAGCCCACCTACGAACTGGGCAAAACGGCGGCCAGTCTCCTGATAAAATTGATGGCTCAGCAACCGGTTGAGCCGCTGGCCCCCTTACCGGTAGAGTTAGTTGTGCGCCAATCCTGTACCCGCCCGGCCAGGTAGCAGGAGCAAATAAATGGCAGACCGCGCCCAAGTTAATTATTGCGGGAGGAGAATAGATGGCTGAATCTTTAGTAGTAATGGAAGGGATTGACAAATCCTTTCCCGGCGTCCACGCGCTGGATCACTGCCGGTTTGAGTTACGCCCCGGTGAGGTGCATGCCCTGGTTGGTGAAAACGGCGCTGGCAAATCAACCCTGATGAAGGTGCTGGCCGGAATTTACGCCAAAGACAGCGGGCGTATTCTGGTAAAGGGGCACGAAGTAGTCATTCCAAACCCCAGAGCAGCTCAACACCTGGGCATCAGCATGATCCATCAGGAACTCAACTTGATGCCGCACCTGACGGTAGCTCAAAATATTTTTATTGGCCGCGAACCACGGCGTGGCGGTTTTTTTCTGAAAGAAGAAGACATCAATAAAAAAACCGAAGAACTGTTTACAAGGATGCACCTCAGGCTCGATCCCCGCACCAAGGTGTCTGACCTGACGGTGGCCAAACAGCAAATGGTTGAAATCGCCAAAGCGTTGTCGTTTAACTCCGAAGTGCTGATTATGGACGAACCAACCGCGGCCCTGACCGAAGCTGAAATTGACGAACTGTTCCGCATTATCCGTGATCTGCGGGCCAAAGGGGTGGGCATTGTTCACATCTCTCACCGGCTGGAAGAACTTAAACAGATTTCTGACCGGGTCACCGTTATGCGTGATGGGCGTTACATCGATACGGTGCTCACCAAAGACGCCACCATCGACCAGATTATCAGCATGATGGTTGGCCGCACCATTTATGAATCTGCCCCGGAAGTACCGGAAGATGCCAGCCAGGAAATTGTGCTTGAAGCCAAAAATATCAACCGCGGCAACAGCCTCAAAGACATCAACTTTAGCCTCAAAAAAGGCGAAATTTTGGGGTTTGCCGGGCTGATGGGCGCTGGTCGCACCGAGGTGGCGCGTGCTATTTTTGGCGCGGATCACATCGACTCCGGTGAAATTTACGTGATGGGCCAAAAAGCCAACATCAAAAGCCCGCGCGATGCCGTTAAATACGGCATCGGCTACCTGTCGGAAGACCGCAAGCGGTACGGGCTGGCCTTGGGAATGGATGTGGAAACCAACGTAGTGCTGGCGGCCCTCAATAAATTTATGGGGGCAATTGGCTGGATTAACAGCAGCAAAACCCGAACCACTGCCACTCATTTTGTTGACGCCCTGGCCATTAAAACACCGGGGTTACAGCAGCGGGTTAAAAATTTATCGGGGGGGAATCAACAGAAAGTGGTTATTGGCAAGTGGCTCACCGCCGACACCAACATTCTGATTTTTGATGAACCAACCCGGGGCATTGACGTGGGGGCCAAGAGCGAAATTTACAAATTGCTCAACGATCTCACCCACCAGGGCAAATCCATCATTATGATTTCTTCGGAATTGCCAGAAATCCTGCGCATGAGCCACCGGGTTATTGTAATGTGCGAAGGCCGTATCACTGGCGAACTGGATGCATCCGAGGCTACGCAGGAAGCAATTATGCGCTACGCCACCCAGCGCGGCGGTGTATTGACCGATAACGGATCCACACTCACCAATACTGAAGGCGGGAATACTTAACTATGGAAACTACTAAAACTGCTGCAAAGCGCTCGTTATTTCGCTCCGATGCTATGCAAACGCTTTTGGCGTTTGCCGGTCTGATTGTACTGTTCATTGTATTTTCACTGGCATCGCCCAACTTTTTTCAATTCAGCAATATTGTTGGGATTTTGCTGGCTACCGCTGTTAACGGGGTGTTGGCTCTGGGTGTTACATTTATCATTATCACCGCCGGGATTGACCTCTCGGTGGGCACGGTGATGACCCTTTCGGCTGTAATGGCCGGCGTATTTATCACCTTTTGGGGGCTGCCGGTACCGATAGGCGTGCTGGCCGGGTTAGGCACCGGTGCGCTGGCCGGCCTGATCAACGGCGTGGTTATTGCCAAAATGCGGATTCCGCCGTTTGTGGCCACGCTGGGCATGCTTTACATTGCCAAGGGGTTGTCGCTGGTCATTTCCGGGTTAAAACCCATCTATTTCAATGACACGCCGGTTTACACGCAAATTGCGATGGGGTCGGTGTTGGGCGCAATTATCCCCGGGTTTGATATTCCTAACGCCGTGCTCATTCTGTTTGGCGCGGCCATTGTAGCTTACTTTATTTTAACCAAAACCATTCTGGGCCGGTACACCTTTGCCCTGGGCAGCAACGAAGAAGCCACCCGGTTATCCGGCGTAAACACGGATTTCTGGAAAATTAGTGTTTACACGCTGGGCGGGCTGTTTGCCGGCCTGGGCGGCGTATTGATCGCCTCCCGGCTCAACTCGGCGCAGCCGGCGCTGGGCGCTGGCTACGAATTGGACGCCATTGCCGCAGTGGTGATTGGCGGTACTTCGTTGAGCGGCGGTGAGGGAACCATTTTGGGGACCATCATTGGCGCGTTTGTTATCAGCGTGCTGACCAACGGCCTGCGTATCCTGTCGGTGCCGCAGGAATGGCAGATTGTGGTTACGGGCGGCATTGTGATTATGGCAGTTTATCTGGATATGCTTCGCCGCCGCCGGGTGTAGAGTTTTATACCCGGCCGGTTCATTTGTTAGTTACTCCAATGGGAGTTTAACTATAATTATAGAACGTCGTCGATTTTGAAGCGCATTGAAAGGAGGGTAATTAAAGCGTTACTGCGGATTACAAGCGCGCAAAAATTAGAATGCTGGTCAAGGAATGGTAACATTCCAAAAGTGTTGTTTGAGTTTCATTCAATCTTAAAGAGGAGATTTGTTATGAAGACCAAAAATCTGTTTACCTTTGTATTTGTCTTACTGCTTATCGCTGTTGTGGTAAGCGCCTGTGGCGGAGCGGCCCAGCCCGCGTCACAACCCGCCGCGGAAAAACCGGCCGCCGACCAGGCTGCCGCCAAGCCCTATATTGCGGTAATTTCCAAAGGGTTCCAGCACCAATTCTGGCAAGCCGTAAACGCCGGCGCCGACAAAGCGGCCAAGGACTTCAATGTTGACATCACCTTTGAAGGCCCGGAAACCGAAGCGATGGTTGACAAGCAGGTTGAAATGGTACAAGCCGCGCTCGATAAAAAACCGGCCGCCCTGTGCCTGGCCGCGCTCGATAGCAAAGCGCTGGTTCCGCTGCTGGAACGAGCCAAATCCGAAGGTATTCCGGTTGTTGGCTTTGACTCTGGTGTCGATAGCGACATCCCCGTTGCCACTGCGGCAACCAACAACGTGGCCGCCGCTGCACTGGCCGCTGACAAAATGGTTGAACTGATTGGCGGTTCCGGTGAAGTGGCTGTGATTGCCCACGACCAGACCAGCCGCACCGGTATTGACCGCGTGGCCGGCTTTACCGACCAAATCAAAAGCAAATACCCGGATGTAGCTATTGTTGACACCCAATACGGCGGCGGCGACCAGCTCAAATCTACCGACCTGGCCAAAGCCATTATCCAGGCGCACCCCAACCTCAAAGGTTTCTTTGGCGCCAACGAAGGTTCGATCATCGGCGTGCTGAACGCGGTGAAAGAATTGGGCAAAGAAGGCCAGATCGTAGTGATTGGCTACGACTCCGGCAAACAGCAAATGGACGCCATTGTGGCCGGTACCGAAGCGGGTGCCATTACCCAGGACCCCATCGGCATTGGCTACAAATGCGTTGAAGCCGCGGTTAAAACCCTCAACGGCGAAACAGTAGACAAAGTTATCGACACCGGTTTCCACTGGTACGATAAAACCAATATCGATTCCGACACGATCAAACCCCTCCTGTACGAATAAAGGGTATTGGTTAGGTTAACCGTATTGGGGGCTGTCCGATAAAAAGGGCAGCCCCCTTTATCAATCCCCACTCCAAACTTTATTTGCGATTTGTGGTTTGCGCGGTACGGCGATTACCGTAAGTCGCAAACCACAAATCGTAAACCCGGCGCGGATATGCGATGACGACTCAACACCTGATTTTAGCGCACGATCTGGGAACCACCGGCAACAAGGCCAGCCTGTTTGATGTGACTGGCGCAGCAGTTGCTTCTACCTTTGCCAGTTACCCAACCAATTACCCCTACCCCAATTGGGCCGAACAAAACCCCGCCGATTGGCAGGCCGCCATTTTTGGCGCTACCCGTGATTTGCTGGCGATGGCCGATGTTTCGCCGGCGCAGGTGGCGGTAGTCAGTTTTAGCGGCCATATGCAGGGCGCGCTGGTGGTGGATAAAAACGGAGTTCCCCTCCGCCCGGCCATTATCTGGGCCGACCAGCGCGCTGCGGCTCAGGCCGGTTTGCTGGCCGATGCTCTGGGGGCAGAGCAAATTTACCGGCTCACCGGCAACCGGGTTAGCCCGGCTTACACGGCTGCCAAAATCCGCTGGATTAAAGACAATCAGCCCGAAATTTATGGCCGCGTTCATAAAGTATTGCAGGCTAAAGATTACGCCGCTTTTCTGCTGACCGGCCAGTTTGCCACCGACTACTCCGACGCCTCGCTGACGCAGTTGCTCAATTTGGAACAGCAGCAGTGGTCGCCGGAAATTCTGGCTGCCCTGCAAATTTCGGTGGATTTGCTGCCCGCGCTGCACCCGTCGGCTACCGTGATTGGTCAGGTAACGCCGCAGGCAGCGCAGGCAACCGGGCTGCTGGCCGGTACGCCGGTGGCCATCGGCGCCGGCGACGGTGGCTGCGCCTCGGTGGGGGCCGGCGCGGTGGCCGAGGGCGATATTTACAATTACATCGGCTCGTCGTCATGGGTGGCGCTGACCACCACTCGGCCCGTGTTTGACCCCGCTCAGCGCACGTTCAATTTTATTCACCCCGACCCCCATTTTTACTGCCCATTGGGCACCATGCAGGCCGCCGGCGGCGCGTACGATTGGCTGGAGCGACTGTTCCGCGCCGATGAATTTGCCGCGCCGCTGCATCGCGAACTGGACGATGCCGCTGCCAAGGTTGCGCCGGGGGCCAATGGTTTGCTGTTTTTGCCCTACCTGCTCGGCGAGCGCAGCCCGTACTGGAACCCGCAGGCCCGCGCTGCTTTTGTCGGGCTGGCCATGCCGGACAGCCCGGCTCAAATGGCCCGGGCGACGCTGGAGGGGGTCGCTTTTAACCTGCGTATCATCCTTGATTCGCTGCGCGGGCAGGGGGTGCAGGTGCGGCACATGCGGTTGATTGGCGGCGGTAGTAAAAGCCCTGTTTGGCGGCAAATTCTGGCTGATGTGTTTAACCTGCCGCTGGCGCTGGTCAGTCTGCCGGCGTCGGCGACGGGCCTGGGGGCGGCTATTGCCGGCGGCGTCGGCGTGGGGCTTTTTGCCGATTATAGCGTCGCCCGGCAATTGGTACCGGCTGCACCCGCCGAAACCCCCAACCCGGCCACCCGGGCCCGCTACGAGGCGCTGTACGAGCTGTTCAAACAAACTTACGCCGCGCTCGAACCCATCTACCAGCGGTTGGCCACCCTGCCGGAATGAGGAATAGCGCACAGAAGAACACGGATGGGTCAAAAAATTAAAGAAAAATCTGTGTGAATCTGTGAAATCTGTGACCTATATCTAATTGAGCAACAAGTCTAATGAAAATGGAGTCCAAAACTGCAGTTTTGGACTCCTGTCACAATTTTCAGGAATCATGTCAGGAATCGCCTAATCCCTAATTCCTGATTCCTGACTCCTGAAT
>CAYOXS010000125.1:0-953 GCA_964407935.1 uncultured Caldilineaceae bacterium
TGCTGGGTGCTGAGCAGGTTGGCGCTCACGTCCTCCGGCGAAACGGTGTAGTACAGGCTGAAATCGGTGTTGGGCAGCACGTTGGCCTCTTCCCAGCCGATGAGCGCCCGGTACTGGCCGTCGCGCTGGATGCTGACCGGGTGGCTGGGCGAGTAAATGGCTTTGACCGGCTCGCGGGAAGTGAGGTTAACGGTAACGGCCACGTTTTCCAGCGGTTGCGCCGAAAATTTTTCGGTGCTGAGCGGGTACACGTACTGCACCAGCCCGTTATCCACCGGCAAAATCTGCGAATATTCAATTTCAACGCGGCGGGTGTCGCCGGGGTCGATGGGGAAGATGCTGGCCTGGAACAGGTCGCGGCCCACGTACTCCAGCAGGGCCGGGTCGAGCCGGCGGCGGACGATGTTATCGTAAATCTGGCGGGCTTCATCTTTGGTGTAAAGTTTGCCCTCCACCTTTTGGCCGTCGATCCACATGTTGAACTGGTTGATGGCGGCGTTCTCCGGCAACGGGAAGATGTACGTCCCTTCCAGCGACCACTGGCTGTCGTTGCGGAAAATCTGGTCAACGCGGGTGGTGGCAATCTGATCGTCGATGGTCACTTCGACGCGGTGATTTTGCACGGCCAGGTAGGGGATGTCGCGGGGCGGCGGCGGGGGGATGGGGCAGGGCGGCCCGCAAATAATCGGCGGTTCGGGGATGATGATGCCATCGGCGTAGGCAACATCAGTTTGGTGAGTTGCCAGGGTTAATAGCGTTAGTAAAACAAGTGCAGCGGCAAAAATACGTTTCATGGCGGGCCTCCTGTCAGCAGTAACTTTTGCTTCTGCGTGATAGACGACAGGCCCGGCCAAAAGGTTCCCGCAACCCAAAAAATGGGCCGCGGGGGGCGGTTTTAGCCCCCCCCGGCCCCAAAAAAACCACACCCCCCCCAAACCCCCCCCCGTGCAAAA
>CAYOXS010000125.1:963-12209 GCA_964407935.1 uncultured Caldilineaceae bacterium
GCCCCGCCAAACTGCCCCCCCCCCCCCCACCTGGGGGCGGGGGGGGGGTTTACCCCCCCCCCGCGGCCCATAAAAATTTACGCTCGTTCTACCGTGACCGGCTGCCGCCGGATGCGATAGTTACCGGTTTTGGCCAGCACCTGCGGCACAAACTGCTCCGGCACATCCACCAGCGTGTGTTTGTCCTCAATGTGAATTTTGCCGATGCTGTTGCCAGGGATGTTGGCGTAGTAGGCGATGCTGCTGACCACCTCGTTGGGGCGAACGCCGTGCGCCCGGCCTTTGCTCAAACTCAGCCGCACCATGCCGGCTTCGTGCGAGCGGCTGACGCCGGCGAGGGGGCGGCTGGCGGCGCGATCGCGTTCACGCCGGCCTTTGCGGGGCCGGGCGGCTTGTATCTCGCTGATGGCTTCGATGGGGCGCTGGGTTTCTTCGGCGCGGGCCATTTTCAGGGACACGGCGGCAATGTCCAGCAAATCGTGACCGGCTTCCACCAGTTCGGTGATCAGCTCCCGCTCGCGGCGGCAGCGACCGCGCCGCAGCCAGACATCGACCTGAGCCAGCAGTTCTGTTTCGCGGTGGCGCAGAATTTCGGTTTCGGTGGGCAGGGTAGCGGCGGTGATGGGGGTGCGGGTCAGATTTTCTATCCGGCGCAGCCGCCACTGTTCGCGCGGCGTAATCAGCGAAATGGCCACGCCGGTTTTGCCGGCCCGGCCGGTGCGCCCGATGCGATGGATGTATACCTCGGGTTCTTCCGGCAGGTCAAAATTGAACACATGCGAAATATCGTCGATGTCCAGCCCGCGCGCGGCCACATCGGTGGCAACGAGGACGGCCATCTGGTTATTGCGGAAGCGGGCCAGCACCCGTTCGCGGGCTTCCTGGCTCAAATCGCCGTTGAGCGATTCGGCGGGAAAGCCGCGGCTGGTCAATTCGTTGGCCAGTTCGCCGGTGCCGAGCCGGGTGCGCACAAAAATCAGGGCGCTGGTGATCGGCTCTACTTCAAACAGGCGGGTGAGCGCGGCCAGTTTGTCGGCCTCGTTGACCAGGTAGTAACGCTGCTCGGTGGCGGCCACGGTCAACTGTTCGCGCTGAATGGTCACGGCTTGCGGCTCGATCATGTAACTGTCGGCCAGGCGGCGAATCTCAGGCGGGAGGGTGGCGGAAAAGAGGGCGGTTTGGCGGGTGGGCGGCGTTTGGGCCAGAATGGCCTCGATGTCTTCAATAAAGCCCATGCTCAGCATTTCGTCGGCCTCATCCAGCACCACGGTGTTGGCCCGGCTCAGATCGAGCGCCTGCTGCCGGATCAGGTCGAGCAGGCGGCCGGGCGTGCCGACCACTATATCGATACCTTTTTTGAGGCGGCCAATCTGGCGGCTGTAGGGTTGGCCGCCGTACACGGCCAGCACCCGCGCGCCGCGATGGCGACCGTACTCGTACATAGCGTTGGCCACCTGCATGGCCAGTTCGCGGGTGGGGGCCAGCACCAAGCCCTGCACGTGTCCCTGGCCCGGCTCAAGGTTGTTGAGCATGGGCAGGGCAAAGGCCGCGGTTTTACCGGTGCCGGTTTGGGCCTGGCCAATCACATCGTGGCCGGCGAGCATTAACGGAATCATATTGGCTTGAATGGGGGTGGGGGTGGTGTAGCCAAGCTCGGCTACGGCCTGCAACAATTGGGGATGCAGGCCCAAATCTGAAAATTCGGCAGTCATCAAAAAATCTCCTGAGTGCTTGTGTTTTGATGACTCCGCTGCGCCGCGCATCCTTTTCAGGGTGCGCCCCCTGTCATGCAATCGTTGCAACAAAAATGCCCGACCAAATTTTGCCGGGCAACCCTTTGGAATGACCAAAACATAATTTAGATAAAAGTTACTGTCGTAACAGCAGCCGAGAGTATACCACAGCGGCGGGTAATGACAAATTATCGCCCACAGTGTGCCAGATATACCAAAAATTTACAGACCGGCGCGGCCCGGCGTGGTATAATTTGAAATATATTTGTTGAGCATTTCACAAAATAGCGGGTGGCGCGATGGACTACATTGAAAATCGAACTTACGACGAAATTGAAATTGGCAGTTCGGCCAGCCTGAAACGGGTGCTGACTACGGCGGATATTCAGCTTTTTGCGGTAATGTCTGGCGATGTCAACCCGGCCCATTTGGATGAGGAGTACGCCAAAAGCGAAATGTTTCACAAAATCATTGCCCACGGCATGTGGGGCGGCTCGTTGGTATCCACGGTGCTGGGCACGCAACTCCCCGGCCCCGGTACCATTTATTTGAGCCAAACATTCAAATTTAAACGGCCGGTGGCGGTGGGCGATGAAATTACGGTGATGGTGACGGCTGTTGAAAAGGACGATGAGAAAAAGCGGGTTAAGTTTGATTGCCAGTGTGTTAACCAAAATGGCGACGCGGTGATTGTGGGCGAAGCGCTGGTGCTGGCCCCGACGCACAAAGTTAAACGCCCGCGGGCCAGCCTGCCGGCGGTGCGGCTGCACGATCCCGGCGCGCAGTACCGGCGGTTGATCGCCAAAACTCAGGGGCTGGCCCCGATTCGGATGGCGGTGGTGCAGCCGCTGGACGCGTACGCCCTGCGCGGCGCGGTGGAGGCCGCCGAAGCCGGATTGATTGTGCCGGTGCTGGTTGGGGCCGAAACCGAAATCCGGGCGGCGGCTGAAACCGCCAAAATCGACCTGTCGCCCTATATTTTGGTGCCGGCCGAGCACAGCCGCCACGCCGCCCGGCGCGCGGTTGAATTGGCCCGCGAGGGCAAAGTGGACGCGCTGATGAAAGGCAGCCTGTCGACGGAAACGCTGATGCTGGAAGTGGTGTCCAAAACGGCCGGCCTGCTCACCGGCCGCCGGATCAGCCACGTGGCGGTGGTCGATGTGCCGGGCCGGGATCGCCCTATTTTTCTCACCGATGCGGCCATCAATATTAATCCCACGTTGGAACACAAACGGGACATTGTACAAAACGCCATCGACCTGGCCCGGGTGCTGGGGATTGAGCAGCCCAAAGTGGCCATTTTATCCGCTATTGAAACCATCAGCCCGCGGCTGGTTTCCACCATCGACGCGGCGGCGCTGTGCAAAATGGCCAATCGCGGCCAGATTACCGGCGGCATTGTCGATGGGCCGCTGGCGTTTGACGACGCCATTTCTACCGCGGCAGCTGAAGCCAAAAATATTCGCTCGGCGGTGGGCGGGCAGGCCGATATTCTGGTGGCCCCCGATTTGGAAAGCGGCACCATGTTGACCAAACAACTGGAATATCTGGCTGATGCTCAGGCTGCCGATGTGGTGGTTGGGGCGCGGGTGCCGATTGTGTTGACCAGCCGGGCCGATGTGCCGCTGGCGCGGCAGGCCTCTTGCGCGGTGGCGGTGCTGCTGGCTCACCATAAAATGGCCGAACAGACCGGCCTGGCGATTGTTGCTGCCAAAGAAAACCGGGTGCCGTGGACCGAGGAATTCTAATAGTAAACACCCTCGATTGAGCGAATTTTCACTAAAATCTGTTTGTGAATAGCCCTCTGTTGTGTTACAATAGGCCGCATTGCCCAATCCACCCAATTTAATATTTTTCCAAGGAGGAAAAGATGGAGGACAAACTCAATCGCCGGGATTTTTTAAAGAAGGCATCGGTTGCCGCGGTTGCTGGTAGCACCGGTTTGCTGGTAGGTTGCAGCATTGGCCAGGATACGGCCAGCAGCGCGCCGACCGCACCGGCCGCTGCGCCAGTACAGGAAGATAGCGGGGCTGCCACTCAGGCAGAAACGCAGCAAGATACAGCCGCCAAAGAGGTTAATGTCAACAAAAACCAGACGGTGGAATGGAAAATGGTTACCACCTGGCCGCCCACCCTGCCGGTGCTGCAAGAGGGCGCCAACTTTATTGCCCAGTATGTTGAGGCGATGTCGCAGGGACGGCTGAAAATTCAGGTTTTTGGCGCCGGCGAGTTGGTAGGTGGGCTGGAAACGTTTGACGCCGTGCAGGCGGGTACGGCCCAAATGGGGCATGGGGCATCGTATTATTGGGCCGGTAAATCTCCGGCGGCGCAATTTTTTGCGGCGGTGCCGTTTGGGATGAACGCCCAGCAAATGAACGCCTGGTTATTGGCCGGTGATGGCCTGAAGCTGTGGGAAGAAACTTATGCCGATTTTGGCTTGCTGCCGTTCCCTGCCGGCAACACCGGCGTGCAGATGGGCGGCTGGTTTAACAAAGAAATCAACACCATCGCCGATTTTAACGGCCTGAAAATGCGTATTCCGGGGTTGGGTGGCAAGGTTATTGCCGCGGCCGGCGGCTCGGCCGAGCTGATTGCCGGCGGCGAAATTTACACCAGCCTGGAGCGCGGCGTGATTGACGCAACAGAATGGGTTGGCCCTTATCACGATTATGTGATGGGCTTTTACAAAGTAGCCAAATTTTATTATTATCCCGGCTGGCACGAACCGGGCACCGTGTTAGAGGCGATCATCAACCGGCAGGCGTGGGACTCCCTGTCTCCCGATTTGCAGGAGATTTTGCGCCAGGCGATCATCGCTCAAAACAGTTGGATGCTGGCCCAGTCTGATGCGCAGAATAACTTCTATTTGCAGAAAATGATCAATGAAGAAAACGTGGATTTGCGCCCCTTCCCGGAAGAAGTGCTATCCACCCTTCACGGTTATGCCCAGAGCGTGCTGGACGAGGTTGCCGCCGGCGACCCGATGAGCAAAAAGGTGTATGACTCCTTTAAGAAATTCCAAAAAGATGTAGCCGCCTGGGGCAACATCTCTGAAAGGGCTTTCTACGAAGGTATTCAAATTAAGCTGTAATTTGCAGGTAGTTGGTAAATATAGACGGGCGGGTTGATGTTCAACCCGCCCGTTTTTTGTTTTCAGCCAGATTTAGTTGCCCCAGCAGCGGAGTTCACCGACAGGGCCGCCGCGAAGGATATATTCGGGCATGCAAGTGACCATTTGGGGCAGGGCAATCACCAGCGCCAGGGCAATCAACTGAATAATGACGTAAGGCACAATCCCTTTGTAAATATCTGAGGTTTTGATATTAGCCGGGGCTACGCCTTTTAGATAAAACAGTGAAAAGCCAAACGGCGGGGTAAGAAACGACGTTTGCAGATTGAGCGCAATCAACACCCCAACCCAAAGCAGGTCAACGCCCATTGCTGCAAAAATAGGAGCGGCGATAGGCACGTGGATGAACGTGATCTCAATAAAATCGATAAAAAAGCCGGCGATGAAAATTACAATCATAAAAATGGTCAAAAAGGCGATGGGGCCCAGTTCGGCGTGGCTAACCAATTCCTGCAAAAAGGTGTCGCCGTGCAGGCCGCGGAAGGCCAACCCAAACGTGCTGGCGCCCACCAAAATTGTAAACACCATGCAGGTTAAAAAAGTGGTTTCCTTCATAACCCTGACAAGGGTGGTGTAAGTGAATTTGCGCTGCAAAATGGTGAGCAGGGTTGCCCCAACAGCGCCCACGGCAGCCGCCTCGGTGGGTGAGGCGATCCCGGCAAAAATAGAACCGAGCACAGCAAGCATTAGAAACAATGGGGCCAGAAAGGCGCGGAACACCCGGATAACCATCACTTTGCCTTTGAAATCGGCCAACTCTTCAGGCGGCATTGGCGGGGCTACATCGGGCCGCCACCAGGCCCGGATGTTAATCCAGATGAGGTACAGCACCACCAGCAGCAACCCCGGAATCAACGCGCCCATAAATAAATCGCCGATGGGCACGTTGAGCACGCTGCCCAGCAACACCAGCACAATGCTGGGCGGGATAATCTGCCCCAGCGTTCCCGAGGCGGCAATAGTGCCGGTTGAGAGCGGTTTGCTGTAGCCACGTTTGAGCATGGTCGGCAGGCTGAGCAGCCCCATTGTCACCACCGTAGCGCCAACAATCCCGGTTGAGGCAGCCAGCAGCGCGCCTACCACCACCACAGAAATGGCCAGCCCGCCGCGCATGCGGCCAAAAAGCAGAGCCATCGTTTCCAGCATTTCTTCGGCCAGCCCGGAACTTTCGAGCATAACGCCCATAAATACAAACAGCGGCACCGCAATGAGCAAAATGTTGGTGGTCACCCCCCAAATGCGCAGGGGCATAAATTCAAAAAACTGCGTTCCAAACGTGGCCAGGCCGTACAGGGTAGAAACACCCCCCAGAGTAAAGGCGACCGGGAACCCAATGAGCAGCATTAACAGTACAATGCCAAACAAAACAAGTCCAAGCATTAGCGGCCCTCCTCTGGAATTGTGAGTTTGCCTGTAAGTTGCAGGAATGATGAAAAGACCAGAGACATCCCCTGAATGAGCAAAAAGATGAACCCCAGAGGAATGATGGCTTTCAAAATCCAGCGGGCCGGCAATCCGCCGGGATCAGGCGTGGTTTCCAAAACTCTGAACGATGACTCCACAAAGCTGATGGAGATGAGTACGCCTAAAATGCACCACGGAATCAGCAGAAAAATGCTGCCTAAAAAATTGATCCAGGCTTGTTGCTTGGGTTTCATATTCACATAGAAAATATCAACCCGCACGTGCCGGTCGTTTTTCAGGGCGTAGGCTGCTCCCAGCCAATACATCACTCCAAACACATACCACGACATATCTTGCAGGGCCAGTACACCTTTACCAAATACATAGCGCAAAATAACGTTAGCAAACACCACCACTACCATCAGCACCGCCAACCACGATACAAACCAGCCGGTGCCTTCGGCAAAGCTGTCGGCGTATTTAACATACATTTTTGGCCCAATGATCAGCGCGCCCAGAATGATGGCAGCTAATCCCAACGCGCCGCCAATCCGGGTGCCGTAGTAAATCAGCACCGAAAAACCGAGCGTTTCGGCTATGGCCGCGACAACGCCAAAAACAATCAGCACTCCTCCAAGAATCAGTCTTACGGTATTCACGCAGGTAGCTCCTCCTTCACCGGGCTACATTACCCGGTTTTATTGCTGCTCAATTGTGTGGAAGTGACTGAATGTCGCCAAAGGGGGCGACGAGTATCCCGTCAATCTCAATCGCGGGCAATCTCTGGGCAGTCGCCAGTTCTGTCAATTAACCCAACTGTGGCATGTAACCCTCAGCTTCCGGCCCCACAACGGGGAGGAATTTGGGGTAAGCATAATTTGCGTCAAGGGTGGTACGGGTAGCTTTAAAGGTTGTCTGGTGTGATCGGCAAGAGTGAAACAATTCCTGGGTTGGCAGGTGGGGTCAAAACCCTGGAATGGGCGCTAGTATATCACAAACAACTATCTCCGCCAAAATTTTCGCTACTGGCAATTTTTCATTAACAGCGGTTGGCTGGCAGTTATACCAGGGCCATGACCAGCGTCAGAGTTATCACGCTGGCCAGCGTGGAAAATAACACGGTTGTGGTCACAAATTCGGGGATGAGGTTGTATTCCATAGCGATGATTGAGGTGAGCACCGCTGCGGGCATGGCCGCCTGAAAGATACCGGCGCCGCGTTCAAGGCCGGTCAGCCCAAAAGGGACGGCCAGCACAATGGCCAGAGCCGGCCCGCCGAGCAGCCGGATGGCGCTGGTAATTATCACATCTCGGCTAAAGTGGAACGTTTTTAGCCCGGAGAGCTGCACCCCCAGCGCCACGAGCATGGTGGGCACGGTGGCTGCTGCCAACAGGCTGATGATTCGCTCCAGAAACAGCGGGGCGCGCAGATCAAACAGGTTGGCGATTAATGCCGGCGCCAGAGCAATAAGCGCCGGTGTTTTGAATACGGCCAGCACCGCCTTCAGCCCGCCGCCGGTGGGCAGGTTAGCGGCGGCCACGCCGATAATAAAAGCGATGGTGATGATGGCCAAAAAATAGACCGTGGCTGCCGTAAACGCCTCAGGCCCCAGCCTGAATTCAATGAGCGGCAGTCCGAAATTGCCCACGTTGCCAAATACGGAAATGAGAACGTAGGCCGCCACCATTTTTTCGGAGCGACCCAGCGCTTTGGCTACTGCCCAGCCGGTGATGGCCAGCGCCAGGTGAACAACCAGCGTGTAGCCAATCATCCGGGCGGCCAGAGCGGCCTCAACCCGCGCCGGCGCAATCACATTAAATACCAACGCCGGGACCAGAATGTAGTACGAATAGCGGGTCAGCGTGCGTGATTCAAGCCCCAGTCGAGGCCCGGCCACATAACCAATGACCACCAACGCAAATACCGGCGTGATCACGTTAATAAAAATCAGGGCGAGTTCGATTAGCATGGCAGCGGAAGACCCTTGTGCATCAAACAAACGGAACACGCAGCAGGTTGTGCTGCGTGCTCCGTTTTTGGTTTGGTATTATGTTACTCAGCCGATTCGTCCAGCCGAACCGGGGCCAGCGGCGCATCCTGAGCCAGCAGCGCCAGCGTCGCTTCCAAAATCCGGCGTTGCTGGGCCGGGTCGTTGGGTTTGCCCAGCGACGCGCCCCGGGCCAGTTTGGTAAAAATGGCTCGCGGTGGCGCGGTGGGCCGCGCCCGGCCCACATTCCAGGTGGTCAGGGTGCTGGCAATACCGTGCATTTCTAACGCTCTGGCAACCAGTCCCACGGACTGGGAACAGAGCGGTCAGGCCGGTACCAGCAGCGCCGCCTGCGCCTGTTGCGCCGTGGCCGCCTCTAAAACCTGCGGAATCAGCTCATTAACAATGCGGACAACATTGGGCTGGTAACCGCTGTAACTTATCACCGTTGGGGCCAGCCCGCCGATGCGGCCTTCATCAACCAGATCGGCCAGGTGGCGCAGCGGCAGCAGCACTTGCGGGTCGGCCTCAACGGCGGCGTGGTCGTAGTGGGTGTGGGCGTAGGCCAGCGCTTCAAACGGCGTGTTGGCCGGAAACAGGCGGATGGTGTAATCGCCCAGCGGGTTTTCCGCGTCAAACGGCGGCTGCGAGTGGCGCAGATAGCCGCCCGCCGTTGAAATAAACAGCAGCCGGCTGCGGGTCAGATCGATGCCGGGGCCGGGCGGCCCAACTTTATTGGCCGGACGCGGATAGATGTCCCAGTTAAATTGACCGGTTTTTTGCCAGTGCGCCAGCCAGCCGGACTCAAATTCGGCCTGCCACTGGTCCAACTGCTCTACAATTTCCATTGTCAATCGCTCCTTTTGGGGCCGGGCTGGATTGGCCGCAGTCAATCGCCGGCCAGAAATTGAGCCACATCGGGCAGTTGAACCGGCGCGGTCAAATCGATGGTCATCGGCACCACCGCCACCTGCCGGTCCACCGAAAAAATCTTCACATCCGAATCGGCTTCGAGCGTATCGGCTTTGATGGTGACCTGATAACTGAAGGTTTGGGTGGGGTTGGCCGGTTTGGCAGAGTGGTTGGGCAGCGATTCGTAGTAGCGCTGGCGCGAAACCCGGCCCACCTGCCAGGGTGTTTGCGGCGTGGCCCCCTCCGGCACATCGATTTTGAGCAAATCGACCTGTGGCGGCAAACCGTGGCTGAGCACTTTGGCGGCAAACAGCCGGGTAAAATGGGCTGCCACAGAAAAATCGACGGCGTCGCTGTGATTCAGGTGGTATTCGTGCGGCGTTTCAAAACTCACGGCCAGAGCAGGGATACCGTAGCACACCGCCTCAATGGCCGCGCCCACGGTGCCGGAAATGGTCACGCCCGAACCGACATTTTCACCAAAGTTGATGCCGCTGATACACAGGTCTATGGGGCGGCTGGCCAGATTGAGCACGGCCATCACCACGGCCTGGGCCGGCGAAACGTTGGCGTGAAAGGCCGGAAGCTGCTGCCCGTTGGTCAGCACAAGTTGGGTGGGTTTGATGGATTTATCCACGGCCAGGTTGGGGTAACTGCGGCTGGCGCCGGTTTGCTGAATGCTGGGGGCGATGATGAGTAGCTCGCCCAGGCCAGTTAAGGCCTCTGCGGCGGCGCGCAGGCCGGGTGAATTGATGCCATCGTCATTGGTGATGAGAATAAGAGGTGGGTTGGTCATTTTTGAACGGCTCCTTGGGGGCGGATTATACAGCGGTTTGCCGCGATTGAGAATTTGGCCGGCTAAAATTTTCCTTGCAGAAATGGGGCTGGAATGGTAAACTAGTGCCACACAATTCACACTGGCGGCGCGGCGCAATTAAGGCCGGTTGAGCCAATTTGCCGCCGGAAACATCTATTTTTTAACTCACAGGACACATTTCATGGCTTCACAGGCCCTTTATCGCAAGTGGCGCTCGCAAACGTTTGGCGAGATCATCGGCCAGCAGCACGTTACCCAAACGCTGATCAACGCGCTGAAAATGGACCGGGTGGCGCACGCTTATCTGTTTTCCGGCCCGCGCGGCACCGGCAAAACCAGCACCGCCCGGCTGCTGGCCAAAGCCGTTAACTGCCTGTCGCCCAATATCGATGACCGGCCCTGCAATAGCTGCGCCATTTGCACCGCGGTTACCGAGGGCCGGCTGATGGATTTAATTGAAATTGACGCCGCGTCCAATACCGGCGTCGATGATATTCGTGATTTGCGCGAAAAAGTTGGCTTTCGGCCGGCGCAGGTCAAAATCAAGTTCTACATCATCGACGAAGTTCACATGCTGTCCAATTCGGCGTTTAACGCGCTGCTCAAAACGCTCGAGGAGCCGCCGGCGCACGTTATTTTTGTGCTGGCCACCACCGAACCGGAAAAAATTCCAGCCACCATCCTGTCGCGCTGCCAGCGATTTGATTTTAAACGCATCCGGCTTGAAGACGTGGCAGAGCGGTTGCGCTTTATTCTGGCAGAAGAAGGGTTTGAAGCCGAGGATTCGGCGCTGGAATATATTGCCCGCCAGGGCAGTGGCTCCATGCGCGATGCTATCAGCCTGCTCGACCAGATGATTGCCTACGGCGGCCAGTCCATCACCCTGGAATTAGTGCAGCGGGTGCTGGGCGCGGTCACCTCGCAATCGGTCATCGATTTGGTAGACGCGCTGGCCCAGCGGGATGTGGCCGCCGGGCTGGATGTGATCAATCGGGTGGTGGGCGATGGGGTTGACCCGCGCCAGTTTGCCCGCGAAATTGTGGAATATTTGCGCTCGGTGATGCTGGCCAAGCTGGCCCCGCTGGCCAATCTGACCAATTTGCCGGATGAAACCCTGGCAACGGTGCGGCAGCAGGGCGACCAGTTGGCCACGCCAGATGTGGTGTTTGCCACCGGCCGCTTCAATGCGGCGATGGTCGATTTAAAATCCGGGCTGTTGTCCATTCCACAGTTGCCTTTGGAGCTGGCTTTTGTTGAGGCCGC
>CAYOXS010000125.1:12309-14622 GCA_964407935.1 uncultured Caldilineaceae bacterium
GAGGATTTGGAAGAGGGGCGCACCAAAGACGGTCGGCGCGGCACGCTCATTGCCAAGGCATTGCGGTACGATGCTCAACTGCTCAAAGTGACCGGCGACGAGATCATTTTTTCGACCTCTGACTTGATGAAATCTAAATTTGAAAAGGCGCAGCCCCGAGCCAACATCATCGATGTTTTCAGCCGGCTGCTGGGCCGGCCGGTCAATGTTAAATTTTTGAGCGAAGAAGAGATAGCGGCGGGGTCTGCCGGGGGTGCGCCCAACGCCGCGACGGACGTAAAAAAAAACGATGAAACCGACGCCCTGGTCAAAATGATGACCGAAGAATTGGGCGGCCGAATTGTTGACTAGCTAAAGGGAGACAAAAATGGCAAAACGAAAAGGACAAGGCAAAGGATTTTCGCTGGGCGGCGGCGGTGGGCTGGGCCTGCCGGGCGGCATGAAGGGCGGCCTGGCCGCGCAGTTGCAGGCCATGCAGCAGCAAATGGCCGATGCCCAGGAATCGCTGGGCGATGAAACCGTTGAAATCACTGCCGGCGGCGGAGCCATCAAGGTGGTGATGACCGGCCATCAAAAACTGGTGTCGATTACCATTGACCCGGAAGTTATTGACCCGGACGACGTGGAAATGTTGCAAGATTTGATTGTGGTGGCAATCAACGACGCTGTGGAGGCTTCGCAAAACCTGGCCGCCGATAAAATGGGGTCGATTACCGGTGGGTTGAATATTCCGGGGTTATTCTAAATGCAAGTTACACCTGCGCCGGTTACCAAACTGATCGATGAATTTTCGCGGCTGCCGGGGATTGGGCCAAAAACGGCTTCGCGGTTAACTTTTTACCTGCTGCGCAGTTCGGCGGAACGGGCGCAGTTACTGGCCGCCGCCTTGAGCGAACTGCATCAAAAAGTGGTGTTTTGCAGCCAGTGTTTCAACATCGCCGAAGCTGACCCGTGCCTGGTCTGCAGCGACGAGCATCGCGACCGATCTGTTATTTGCGTGGTGGAGGAACCGCTGGATGTGCTGGCCATCGAACGGACCCGCGATTATCACGGGCTGTATCACGTGCTGCACGGAGTGATTGCCCCAACAGAAGGCATCGGCCCGGAGGATTTGAAGATTGCCGAACTGGTGCTGCGGGTGCACCGCAGTGAAACGCCCGTCCGTGAGGTGATTATCGCCACCAACCCCAATCTGGAAGGTGAAGCCACCGCTATGTATATTGCCCGCCAGTTTGAGGGGGCGGCAACCCGGCTCACCCGGCTGGCGCGAGGGCTGCCCGTTGGCGGTGATCTGGAATATGCCGATGAAATCACGCTCAGCCGCGCTTTGAGCGGTCGCAGTGAGATGTAACGGTGGTCAATTGTTAAGAAGCTTAAAACACAAAAATTGTCCCTGAAAATCCGGAATTAGGGGTTGACAAGCCCGTCAAAGTGTGATAATCTATCCCTCGTTGTCGCGAACAAGCCAACGCTTCAGCCGCAGAAACAGAGCGGCCAAACCTTATCAACAAAACTGTTTCCTGTCGTGAACTGGCTCGTATAGCTTTTAACAGCACCAAGAGTAAGCACGCCTGAAACGGTAGCCAACAAGATGATAAGCAGTTTGAAAAGCAGATTTGACAAAAGCGGCAAGTGGTAGTAAGCTCCGGTCTCGTCCTTGAGACAAGTGAATTCGCCCGCACGGTGTGTGGGAAGTTCGATAACAACCAGCAGGAGGTAGACGTCTATAACTGGTCTTGAAAATACCGAATAGACGTTTGTGCCTCCACCGGCATCCAGCAGTACATAAAGAGGGTGTCGGTTTTTAATGCCGAAACGTCGGGTCGCTCGAAAAAATAAAACAGCGATTTGACAAAAGCGGCAAGTGGTAGTAAGCTCCGGTCTCGTCCTTGAGACAAGTGAATTCGCCCGCACGGTGTGTGGGAAGTTCGATAACAACCAGCAGGAGGTAGACGTCTATAACTGGTCTTGAAAATACCGAATAGACGTTTGTGCCTCCACCGGCATCCAGCAGTACATAAAGAGGGTGTCGGTTTTTAATGCCGAAACGTCGGGTCGCTCGAAAAAATAAAACAGCGATTTGACAGGCAAGAGAAAATGTGGTAATATCTCTTCTTGCCTCTGGCGAGCAAGGCGCTCGAAACGAGGCCTAAGCGAACTTTAACAACTGAAAAGTGACAGGAATTACTAGTGTGATTTGGCTCAGGTTCAATGAACTTTGCAGGCAGCAGTGTCTGTCTGTGTCGTAAATTTTACGAAGAGTTTGATCCTGGCTCAGGATGAACGCTGGCGGCGTGCCTAACACATGCAAGT
>CAYOXS010000126.1:0-8013 GCA_964407935.1 uncultured Caldilineaceae bacterium
GCAACACGCAACACGCAACACAAATGACCAACCGGCTAACTGACTATTTTCAAAGGAGATAGGTCAATGATTGGACTGGGTTACGAAAACAAAAATTTAACCGACGACGAAGTACGGGCGCTGGTGGCCCAAACATTCGCCGCGCACGATTTGAGCGGCCAGCGGGTGCTGATTATCATCCCCGATGCCACCCGCACCGCGCCCATCCCGCAGATGTTCCGCCTGTTTTTTGAATTTCTGGGCGAAAAAGCGGCCGCGCTCGATTATCTCATTGCGCTGGGCACGCACCAGCCATTGAGCGAGGACGCCATCAACCGGCACATTGGCGTCACTGCCCAGGAACGGGCCGGCAAGTACGCCAAAGTCAACGTTTTTAACCATCACTGGGAATTGCCGGATACCTTTGTATCGCTGGGGCAGATTACCGCGGCTGAAATTGAAGAAATTACCGGCGGGCTGATGCGGCAGGCCGTTGATGTGCGGCTCAATAAAATGGTGTTTGATTACGACCAGCTCATCATTTGCGGGCCAACTTTTCCGCACGAAGTGGTGGGCTTTTCCGGCGGCAACAAATATTTCTTCCCCGGCATTGGCGGCGACGAAGTGATCAACTTTTCGCACTGGCTGGGCGCGGTCATCACCAGTTACGAGGTCATTGGCACCAAATACACGCCCGTACGCCGCGTCATCGACCGGGCGGCCAGTTTCATCGACAAGCCGAAGCTGTGTTTCAGCATGGTGGTCAAAGGACACGATCTGGCCGGGCTGTATATTGGCACGCCGGAAGAAGCCTACGAGGCCGCCGCCGGGCTTTCTAGCAAGCTGCACATTGTCTGGCTGGACAAGCCGGTGCAGCGGGTGCTGTCGGTGATGCCGGAAATGTATGATGACATCTGGACCGGGGCCAAAGGTATGTACAAAATGGAGCCGGCCATCGCCGACGGCGGCGAAGTGGTGATTTACGCGCCGCACATCGACGAGATCAGCTACACCCACGGCAAATTTTTGGACGAAGTGGGCTACCACGTGCGCGATTACTTCATCAAACAGTGGGACAAGTTCAAGGATTACCCGGGCGGCGTGCTGGCTCACAGCACCCACCTCAAAGGGATGGGCGAATTTGATGCCGCCACCGGCGTTGAATCGCCGCGTATCCGGGTGACGCTGGCCACCGGTGTGCCCGAAGAACGCTGCCGCAAGCTCAACCTGGGCTACATCGACCCGGCCACCATCAATCTGGATGACTGGCGCAACCGCGAAGCCGAGGGTATTCTGCTGGTGCCCAAAGCCGGCGAAATGCTCTATCGCATCAAACCGAACGGTAACGGCAGTAAATAGAAATTGCTGATTGCCGGTGACGTGTGGCGTGTTTCGTTAAATTTAACGAAACACGCCACACGGACCACTTGATCCCACCCCCTGCCTATCCGAGAAGCCGATGACCGACACCGTCCGCAACCCCGCCGCAATTTTCAGCCGCCGGGTTACAATTTCACTGTACGTGCTGGTGGCCTATCTGTATTGGGCCGCGCTGTACGTCATCGTGCCAACCCTGCCCACCTACCTGCAAACCAAGCTGGACAATCTGGCGCTGGTGGGGCTGGTGCTGTCGATGTATGGCTTGTGGCAGGCTATTGTCCGGCTGCCGGTGGGCATTGCCGCCGACTGGCTGGGCCGGCGCAAACCATTCATTCTGGGCGGCTTTGGGCTGATTGCGCTGGGTACCTGGCTGCTCTCTACGGCGGACGGCGTGGCCGGGCTGACGCTGGCCCGCTCGATTGTGGGCATTGGGGCCGGAGCCTGGGTGCCGCTGGTTGTCGCTTTCAGCGCGCTGTTCAAACCCGCCGAAGCGGTGCGAGCCACGGCCATGTTAACGGTGGTGCTCTCGTTGGGGCGCGGCACGGCCACGCTGGCCACGGGCTGGCTGACCGGCTGGGGCGGCGTGACTGCGCCGTTTATGGTTGCTATCGCTGCTATTGGCCTGGCTGCGCTGTGGCTGCTGGTCATCGGCGAAGAAAAAAAGCCGTCCAAAAAACCGTCGTTGGGCGAAACGGGCGCGCTGATTACCCGGAAAGATGTGCTGCTGCCGGCGCTGCTGGCCGCCGTTTGCCAGTACGTTGATTACGCCACCACCTTCAGTTTCTTTCCGATTTTGGCCAAAACGCTGGGCGGCACCGCCGTGACCCAAAGCCTGCTGGTTGGGCTGGATGTGTTTGTCTTTTTGCTGGGCAATCTGAGCGCCACGCTGCTGGTCAACCGGATTGGCGCGCGCTCGATGGTTTATCTCAATTTTGGGTTGCTGGTGACGGGGGTGGCGCTGGGCGCGCTGGCGTCGTCGCTGGCGTTGCTGTTTGCGGCCCAATTTGCCATTGGGCTGGCGCTCGGCATCAGTTACCCGGTGCTGATGGGCATGAGCATTCGCTTTGTGGCCGATCAGGAGCGCACCACAGCGATGGGCCTGCATCAGGCTGTGTACGCCGTCGGTATGTTCAGCGGCCCGTGGCTCAGTGGCATCCTGGCCAGCCGATTGGGGGTCAGCGGGATGCTGGCCGTGACAACCGTGCTGGTTTTGGTGCTGGGGCTGGTGGGTACCGCCCGACTGCCCAGAAAACCGGCCGGATAATAGAAGGAGGTAAAATGTCATCACCGCTCGTTTTAACGCTGGATATCGGTACTTCGTCAACCCGGGCGATGCTGTTTGATGCTGCCGCCCGGCCGCTCGATGGCCACGTGGTGCAGTTGCCCTACCGGGTGCAGACCACACCGGACGGCGGCGCGGAATTTGACGCCGACGAGCTGTTTACGGCCGTGGTCAGCGTTATCGACCAACTGCTGGCGCAGGCCGGCCCGCTGGCCGAACAGATTGGCGCGGTGGCCGCCGATACAATGGTCACCAACTGCTTTGGGCTGGACGCCGCCGGCGAGCCGGTAACCCCGGTGCTAACCTACGCCGATACTCGCGCGGCCAGTGCCGCTGGTAAACTCCGGCGCGAGGTTGGCCCGGAGATCGCGGCCCAAATTCACAATCGCACCGGCTGCCTGATTCACGCCAGTTATTTGCCGGCCCGCTTTAACTGGCTGGCCGAAGCCCGGCCGGAGTGGCTGGCCAAATCGGCGCGCTGGGCCTCGGTGGGCGAGTACATTTACTGGCGATTGTTTGGCGAGTGGCGCGTCAGTTATTCGGTGGCGGCCTGGAGCGGCCTGCTCAACCGCCACAGCCTCACCTGGGATGCCGATTGGCTGGCCGGCCTGCCTATTTCCGCCGACGAGCTTTCGCCGCTGGCCGATGTGAACCAGCCGCTGAGCGGCCTGCGGCCGGAATGGGCGCGGCGCTGGCCGGCGCTAAAAGACGTGCCGTGGTATCCGGCCATTGGTGACGGCGCCGGGGCCAATATTGGCAGCGGCGCCTGCGATCCATCGCGGCTGGCGCTGACCATCGGCACCAGCGGGGCGATGCGCGCCGTTTTGCCCGCCGAGAGCGTAACCACCGTCCCCGACGGTTTGTGGCTGTACCGGGTCGATGCCCGGCGCGGGCTGCTGGGCGGGGCCACCACCGAAGGCGGCAGCCTGTACGCCTGGTTTCAGGATACGCTGCGCCTGCCTGCGGCGGAACAGTTAGAGGCCGAATTGGCCCAACTGCCGCCCGCAGTGCACGGCCTGTCGCTGCTGCCGTTCATCGCCGGCGAGCGCGCCCCCGGCTGGCACGATAACGCCCGGGCCAGCCTGCACAATTTTACGCTGCACACCCGGCCGGTGGATATTGTTCGGGCCGGGTTGGAAAGCGTCGCTTATCGCTTTGCGCTGATTTATAACCTGATTACGGCGCACCTGCCCGTCGATGCCAGCCGGCAGATTGTGGCCAGCGGCGGGCTGCTCAACTCGCCGGCCTGGCTGCAAATTTTTGCCGATGTGCTGGGCCAGCCGGTGCTCACCCTGGCCGAGAAAGAAGCCACCAGCCGCGGCGTGGCGCTGCTGGCGCTGGAGTCGCTGGGCGTTATTAACAACGTGGCCGACCTGCCGCCGGCTATCGGCCGCACTTACCGGCCCAACTTTGACCATCACCGGATTTACCGGCAGGCCATCGACACCCAGCTTGAGTATTACCGCCGGCTGATAGGGTAGCCATCTGGCATCAGTGGTCAGTAGTTCGACAATGGTAAATTAACATAACCCGTTATTTGTACCCCCACCCCCACCCCTGATAGGGGGAGGGGAATGAAAGATGTGGGTGACGGCAGGCGCCTATCCCCAACCGTCACCCACAAAAAGAAATCCCCCCTCTCCCTCAGGGAGAGGGGGGCAGGGGGGTGAGGGTTAGCCAACTCTATTTTCACAGGAGAAACACAATGAAATACCGGCGTTTGGGCCGTACCGGCCTGACCGTTTCTGTGGTGAGTTTTGGCGCGTGGCAGTTTGGCGGCGAGTGGGGTAAGCAGTTTAGCCAACCCGAAGTCAACGAGCTGCTCAGCCGGGCCAAAGCGCAGGGCATCAACCTGATTGACACCGCCGAATGTTACGGCGATCACCTGTCGGAGCAACTGATTGGCAACTTTATCAAAGATCAGCGCGATGACTGGCTCATCGCCACCAAATTTGGCCACAAATTTACCGGCCATCTGGAACGGGCGCAGCTCTGGTCGGCGGCCGATGTGCAGCAACAGCTCGAAGGTTCGCTGCGGGCGCTGCAAACTGACGTCATCGACCTGTACCAGTTTCACTCCGGCACCGATGCCGCCTTTGACAACGACGAGCTGTGGACAATGCTCAACAAGCAGGTGCAGGCCGGCAAAATCCGCCACCTGGGACTCTCGGTGAGCAGCGGCTTTAACCCCGATTATCAAATTGGCCGCGCGGTTGAGGTGGGCGCGGGAGCCATTCAGATTGTTTACAACCGGCTCGACCGCCAGCCGGAAGCTACCTCGCTGCCGCTGTGCCAGCAGCACGATTTGGGCGTGCTGGCCCGGGTGCCGCTGGCCAGCGGTTTTCTCAGCGGCAAGTACAAGCCCGGTACCGAATTTACCAACGAAACCGATGTGCGCGCGACGCATAACAGAACGCAGGTGCAGGCCCGGTTGCAGGAAGTGGCCCAAATCCAGCAAAACGAGGTGCCGGCCGGCGTGCCAATGGCCGCCTGGGCGCTGGCCTGGTGTTTGCAGCATCCGGCTGTTACCTGCGTTATCCCCGGCAGCAAAACGCTGGCCCAGGTTGACAGCAACGCCAGCGCCGCCAACCTGGATTTGGTGGCCAACGATCACCCGCAGGCGGTAGCCGGTTAATTTTCGTTGAGGTGCTCGCGGATGAGCAACGCCGCGGTAGCGCCTTCGCCGGCGGCGGCAGTGACCTGTTTGGTTGAACCGGCTCGCACGTCGCCGGCGGCAAACACGCCGGGCAGGCTCGTTTCCAGAATGCCGGGTTGAAAGTCGCTGTCGCCGTTGAGCTGATGCTGCAACTGATGGCCGGTCAGAATAAAGCCGTAATTGTCCAGCGCCACGCCGGTATTTTGTAAAAAGCCGGTGTTGGGCTGCTGGCCAATAAACACAAACAGGCCGTCGGGGGTGAGCACCTCCTCCGCGCCGGTTTGCCGGTTTTTAACGTGAACCTGGGCCAGCTTGTTGTCGCCGGTCAGTTTGGTGACGGCAGCGTTAAAGCGGATATCGACCCGCGATTCGGCCATCACCTTATCCACGGCCACTTTGGAAGCCTTGAGCTGGTCGCCGCGCACCAGCAAAGTCACGTGGCTGGCAAAGCGCAGCAGCCCCAGCGACTCTTCAACCGCGCTGTTGCCGCCGCCAACCACCACCACGTCTTTGCCCCGGTAAAAGGGGCCGTCGCAGGTGGAGCAAAAATGCACGCCCGCGCCAATAAAATCCTCTTCACCCGCCACCCCCAGCCGGCGGTAATCCGCGCCGGTAGCAATGAGCACGGCGCTGCTGCCGTATTCGGCGCCGTCGCCGGTTGTAATCCACAGGCTGTTGTTGCTGCGCCGCAGCCCGGTTACCGTTTGCGCCTGCAAAAATTCCACGCCAAAGCGTTTGGCCTGCGTCACCACCCGGCCGGCCCACTCGCTGCCACCGATACCGTCGGGGAAGCCGGGGAAGTTGTCCAGCGCTTCGGTGGTAGCCGCCTGTCCGCCCAGCGCGCCTTCGTCAATCACCATCACGCTGAAGCCGTCGCGGGCATTGTAAATGGCGGCGGTTAGCCCGGCCGGCCCGGCCCCAATGATCGTCACATCGTGAAATTCGTGGGGGTCGCGGGTGGCCAGCCCCAGTTTGGCGGCCAGCTCGGCGTTGGACGGTTCGACCAAAACTGAGCCATCGGCAAATTCAATGGTGGGGATGATGCGTTTGCCGCGGTTGATCTTTTCCACGTAGGTTTGGGCCGATCCATCCTGCTCAATATCAACCCAGTTGTAGGCAATCTGCTGCTCGCTCAAAAAGCGTTTGCTGCGGCGGCAATCGGGGCACCAGTAGGCGCCGTAAACGGTAATTTGGCCGGACATACATGTCTCCTTCGTTCGTGCTGGAATGTTGTTTACATCGACGCCGGCAGCGGCCGGTTTATTACGTAGCCGCAGGTTGGGAGTGGCAGAAACAGGTGGGGTTTGCACGATAAAAAACGATGTTAATCCTGCCGGATTTTTGATTGTGGGGAGGGTCTAAAATCAGCCGAGCTGGCTGGCCCGCCAGGCCAGAAAAATGCCGGTGAGCACCACGAGTCCGCCGAGCATCTGGCCGGGGGTCAGGGCTTCGTTGAGGAGCAGCCAGGCAAAAACCGCCGACAGCACCGGCTGGAGGAGCAGCGTTACCGAAGAAAACGAGGCCGGCAGGTGGGCCAGGGCAAACGTGATGAGTCCCTGCCCGCCGGCGTGGGAAAAGAGGCCCAGGCCGAGCAGAACCGCCCAACCGGACAGGCTGGTGGCAAAGAGCGTGCCTTCGGCCAGAAAAGCAATGGGCAGCAGCACCAGCGAACTGACCCCGGCGGCCCAGGCCATCACCGTGGCCGTGGAGTGGTTTTCGCGGCTGCGTTTGACCGCCAGAATGTAGCTGCCGTAAAACACGGCGGTGGTCAGCGCCAGCAGGTCGCCAATCATGTGCTCGCGGCTCAGGCTGAAGCTGGCCCCCACCAGCATCATCGCTCCCAAAATGGCCAGCACCATCCCGGCCACAAACAGTTTGGTCACTCGCTGCCGGAACAGTAGCCAGCCGCCGATGGTCACAAAAATCGGGGCAAAATTGGCCAGCAGCACCGAATTGGCGATGGTGGTAAATTTAATCGACCAGTGCCAGACAATCAGGTCGCCGGCCATCACCAGCCCGGCGGCAATGAGCCAGCGGTGATCGTGCCGGGAGGGGGTCGCCGGGCGAGCCGGCCGCTGCTGGGCCAGCATAGCCCAAAACACCGGAAACGAGAGCGACATGCGCCAGAAGGCGGTAGTGATGGGGCCAACCTCGCTGAGGCGGACAAAAATGGCTGAAAAGCTAAGGGCTACCGCGCCGGTGAGCAGAGCGGTCAGTGCCAGACTGGGTGTTTGTTTTTTGAGGGTGGCGATGCTGATTGAACTCATAAGCGCCAATACTACTCCCTCACTTTAAATCAGGCAACAGTAACCACGGACTATTTGGCAATTTTCAGTTTGGCCCTCACCCCCCTGACCCCTCTCTCCCGCACGCGGGAGAGAGGGGAATGATGTTTTTTGGTTGTGCTTTTCGGCAGCTTTGCCGCCGAAAAGCACAACCTCAATCAAATCTCCCCCTCCCCAAATTTTGGGGAGGGGGTTGGGGAGAGGGGTAAAACAGGCAACGAGTCCATTTAAAAAATCTACTCTTGAAAGCCTAAGAGAAGGGACCAAGGGGAATGGGCCAAAAATGTTACCACGGGTTAATGCAGAGCTATCATTAATCCTAAAATGGTGCAGTTGAGGCAAAATGAGAACAGCTGACAGGCTAATTGGCCGAACGGCGGGCCAGCGGCAGATACCACAGCAGCGCCAGCAGCAGCCCCGCGGCGGTAACG
>CAYOXS010000126.1:8113-14457 GCA_964407935.1 uncultured Caldilineaceae bacterium
GCGGGCCAGCGGCAGATACCACAGCAGCGCCAGCAGCAGCCCCGCGGCGGTAACGCTCCACGCGGTTGAATAGGCCGAGGGGGGATAGTGGCCGGCGGCATCGGCGGGGAACGCCCCGATGATGAAGCCCAGCGCCCATTGCAGCACAAATGAACCCCCAATGCCAAACAGGTTAACCAACGATACCGCCCGGCCGGTAATTTCGGGCGGAAAAATTTGCCGGCCGTGCGCCAGCAGCATCACGTTGAAAGCGCCGCTAAAGCCCCACGCGATGTATGCCAGCCGCACTACAACAGCCGGCGGGTGAAAAATCAGCGCGATCTGGCACAAAAAAAGCAGCATCGCGCTCAAAATGATCATGCGCACTAACCCAAACCGGTCAGACAGCCAGCCCGAGGCGGTAAAACCAACCGTCGCGCCGATTGCCAGCAGCAGCAAAAAATTGCCGGCCTCAATTTTGCCCAGTTGCAGCACATCAAACAGATACGGCCCGGCCCACAAGCCCTGAAAAGAGAGCAACGTGCCGGCCATAAAAAACGAGAGCGGCACAATCCGCCAAAAGCGGCCATCGGTCAGCACATCAGACAGGCGGCCGCCCTGCTGCCGGCTGCTCAGCCAGGGGACATCGGGCGGGGTGTTGCGGGTCCAGATCACAATAGACAGCGCCACCAGCAAAGTGACGACTGCGCCAATAGCAAAGGCGGTTCGCCAACCAAAGGTGCTGTTGAGCCAGGCCAGCGGCGTGGCCGCGACCAGCGCGCCGCTGGAGCCAATGCCGACCAGCAGGCCGGAAACAGTGGCAAAGCGATGGCCGGGGAACCACTGGCTAAATGCCTTGAATGATCCCATCAAAATGCCGCCCATGCCCAGCCCAATCAACGCCCGGCCCAGCGCCAGCACCCCAAACGAGGTTGCCCCAGCAAAGAGCAGACTGCCGGCGACTCCGGCCAGCATCAAACCGGGCGTTACCCAGCGCGCTCCCCAGCGATCCAGCCCTATCCCCACCGGAATTTGAGCCAGCGCAAACGCGGCAAAAAACAGGCTGGTCATCAGCCCCAGTTGGGCGGCGTTCAAATTCATTTGGCTGGCCAGGTCGGGGGCGATAACCGCGTTGGCCGAGCGGTAGAAATAAGACAAAAAATAGGCCAGCGTGAACAGAATGAAAATGCGGAGTTGACCGGACAAAGGGGGGATTCCTTTCGTGATTATTCCCGCTCAAAAATAATAAAATACCAGCTTGGGCTGGCGGCATCAAACTCAAACTGCACCGGCGGCGCTGCCGGCTCGCCTTCGGCATTGACCAGTTGCAGCGTCCAAACACCCGTGGGCGAGTTGAAGGCCTCAAACTTAATGTTGCCGGCTTTGTAGTGTTTGGCGCCGCTGTTTTGGGTCCAGTCGCTGGCGCTGGGCTGGCTTTCAATTTGCAGGCCGCCGCTGTGCGTGCCGATAATCCGGTAATCGCTGAGCGGTTTGTTATCGCGGTTAACCACGGCCACGTACACATCAAAATTAAGGTGATTGGTGTCAAATTTATCCGATTCCCTGATGGTGAAGGGGAAGGCCGGCGGCGGGGTGGGGGTGTCGGTGGGGCTGGGCGTGGCCGTGGGTGGGGCGATGGTTGGCGCTGGCGTGTTGGTTGGCGGCGGGGTGGGGGTGTCGGTGGGCGGTGGTGGGGGCGAGGGGGTGAGCGTGGCGGAGGCCGTGGGGGTTGGGGTGGTGGTGGGCGTAACGGTAGCGGTGGGCGATGGCGTGGCGGTTGGCGGCGTAGAAAACCGGACCACTTCGATGGCCGGACGCGGCGTGGCCGTTGCGGCGGCGCGTCCGGCCAGCCACAGATACCCGGCCGAGCCAACACCCAAGCTGGCGAATAACGCGCACAGAAGCAGCAGCAACCCGGCGATGATGACGTAAGATTTGTTAAAGTTTGGCATCTTTTTAACTCAGATAACTTGTTTTGCCTTTCGGCCGGCCGTAAATCGAAGCGGCGCAGCTTTGAACGCGCAAAAAAGTTTATTGGCGAATTCCTAAACAGCGTGTTATAATTTTAACCTGTAATTTCCCCACAAAAATTCGCCAAACACGTTCAGCCGTGGCTAAAGGGTAAACGATGGATTTGAAGCTATTGGTGGCCTATAATATCAGACCCAACCGCGAAGCAGAGTATTATCGGTATGTGCTCGGCGAGTTTTTGCCCCGGCTGCAAAATGTTGGCCTGTTGATGGTTGAAGGCTGGCATACCGCCTACGGTAACTACCCCATCCGGCTGCTGGTGTTTAAAACGCAGGACGAGGCCAATTTGCAGCGGATTATGCAAAGCAAAGAATGGCTGGAAGGCAAGGAAACCCTGCTAAAATTGGTTCGGGATTACGAAGAATGTCTGGTGCCAGCCAAAACCTCGTTTCAGTTTTTTATCCCGGCCGGCCGACGGCCCGATTAAGCGAGCATAAACAAAAAAGGGCGGCCGAAAAGTCGCCCTTGAATTTTAACTTGGCTAAACGGACCGTTACAACCCAAAAACAGGTCTGCCACAACAATGGCTCCATTATAATGGGCCGCGGCGGATTTGAAAAAAATTCAGATAAATAAAAAGGAGCCTGCCCCCCCGGTAGGCTCCTTTTTTTCCAGACTGGTGCTGGGAAATCATCAATGCTGTTAGTAAAGCTATTGTATCACCAGTAACCAGTTTTGGCAATGAGTTTGACCACACGAATCATGTGAAGTAGGTCACACCGCCGGGCGGGATACGGCGCGGCTGCCCCGAATCCAGAATCGCCACGGCGCGGCGCGATCCTCTGGCCGGGCGTAGTTAATGCCGATGCGCGGGCCGGCGGCAATGCTGGCCGGCGGGACGGGCGCACCCGGCTCCAGCCACAGACTTTCTCCCGCGGTGACCGGCCAGTTGTTCAGCGCCAGATCGATGGCCAACGCCCGGCAGAGTTTGCCCGGCCCGTTGGTCAAATTGTCAGATCGGGCTAATTTTCGCCGGCTTTGCATATGCGCCACGCCGTCAACCGGCTCCAGCGCCCGGATCAGCACCGCCGCCGGAAAGCCCTCGGCCTCTGTGACCAGATTGAGCATGTGGTACATGCCGTAGATCAGGTAAACGTAGGCCCGCCCGGCCGGGCCGAACATCACTTCGGTGCGGGGCGTGCGGCCTTTGCTGGCGTGGCAGGCGGTATCGCCGGGGCCAATGTAGGCTTCGGTTTCAACGATGATTCCGCTCAGCCGCTGGCCGTCAATCTGCCGCACCAGCCGCTGGCCCAGCAGATCGCGGGCCACGGTCAGGGTGGGCCGGGCAAAAAAATCGTCGCTGAGAACCACCTACAACACCTGCTGCACGCGCAGCCAGTTGCCGCGCGCGGCGTTGGCCTGGTCGATGTCTTCTTTTGAGCCGAGCACAACCACCAGCCCCCGGTTGTTGACCTGCGCCAGCACGTCGGCAAAGGCGCGGAAATCGGCCGGACGGGTTGAGAGCAGCTCGTCGCGGCGCTGCTGCCGCTCTGCTTCGGTGGTGCCCAGCAAATGGCGCAGCATCGAGCTGTACCCTTTGGCGTCGGGGAGCTGGTAGGCATCCAGCATGCTGATCCCGCCGATAATGCTTTTGGTGATCTCCTCGTTTGACAGTTCGACGGTGCGCAAAAATTGGCTGGCTCCATCGTAATTATCCAGCGTGGCCAGCAGGTTGGGGTCGCGGTACGACAGGTAATTGAACACGCCGGAATGGCTGTCGAAGCTGCAAAAACCGCCGTACGCGCCGCCCTGCACCCGCACCCGTTCCCACATCCAGGTGGTGCGCAAAAAGTTGGTGATGGCCAAATGCGAGCCGTGAAGCTGGTAGCCCAGCTCAAACAGGTTGGCCCCTTTGCCCACATAATTTACCTGCGCCGGGATGGTTAACCCTTCCGGGCCAAAGGCCGGGCCGGGCTGCCAGCGCGCCAGACTTAAGGGCCGCGCCGGCAGATCGGTGATGAAACTGCGCAGCTTGGGCTGGAAGCCGGCCCAGTTGTCGGCATCGAGCGTAACGTTAAAGATTATCGCATTTTGGTTGAGCAGCGTGCGGTGAATGTCGGTCAGTTTGCGCAGCACGGCGGGCCAGTCGCGGTCAACATCTTCGGCGAGCTGGCGCAAAAAGAAAAGGTAGCTGACGCCCGACATCTGCTCGTCAACCCAGTCGGCTTCGTTGAAATTGGCCCGCAGCCGGGTATCGACCACGCCATGGCCGCCGGGGATGAGGCCGCTTTCCAGGCTGGCTTTGGTTTCCAGCACCATTTGTTTGAAGCGCTCGCGGTTGTCCAACTTCACGCTGTGCGTAATATCGCGCAAAATATCGAGCAGGTCATCGGCCTGGGCCATTGTGGCTTTGCCGCGCAAAAAGAGCCAGGCCACGCCTTCGGCCTGTCCCCGCACCGCCGAAACCGTGCGCGAGGCCCAGATGCCGCCGGTTTTGCGGCCAATTCGCTGTTGCAGCTTGACAAAATCCTCTCGTTCCGTGCCAATTTTGGTCAACGCCTGCCCAAACAACGGCAGGTACGGCAGCAGTTCTTGCGGCAGGGTGTGCAAATTAAAGCCGATGTCAAGATAGACGATGCCGTTGGTGAACAGGTCGTGATAGAGAATTTTGCTGCTGTACTCGCTCAAAATATCGATGGGGATAGTTTTGTTCTCTTTGTCCAGATCGGCCAGGGTCAGCGAGGGAATTTTGGCCAGCGCTTCGGGCGGGTCGGGCGTAATTTGCAGCGCTTTGAGGGTGCGGGTTTCGTCGATGACGCGCTGCAAATCCCCCTGGTTCATGCCGGCTTTGGCCCGGGCCAGCCGCTCGGTTTCGGCGGCGTCCTGTTTTTGGCGCAGCGAGGTGTCGGGTTCCAGCGTCAGTGTGACCCGGTGCCGGTTTTGCAGCAGGTGTTCGTCAATGAGCGCCTCAAAATAGCGCGGGTTGTCGGCCAAAAGCTGGCGCACCGCGGCCAGCGGCGTTTCAAAGGCCAGCGGGGCCAGCGGGTCGCCGTGGTGCAGCCAGGTGGTCAGCGCCCGCAGCATCAGCGACAGGCCGCGTGGAAACGAGCCGGTGTTATTTTCTCGCAGGCTGAATTCAAAGGTGTTGAGCGCCGCTTCGGTCATGTCCGGGTCGATGCCGTCGCGCACCAAACCGGCCAGCGTGTCTAAAATGAGCTGCTCTACTTTGCCGGCATCGGGATATTTGATGCTTTTGAGGCCGGTTGAAAAGGTGAGCTGGCGCAGGTTGTTTCCCAGCCCGCCGCCGGTTACGTTTTCGCCCAGCCCGGAATCTATCAGCGCCTTGCGCAGCGGTGAGGCCGGCGTCCCGACTAAAATGTAGGACAGCACCGACAGGCTCAGAGTTTGGCTGGCATCGTTATTTTCCGGCAGCAGCCAGTTAACGGTAACGTAGCCTTTTTGCTTGTCGGCGGCGTCCTGGCTGGCGTCGTAGGCGTGAATGACGCTTCGGGGCGACTCAAATGCCGGCTGGAGTTGCACGTCGCTGTTGACCGGGATGCGCTCAAAATCTTTAAAGTACTCCTGCAGCAGCTCCAGTCGCCGGACCGGGTCGTCGTCGCCGTAAAAATAAACGCGCGCGTTGGAGGGGTGGTAGTGTGTTTGATGGAATGCTTTAAAGGTTTGGTAAGTGAGGTCGGGGATTTCCTGCGGGTCGCCGCCGGAATCGACGCCGTAGGTGATATCGGGGAAAACAATCTGCTGGCTGTAGCGGCCCAGCAGCCCCTCCGGCGAGGAGTACGCGCCCTTCATCTCGTTAAAAACGACGCCTTTGAACACCATCGGGCTGTCGGCGTTATCCAGTTCGTAGTGCCAGCCTTCCTGCATTAAAATTTCCGGGGTGATGCGCGGGTAAAACACGGCGTCAAGATAAACATCAACCAGGTTGTAAAAATCCTGCATGTTGGTACTGGCGACCGGATAGCAGGTTTTATCCGGGTAGGTGAAGGCGTTGAGAAATGTTTTGAGCGAGCCCTTGATCAGCTCGACAAACGGCTCTTTGACCGGATATTTGCGCGAACCGCACAGCACCGAGTGTTCCATAATGTGGGCAATGCCGGTGGAATCGGCGGGCGGCGTGCGGAAGGTAATGCCAAAAACCTTGTTCTCGTCGGTGTTCTCCAGCGACAGTACCTCGGCGCCGGTGGCGGTGTGCCGGTACAACCGGGCGCGGGTGTTCAACTCTTCGATGCGTTCATCTCGAAGCAGTTCAAAATTGGGGTTAACAGCCATAAAATTGACCTCGCATGTATGTTGGGGTGAATTTACGTACAAACAGAAATTATGACGGAAGGCGCAGGGGATGTCAAGTTAACTTTCGTATAGCGTATTTTCAA
>CAYOXS010000127.1:0-6844 GCA_964407935.1 uncultured Caldilineaceae bacterium
CTATGGGCCGCTGCTAAAACGGGGCGTTGGGCTGGTACTCATCACAGTTGGATTAAAGTAGAATTGATGAACACGTGACAGATAAAAACACAACTCGAATTGCTATTCTTTATCCCGGTAATTATGAGGCAAGACAAAATGCAACACCTGAGAATAACCGCTTCTCGCAGGTGTTTCAGGGATTGACTGACCTTGGGGTAAAGGCCGAACCGGCAGTATATCACAACGACTTTTCTGAAGAGGTTCGCCAACAGCTTTTGCAGGTGGATGGCGTCCTGGTATGGTTTAATCCTCTTGAAGGCGGGCGTGATAGAACAATCCTTGATTCTATCCTGCGAGAGATTGCCACCCTGGGCATATTTGTCAGCACTCATCCTGATATTATTCTGAAGATGGGCACCAAGGAAGTTTTATATCGAACCCGAGATATGGGCTGGGGCAGTGACACGCATTTGTACAATACGATAGAAGAACTACGCCAGAAATTACCCCTTCTATTAGCGCGAGGAGAAATTCGGGTTCTTAAACAATACCGTGGCAACGGTGGGGTCGGCGTTTGGAAAGTGGAGTTGGTCGCACACCCGGCGGCGGTTGACAAACACAGCGTTACAAATTTACAGCCGCAACCTGATACACGGGTTAAAGTTAGGCACGCCAAACGAGGGAGTATTGAGGAAGAAATAGAGTTGGGGGAATTTTTCAATCTTTGCGAGCCTTATTTTGCCAACGCCGGCAAAATGATTGATCAGGTCTATCAACCCCGGCTTGATGAAGGTATGATCCGCTGTTATCTGGTACATCATAAGGTGGTGGGGTTTGGGCATCAGGCAATCAATGCCCTTTATCCAGCGCCGCCCGGTGCGCCGCCAACCGAAGCGCCTGAACCTGGCCCCCGCTTGTATCATCCTCCCACAATGCCCCAAGGTCAGGCACTCAAACGCAAATTGGAACAGGAGTGGGTCCCGGCCATGCAACAGCTATTGGACATTGAAACTGAGCATTTGCCGGTTCTATGGGATGCCGATTTTCTTCTTGGGCCAAAGGATGAATCAGGCGAAGATACTTATGTGCTTTGTGAAATCAACGTTAGCAGTGTAGCGCCATTTCCCGATTCCGCGATACCCTTCATTGCCCAAGCGGCTCTTGTTCGTACACAGGCAGCAAAACAAAACTGGCGATGAAATATCAATTTCAATGCGGGCCGCTTTTAGATGCCGGTCAATGGCGTTTTTTTACAGACACCGTCCCACAACTATATTCACGTTTGGACTTTTATTGTGGACAGACAATATTTCTGTGGTAACTGTCAGCCGGCTCTCCGCCGCCCGCAGTTGACGCGCCCATCCGGCTCCGCCGCAGCAACCATTTCAGTGATTGACAATTTTCGTAATTGATTGTAGAATATCTAGGTATAAAGATATTTTACACAGAGAGGAGAAGGTAAGTTGACCAAGCTGGATATGCGCACCGGCAGCACGGCGGTAATGATCCTGCGGCTGCTATCTGAGCAGCCCATGTACGGCTACCAGATAGTCAAAGAGCTCCAACTTCGCAGCGACGGTTTTTTCAACCTGGAGCAGGGCACGCTTTATCCGGCGCTGCACCGGCTGGAGAAAGACGGGCAGGTTGAAAGCCGCTGGGAAGTGGTAGAAGATGGGCCATCCCGCAAATATTATTTCATTACCGCTGCCGGCAAAACGGAACTGGAAAAATCCACCCAACAGTGGGCTGACTTTTCACGGAATTTGCTCAAGTTACTGGAGGGCATGTCGCTCTGACGGTGATTTTGCCCACATGCGCCGGGCCAATGTACGCCAAAAGCCATAGCCAACATGAGCCAGATCAATATAGACGCCAGAGCTATTTTGCGCTACAGTAACCGTGGGGACGCCTGTTAAATGTCAGCCATAAAAACGTATTTGGACCAGCTACACCAAAAACTGCCGCGCCATCTGCGCGATGAAATTTGCCTCGAAGCGCGCGGGCATCTGGAAGATTTAACCCGGGATTGGCAGGAGCGCGGCCTATCGCGCGAGCAGGCCGAAGCCCGAGCCGTGGCTCAATTTGGGGCTGCGCGCAATATTAGCAACGCCTGGCGTAACGCTGTGGGTATAGTTGATTGGCCGGATATTATTTTGGCAGCTCTGCCCATTTTGGGAATCACCGGGTTGGGTTGGACATTTATCGGCCACGATATTTCGCTGTGGGTCTACCTGATTATTTTTGGGCTGGGCGCGGCCTGGGCCTGGCAGCGAGGCTGGCCAACCTGGTGGTATGCCTGGTTGGGCTGGCTGTTTTTGGCGCTATGGGTGGTATCCAGCACCGAATGGTTGTTCTGGATTATTTTTCCCATTTTGGTCACGCTGCTGGCCGTTGATAGCTGGCAGCACGCCACGTTAATGACGCTGCCTTTTACCACGTATGTGGCTTTTGTAGTGCTGTTTGAACAGCGGCAGTTGATCACCACCGGCTGGGGGCCGGGCAGCATCTACCCCGGCAATTTGGTGTGGATAGAAACCGCCTTCTCGGTTTTGTGGATTATCATTCTGGCCGCCAGTTTACGGGCCGCCCGCCCCAGCCGGCGAGGTATTTATCTGCTGGCTGGCCTGATGGGCACACAGGCAATTTATGTGTCGGCCATGCTGGTCATGAAGATCGTCGCTAAAATGCTGCCGGGCTATTTTGAAACAACCCTGACCATGCATACCCTGCTCTATCACAAACTCCCGGTGGGGCTGGCCACAATTTCGCTCACGTTTTACCCGTTATTTGTGTGGCTGATTGCGCGGATTATCAGGCAAAGCCGAACACGGCGCGGTTTGCCGGTTTAATGATTGTAAAAAATTTTGGCTCTATGCCTAGATTATCTATCTATTAAGATAGCTCGGAAACCGCCGACAACTCATAAAAAACTAAACTTTAAACGTTACACTTCTCGTTTGGAGGATCACATTACCGATGCACATTTTCTCGATACGATCGCTGGTGAGGGCCGTTTTTAACCTGTTCCTGCTGGGGTTATGGCTGTTTGGATTGGGGCTTTTGGTGTGGCTGCCGCTGCGCTGGTGGCCCGGCGACTCCTTTTTCCCGGTGCAGATTGGCAATTATGCAATGCCGTGGCTGTTGGTGGGCCTGGTTCCCGGCCTGTTAGTGGCGATGTTGGCCCGCCGCGCTAAATTGGCGCTGGTGCTGTTTATGCCGGTAGTTGTTATCTGTTTAAATTACGCGCCTTTGTTTTTACCGCGGATCAATCCGGCCCTGGCGGACAACCAGCAATTCAAAGTGATGAGCTACAATGTGTGGCGCTATAACGAACATTGGGATGAAATGGCGGCGCTGGCTGAACAGGAAAACCCGGATGTGCTGCTGCTGCAAGAAATATCGCCGTCGATGGCCCAATATATCCAAACCGAATGGGCCAAACGCCTGCCGGATGGTCAGCTTTACCTGGAAACAGATCGATCATCGCAACAGGCCATCATCAGCCGTCACCCGCTCCAACGGATTGACAGTTCTTACCACGAAGGCCGGGCGCTCAAAGTGATGGTTAATACCCCTGCCGGCGCGGTGCAGGTGTGGAATGTTCACGCCACCCAGCCAACCTGGTGGCGCTTACACCGGCGCGATTTTACTAATCTGGCTCAGGGCATTGCCCAGGCATCCGGCCCGCTGATTGTGGGCGGCGATTTTAACACTACCGACCAATCGGAGATGTACGGGCTGATTAACCGGCAACTGCACAACGCTCACTGGGACGCCGGCTGGGGTTTTGGTTTCAGTTTTCCGGCCGATGTCCATCCGTTTAAACACATCCGTGTCCCCACGCCGCTGATCCGCATCGATCATATTTTTTACAACGACTCGTTTTTTGCCCGCGATGCCCACACCCTCTCCAACTCCGGCGGCTCCGATCACTTCCCCGTGGTGGCCGAATTCAGCTTTGCCGAACCCAATTGAAAACCGTCTTCAGGTGACACTTTGAGCCATAGCGAAGAGTCTCCACTCGCCTTGCAAAAGCGACCTACTCTGCTCTCCTGTGAAAATAGCGCCGCAGGCCGGGGGGCTTGGGGGGTAGCTCCCCCTACCCAATTTTCACCTGTCCCACCGGGAGGCTGAAAAATCGTAGGTCGGGCTGTAAGCCCGACCGTCACGCTACCGGGTTTTGCCCTCTTTGCTCCGTCCCCCCGCCCCGTGGTACAATCTCTGATTGGATATCACCACGGGAGTAAATTATGGATTTTTTGGCAGGACTCAACCCCGCCCAACAGGAAGCGGTTACCACTACCCACGGGCCGGTGCTGGCGCTGGCCGGCCCCGGCTCCGGCAAAACCCGCGCCCTCACCCATCGGATTGGTTACCTGGTTACGGTGGAGCAGGTGAAACCGTGGGAAATTGTGGCCGTCACTTTTACCAACAAAGCCGCCAAAGAAATGAAAACCCGGCTGGAAAGCCTGTTGTCGCCGCAGCAAACTGCCTTTTTGCGCGTGGGCACGTTTCACGCGCTGTGCGCTCGCTGGCTGCGCGAGGACATTGAAACGCTGGGCCGCTACGACCGCAACTTTGTCATTTACGATACCAGCGACCAGCAGGCGGTGGTGAAACGGGCGCTGCGCGATCTGGACATCGACGAAAAAGCCTGGAAACCCACCACCATCAATTACGCCATCTCCAAAGCCAAAAATGAAATGATCACGCCGGAGAAGTTCCCCACCCGCAAATACCAGGACGAAATTGTGCAGCGGGTCTACGAGCGCTACCAGGAAATTTTGGTAGAAAACAACGCCCTCGATTTTGACGATTTGCTACTGGTGACGCACCGGCTGTTTCGCCGCCACCCGCTGGTGCTGGAAAAATACCACCAGCGCTACCGGCACGTGATGGTCGATGAGTTTCAGGACACCAACATGGTCCAGTACGAACTCAGCAAAATGCTGGCCGCCGGCCACCGCAACATTTTTGTAGTGGGCGATATGGACCAGGGCGTTTACTCCTGGCGTGGGGCCGATACCCGCAACGTGCTGCGCTTCCGCGAGGATTATCCCGACCACAAACTGATCACCCTGTCGCAAAATTATCGCTCCACCGAGGTCATTTTGCAGGCGGCCAAGCAACTCATCCGTAAAAACCAGAATCGTATCGACAACGATCTGTTCACCCGGCGCGGCGCGGGCCAGAAAATCCGGGTGGTTGAAGCCTACAACGAGCAGGAAGAGGCCACCTTTGTGGTCAACGAAATCCAGATGCTGGTCAACCGCGGCGAGTTTCAATTGGGCGATTTTGCCATTATGTACCGCACCAACGCCCAAAGCCGCGTGTTTGAAGAAGCGTTCATCGCCCGCAACATGCCCTATATTTTGGTGCGCGGCACCCGTTTTTACGACCGCAAAGAAATCAAAGATGCGCTGGGCTACCTGCGGCTCATCCACAACCCGGAAGACAGCGTTAGCCTGGACCGGATTATCAACGTGCCGGCGCGCTCTATTGGCAGCAAAACCGTGGCCGATTTGATGCGCTGGGCCTACGAACTGGGCGCGTCGCCGTGGCAGGCGCTCCAGCAGTTGGTGGCCGATGATGAGGTGGCGCAGGATGAGCCGCCCGACGATTACAGCCCGGCCGCGGTGCCGGCCCCGTTTGCCAGCCGGGCGCGCAAATCGCTGGTGGAATTTGGCCGGCTGATGGCCATGCTCATCGGCTCCAAACAAAAACTCAATTTGGTAGAGTTGTTTGATTTGATGCTGGCCCGCACCGGTTACAAAAATTTTGTGCGGGATAACACCCCGGAAGGCGACGAGCGCTGGGAAAACTTGCAGGAACTCCGGCGCGTGGCCGGCGAATTTGCCAGCGCCGAAGCCGCCGAAGGGCTGCCCGCGTTTCTGGAAAATGTGGCCCTGGTCTCCGATGTTGACGCGCTGGGCGAGGAAGGCCGCGCGCCGGCGCTACTCACCCTGCACACGGCCAAAGGGCTGGAATTTCCGGTGGTGTTTATGGTTGGCATGGAGGAGAATATTTTTCCGCACAGCCGCAGTTTGCAGGACCCGGAAGAAATGGAAGAGGAGCGGCGGCTGGCCTATGTGGGGGTAACGCGGGCTAAAGACCGGCTGTACATGACCCGCGCCTTTAAACGGCAAACCTACGGCTTTGAGGAACCGACCACCGCCTCCCGTTTTTTGCGCGACCTGCCGGATAATCTGGTGGAAAATCAGGAGCGCGGCGGCAAATATGCTCGCGGCGGCGGCGCGGTGACCGGCCGGACCGAGTACCGCCAATCGACCACCCGCTGGGGCAGCAGCCAACCCGCCGGCAACCCGGCCAAAGCCGCGCCAACCGGCCAGTTTGCCACCGGCGACAAAGTTTATCACCAGAAATTTGGCGATGGCATCGTCATCGCCGTAGAAAATACAACTGACGATGTGTATGTGCAGGTGGCTTTTCCGGGCCAGGGCGTCAAAAAGCTGGCGCTCAGCTTTGCCAAACTGGAAAAGCGGTAGCTTTGTTCCGTTTTGCCGCATCTGCGGCGGTATGCTATAATCCCGGTTTGTCGCCTAAAACGCGCCGGGGGAGGTGCCAGAGTGGACGAATGGGGCGGTCTCGAAAACCGCTGTAGGCCTCGGTCTACCGTGGGTTCGAATCCCACCCTCCCCGCTGGACAATTACCAATTAACAATTATCAATGAACAATGAACTGCAATTTGATAATTGATCATTGGTAATTGGTAATTGATCATTGATTTTGGAGAGGTCGCATAGTTCGGTCGAGTGCGCGCGATTGGAAATCGCGTAGGTGTCACAGCCTCGAGGGTTCAAATCCCTCCCTCTCCGCTCTGCCAGAAGGCAGATTTGAGAA
>CAYOXS010000127.1:6944-14415 GCA_964407935.1 uncultured Caldilineaceae bacterium
GAGTGTTGGGTCCTGCGCGGCAGGAGCCTACGAACCAGGTCAGATCCGGAAGGAAGCAGCCTTAAGTAGTTTCTTCTGGGTGCCGCAGGGTTGCCTGGCATAAGCTACCCGGTTGCCTCGCCTTGAAAATACACACCCACCCGGCGAGTCAAACCAGACTCGCCTTTTTTGTAGATTATGGCCCAAACTTCACCGACCAACAGCCTCAGCCAACGCCTTAGCCGGCTGCCGCGCAGCGGCTGGCTGGCCAGCCGAACACTTCGCCGGGCGGCCGTCATTGTGGGGCTGGCGGCGTTGTTGTGGTGGGGCTACTCGCTGTCTGCCCAACCCGTCATCCTCGTTATCAACAACCAGACTTACCCCATTTTCACCCATCAACTTCAGGTTGACAATATTCTGCGCCGGCAGGGCTTGCGGCTCGAGCCGGAAGATATTGTCACCCCACCCCTCGATGCCACGCTTGCCCCCGGCGATGCGGTCACTATCCAACTGGCCCGGCCGGTGGTTATTGAGGCCGATGGCCAGCAGCAGCGGCTGCTCACCCACGCCCAAACGCTCAGCGAAGTGCTGGCCTCGTTTAAAATTGACCTCCACCCCCGCGACGGGCTGTTGCTCAACGGCGCGCCGGTGGCCCACAACGCTGCTCTGCCCGCGCCTCAACTGCTGGCGGCGGGCAGCCCGTCCGGCCAACCTCGCGCCGCCGCCACGCCCGCCCGCGCCGCCGCCGCCCGCCCGGCCGTGGTGCGGCTGGTAGTTCATCGCGCTGTGCCGGTTACTTTGCACAACGGCCCCGCCACCAGCACCTTTTACACGGCCAAACCCACCATCGGCGAGGCGTTGCTGGAGCAGGGGCTAACCCTGTATCTGGGTGATGCCGTGACGCCCGGCCTGGGCACACCGCTGTCGCCGGGGATGCACGTGTATCTGGAACCGTCAACCCCGATCAGCATCCGGGCCGATGGCCGGATCATCAAAACCCGCACCCGGCGCGAAACCGTGGGCGAGGTGCTGGCGCAGGAAGGCATCGCTCTGATGGGGCAGGATTACAGTCGCCCCGGCCTCGATCAGCCGCTAATTTCCGGAGCCATCGACATTGTACGGGTGGCCGAAAAAATGGACATCACCGAGGAATTTATCCCGTTTGAAACAGAGTGGGTGGCCGAGGATACAATGGAACTGGACCAGCGCGAAATCCGGCAGGCCGGGGCCACCGGTATTATTAAAACGCGCACGCGGGTGCGGCTGGAAAACGGGCAGGAGGTCAGCCGCCAACTTGAAGACGAATGGCTGGCCCAGGCCGCCAGCGACCAGATCATCGCCTATGGCACCAAAGTGGTGGTCCGCGCGCTGGATACGCCCGACGGCCCCATTGAATACTGGCGCAAAATTTCCATGCGAGCCACCGCCTACAACGCCGCTTCGTCCGGCAAAGAGTCCGATCACCCGCGCTACGGCATCACTCGCAGCGGGCTGCCGGCCGGCAAAGGCGTGGTTGCTGTGGACGAAAAGGTGATCCCGCTGAATACCCGCCTTTACATTGACCAATACGGCCCGGCCGTGGCCGGCGATACCGGCGGCCGCATTTTGGGCAAACACATCGATCTGGGCTACTCGGACGGCGAGCCATTGCCGGTGATTTTTGACTGGCGCAATGTGTACGTGCTCACGCCCGTGCCGCCCGCCGGTCAGATTCGATACGTGCTGCCCAACTGGCCGCAACAATAAATAATTAATGGTGAATTGCCCATAGGGGGCCTTTGGTTCTGAATAGCCAATTGTGAATGAGCAAGCGGTCATTCGCAATTCATAATTCATAATTCATAATTATGAACCTGTCCACGCTGCTCAATAAATACAACCTGTTCCCCAAAAAGGGACTGGGCCAGAACTTTCTGACCGACCCGCACCACCTCGGCAAAATCATCGAAGCGGCAGAGCTGTCGCCGGATGATACGGTGCTGGAGATTGGCCCCGGCCCCGGCGTGCTGACCCGGCTGCTCGCCGAGTCCGCCGGGCGGGTCATCGCCGTGGAACTTGACGAGGCGATGGTCAACCTGCTCCGCCAGGAATACGGCCACCTGCCCAACCTCACCGTCGTCCACGCCGACATCCTGCAAACCAGCCTGGCGGAACTACTGGAGTCGGGAGTCAGGAGTCAGGGTACAGATGCCGCAACCCGTAACCCGCAGTCCGCAATTCAAAATTCAAAATTCAAAATTCAAAATTACAAGGTTGTCGCCAACCTGCCCTACTACATCACCTCCGCGGCCATTCGCCATTTGCTGGAAAGCCGGCCGCAGCCGCAGCGAATTGTCATCACCATTCAAAAAGAAGTGGCCCAGCGCATTGTCGCCCAACCGGGCGACATGAGCCTGCTGGCGGTCAGCGTGCAGTTTTACGGCGCGCCGAAGCTGGTGCACAAAATTCCGGCCGGCGCGTTTTACCCGCCGCCCAAAGTCGATTCGGCGGTGGTGCGGATTGATACATTCGACTCGCCGCCGGTGCCGGTGGCCGATGTCGAGCAGTTTTTTGGCGTGGTCAAAGCTGGTTTTGGTCAAAAACGCAAACAGCTCAAAAACACGCTGGCTGCCGGGCTGCGCCGGCCCGGCCCGGACATCGTCGCCGCGCTGTACGCCGCCGGCATCGACCCGACCCGCCGCGCCGAAACGCTCAGCCTGCCGGAGTGGGGCCAGCTGGTGGCGGCGCTGATGTAATGGGGCTTGCCCCCTCATCCCCCCGTCCCCCTTCTCCTCATTGGAGAGAAGGGGGAGAAAATTTTTTAGTGAGATTTTGGGCGGCTCTGCCGCCCAAAATCTCACTAATTCAGTGTTGCCCCCTCCCCAATTTTTGGGGAGGGGGTTGGGGGAGGGGTAAAAAATCACAATTTTTAATACCTCTCAGCCCAAAAATCTTGTTAATCCTGTCTATTGCAAAAATTTCCGAGGCTTGCCGTGAACAACCACCCCTCACCCCCGGAACAACTGGCCTGGCTGGAGCTATCCCCGCCACCGGTGCCGGTCCCGTCCACCGCCGCTGGCGGCCAGCCGGTTTGCCCCATTTGCGGCTGGCCCGTTGAACCGCGCGCCGACCGCTGCGCCAACTGCGGCCACAGTTTCATCGCCACCGAACCGGCCAACATTCTGGCCCAGCTCAACCTGCAACTGCCGCCGCCGCTCATCACCGTTACCCCCGCCCCGGAAAACTGGTTCGATGGCCGCGCCTTTGAGCCGCCGGCTATGTACCGGCTCCGCCTGCAAGCCGAACGGCTGCACACCACCACCGGTTTCGACCGGCTCATCTGCCTCGATGATATCAGCGTCGACCACTACCAGCACCAGCTCGAAGCGGCGCTGCGCGCCCTGCGCGATATGCGCGGCCGGGCGCTGCTGGCCGACGAGGTCGGGCTGGGCAAAACCATCGAAGCCGGGATTGTGATGAAAGAACTCATTGAGCGCGGGCTGGTTAACAGCGTGCTCATCCTCACCCCGGCCTCGCTCACCTGGCAGTGGCACGAAGAAATGCAGGCCAAATTCCACGAAACCTTCACCGTGCTGGAAGACAGCCAGCAGCTTACCGAAGTAACGCCCAACGGGGCGGGTCGCTGGATTATCTCGCTGGACCGGGCCAAGGGCAACGGCTGGGCCGAAACGCTGCTGGCCCGCAGCTACGATCTGCTGATCATCGACGAGGCGCACAAGCTCAAAAACCACCAGACGCAGGCCTACAAATTTGTCAACCAGATTCGCAAGCAGTACGTGCTGCTGCTCACGGCCACGCCGGTGCACAACAACCTGCTGGAGCTGTACAATCTGGTTACCCTGCTGCGGCCCGGCCACCTGGGCACCCGCGCCGCCTTTCGCCAAAACTTCACCCGCCGCGCCGAACCACGCTACGGTATCCGCACCGTTTACAGCTCGCCGCAGCCCGATGGCTATTTGAGCCGCAGTCGCGCCGCCCGCGAGGAGTACCGCCGCACCTCCACCGAGGGCTGGCTCAAGCGGCGCACCGAAGATTTCAGCCAGCTCGACGCCCTACGGCTGAACAAATATGGCCAAAGCGCCCGCGCCGAAGTCCGCCAACTGCTGGCCCAGGGCTACGAGGTGTTTGATTTTGAGGCCATCAAAGCCGGCTGGCTCGGCGCGGACCGCTTTGTTTGCCGGCTCAAACGCAACGCCGACGCCGCCGGCCCACCGCCGCGCCAGACCAACCTGCAAAATACCGCCGCCCTGCGCCAACTGCTGCGCGAGGTGATGATTCGCAACCGCCGCAGCCGGGTCAGTGTCCGTTTTCCGCCGCGCCGGGCCGCGGTCTACGCCCTCAACCTGACCCCGCCGGAACGCCGCCTGTACAATGCCGCCACGGGCTACATTCGCCGGCAGTTGCACGCCGCCGACGGCCGCAGCGGTGCGCAGCGGATGAGCCTCATCACCCTGCAAAAACAGCTCTGCTCCAGCCCGCAGGCCGCCACCCGCGCCCTGCAAAATCTGGCCGGGCAGCAGCCGGACAACGCCGAACTGGCCGAAATTCTGGTGCTGGCCTGGGGCATCCAGCAGGGGCGCAAAATTGAGGCCGTGCTGCAACTGCTGGACGACACCCCCGGCAAATTCCTCATTTACACCGATTACCTGCCTACGCTGGAGGCGCTGGCCGCGGCCCTGACCGATGCTGGCCACGAGACCGTCGTTTTCCACGGCGGGCTGTCATCGCAGGAACGGGTGGAGGCGGTGCGCCGTTTCCGCCACTCAGCGCGGGTGATGGTCAGCACCCAGTCCGGCAGCGAAGGCCACAACCTGCAATTTTGCCACCAACTCATCAATTTTGACCTGCCGTGGAACCCCATGCGCATCGAGCAGCGGGTGGGCCGGCTGCACCGGCTGGGCCAAACCGAGGCCGTGTCGATTTTCAACCTGTCGGCCAACGAAACCATCGAGGCCTACATTCTGGATTTGCTGGCCAACAAAATCCGCATGTTCGAGCTGGTGATTGGTGAACTCGACCTGATTTTGGGCCAGTTTGACGAGCAGCGCGGCTTTGAGCAGCGGGTAGAAAGCGCCTGGGCCGCCAGCCGCTCCGAGGCCGAACTGCGGCAAATGCTGGCCGAACTGGAAGGGCTGCTCGATGAGGCGCAGACCAATTATCAGGCGGTTCGCGACGCCTCGGACGAAATTTCGGATGTGCTGGAGACCATCGATGAAGTCTACGCCCTCTAACCCGCCCATGCGCGCCTTCGCCGAGGCTTTTTTTGCCGCCCACGGCGCAGCCATTGAAAGCCAGGCCGATGAACTGGTCATCGACCTGCCGCCGGCGCTGACCGAGCATTTTGGCAAACCGCGCCTGTATCTGGTTTTTCCCGCGCTGCAAACCGAGCCGCGCGAACTGTCGCCGCACGAGGATGTGCTGGTGTACGGCAGCCGCGTATTTGACCGGATGTTGGCCCTGCTGGCCGGCCGCGGTGAACGGGCCGCGCTGGCCTATCCGTTGCAAGTGACCGCCGCGCTGGACGCCCTGCCCACCGCCTCGCTGCGCCGGCCGGCGTTTGCCGTCAACGAAATCAGCGCGGATTTTGCCGACAACTGGTACGCCGTGTTTAATTTTCGGGTGGTGTATGTGTCGGATGAAAAGCAGGAAACCGTGGTCACGACCGTGCTCGACGCCGCCGGGCAGCCCGCGCCGCAGATCGAGGCGCTGTTGAATGCCGCCGCCCCGCTGCCGGAGCCGCCGGCCGTACCGCCGGAGTTTGACGCCGGCCGGCTGTTTGAACTGCTGGAGCGCGCCACCGAGGTGACGCAGCAGGCCATCGCCGGGGCGGTGGCCGAGCAGAAGCAGGCCATCACCGGCCGGCTGGAAAAAGTGCTGCTGCGGCTGACCACCTTTTATCGCCGCCGGCAGGCCGATGTGAACACCGGCGACTCCGCCCGCGACGAGGAACTCCGCGCCGATCTGGCCCGCAATTTGGCCGGCAAAATTCAGGATGAGTTACAGCGCCACCAACTGGCCGTGACGCTGACGCCGCTCAGTTTTGCGTTGGCGCACATTCCGGGCGCTCATTTTCGGCTGGCGGTTGCGGCCGCGCCGGAGGGCGAGCCTGCCGCGCCGGGTCAACCGCCGGTTGACCTGCCAGCCGGTTACGTGTGGCAAAAAATTGTTCGGGAGCATGTTGTGGTTTGGGTGGGGCATCACTGGCGGCGCGGCGTGGCTGTGGCCGTCACCGACGCCGGGGGCCGCGTGCTCGCCGAGCGGCGCAGCGGCTGGCGGCAGCGCTTTTTGGGGGAGGGCTAGTTTACGGCTGGGACGTGGCCGGCCCGGAGTAGAGCTTGTCCCAGCCGGTGTAGTTGAATTCGGGGTTTTGCCGGCCGTCGGGGTCGGCCAGCCCGTCGCCATCGAGCGGCGCGGCATTGGGCATCAGGTTGGGATCGACGGCGTGGCAGTTTTTGCGCACCTGCCGCTCGCCGCCAAAAAACTCAATAGTCCACTCGGTGCAGAGTTCGTCAAAGCCGTGCGCCGAGGTGCCTTTGGAGAGGTAGGTTTCGGTTTTGAGCGAGGAGCAGGAGTAGAGCAGCAGCAAAATCGCGCCGAGCACGCCCACGGCTTTGATCACTCCCAGCAGCGGGGAGTTGAGCAGAAAATTCATTCGTCCTCCGGCCGGACAAAGTGTTGGCGCTGGGGACGACCGCTAACGGGTCATCCCCAGCGCCCTTAAAGGTATTATCGGCAGCCGGCCGCAAAAGTTTAGCCGGGCAACCCCAATTACCCCCACTGCCTCGTTTTTTATTATGCAAAAGAAAACCGCCGATTTTGTGTCGGCGGTTTTGGTTAATTTGGCTGGGAAAACGGGATCAGGCGTAGGCCCGCTCGCCGTGTTCGCTGATGTCCAGCCCCACATCTTCCTCTTCCAGCGAGACGCTCAGCCCCATCACCGCATCAAGAAGTTTGGCGAGGCCAAAAGTAATGGCAAAGGCAAACGCCGCCACCACCACCACGCCCATCAATTGAATGAAAAACTGGCCGGGATTGCCGTAAAATAAACCGTCCGCGCCGGCCGGATTGATCGTTTTGGTGGCAAACAGCCCGGTGAGCAATGCGCCGGTAACTCCGCCCATTCCGTGACAACCCCACACATCCAACGATTCGTCCAGGCGATATTTCAGCCGGAATTTAATGGCGTAATAGCTAATGGGCGCGGCTACCGCTCCGATAACCAGCGCCGCCAGCGGGGTTACAAAACCGGCCGCCGGGGTAATTGCCACCAGCCCCACCACAACTCCTGTGGCAAAGCCGAGCACGCTGGGTTTATTATCGGCCCAGGCCAACAAAATCCAAACCAGGCCGGCCGCCGCCGCTGCTGTATTGGTGTTAACAACAGCCGTTACCGCCAGGCCATTGGCGGCCAGGGCGCTGCCGCCGTTAAACCCAAACCAGCCCACCCACAGCAGCCCTGCACCCAGCATGGTAAAGGGAATGTTGTGGGGTT
>CAYOXS010000128.1:0-14404 GCA_964407935.1 uncultured Caldilineaceae bacterium
TTGAAAACCAGGCCCAGCCGCAAATTATGGTCTGCGCCGACCCCGACCGCACCGCCCAGATTCTGGTCAACGTGATTGGCAACGCCATCCGCTACACCCCGGAAGATGGCTGCATTACCGTGAGCGTGCAGATTGCCGATAACACCGCCTGCGTGCAGGTCAGCGACGACGGCATCGGCATCCCCGCCGAGGCGCTGCCCTACATTTTTGAGCGCTTTTACCGGGTTGACCGCTCGCGGGCGCGCAGCAGCGGCGGCAGCGGTATCGGCCTGACCATCTCGCGCCATCTGGCCTGGGCTATGGGCGGCGACCTGACCGCCGCCAGCGACGGCTCCGGCCAGGGCAGCACCTTTAGCCTCACCCTGCCGCTGGCCCGTTGAAATTTCCTTACAAACCCCTTACAAACCCCTTATTTTGACCTTACAAGCCCCTGTTATACTGCGTGTGTAATCCAGTCACAAGGAGAATTTAGCTATGGCACTCGCAGAGGTAACAACAACAGACGTAAAATCATTTACCGCGCAGGAACTCTACCAGCGCATTATCAACGATGAACCGCTGTTTATTGTTGACGTGCGCAACGAAGAGGATTTTGGCCGCTGGCACGTTGAAGGCCGAAACTCGCTGGAACTGCTCAATATCCCCTATTTTGACTTTATTGAGGACGAGGAAGGCTCGGTGGCCAGAGTTCCCGCCGGCCACGATGAAATTTTGGTGATTTGCGCCAAAGAAGGCTCGTCCCAGTTTGTGGCCGAAATTCTGCAAGCGCATGGCTTTACCGCCCGCTACCTGGCCGGCGGCATTAACACCTGGGGCAACCTGTACGATGTCCGCGACGTGGCCGGCAGCGATTACGGCCGCATCATTCAGATAGCCCGCCCGGCCCGCGGCGACCTGAGCTTTGTGATTGTGTCTGACGGGCAGGCCGCCATTGTTGACCCGCTGCGCCACATTGACCACTACCTCACCGCCATCAACCAGGCTAACGCCAAACTGACCCACATTTTTGACACCCACGCCCACGCCGACCACATCAGCGGCGGGCCGGCTTTGGCCCAACAAACCGGCGCCGGCTACTACATGCACGCCTACGACGCCATTCACCCGCTCGATATGTTGCCGGCGGTAATCAGCTACAACCACATCATCGATGGCCAAAAATTTCAAGTGGGCCACTTCACCGTTGAGGTGATCTGGTTCCCCGGCCACACTCTGGGCCAGGTCAACTACCTGTTCACCGACCCCGCCGGCAGCAGCTTCCTCTTCACCGGCGACGGTATCTTTCTCAAATCCTTTGGCCGGCCCGATTTGGGCGGGCAGGGCGAAGCCTGGGCGCCCATTGTCTACGACAGCATCTACCGCCGGCTGCCCAACCGCATCAACCACAACACGCTGATTTTGCCGGCCCACTTTAGCGTAATGAGCGAAGACAACGGCCGGGGTGTGTTTGCGCAAAGCTACGGCTGGGTGCTACAACACAACGACGCTCTCAAATACAGTGACAAACAGGCTTTTTTGGACTTTGTGCTGAGCCACCTGCCCACCTTTCCGCCAGAATATGTTGAAATCAAACGGGTGAACGCCGGCCTGGTAGTGCCAAACGAGGAAAAAGCCAGCGAACTGGAACTGGGCAAAAATATCTGCGCCCTGTCAGATTAAAAGGAGAACCAAAAATGACCGTACATTTTGATGAAACACTGGATGTAAAAGGGGCCAAATGCCCCATGCCGCTGGTAAAAACCCGCAAAACCATCAACAGCCTGCCGGTGGGCAACGTGCTGCAAGTTATCGCCACCGACCGCGGTTCCGTGGCCGATTTTCAGGGCTGGGCCAAAACCGCCAAAAATGTCGAGTTGCTGGAGCAGGAAACCGTCTCTGAAAACGGCGCAGACCTGTACCTGCATTACGTTAAACGCACAGCTTAATTAACTGTACTGCCAAGGGGGGCAAAATGACAACAAACAACGGTATCACCAAAATTGCAGAAACAACCGACAGCCAACTGCTGCTGGAGCGAATTGAAGCGCTCGAAGCCCGCGTGCAGGAACTGGAGGCCATGCCGGCCCGCGACATCGAGAACAAATTATCGATGGTGCTTTTCTCCGGCGACCTGGACAAAACCATCGCGGCCTTCATTATTGCCACCGGCGCGGCGGCAATGGGCATGGAAGTATCGATGTTCTTCACCTTCTGGGGCATTGGCGCTATCAAAAAGCAAAAAGTGTACGATGGCAAAAATATGCTGGAAAAAGGGTTTACCGCCATGCTGCCCGGCAGCACTCAGCAAATGGGGCTGTCGCAAATGAACTTTATGGGGATGGGCGCCAAAATCATCCGCAAATTAATGCGCGACCACGACGTAACCTCGGTGGAAGAATTTGTGGCGATGGCCCGCGAGTTTGAAGTAAAAATGACCGTCTGCGATATGTCCCGTGAACTGCTGGGCATCAAAGATGAAGAACTGATCGACGGGCTGGAAGTTGGCGGGGTGGCCTCGTTTATGGGCGATGCCGCCACCTCAAAAGTAACTTTGTTTGTTTAGATTGCCGTCCCAAAGGTGTGACGACTTCATCACTCAACCCGAGTCCCCGGACTCACACCAAAAAGGAGAACTTTCATGTTAAACAGCATCTTTGGTTATAAACGATCCACCCCCGGCTACGGGGCGCAGCGGCAAACCGTCGCACAAATTTCCGTAACCGAACTGTTCACCGACCTGCAAAATGGCAGCGCTCCGCTGCTGCTCGATGTGCGCTCGCCCGAAGAATACCAGATGGACGGCCACATTGAAGGCTCGCGGCTGCTGCCCCTGCCCATGCTCCTGCAACGCATCGATGAACTGCCCCAGGACAAACAAATTGTCTGCGTTTGCCGCTCCGGCAATCGCAGCCAGGTGGCCTGCGAACAACTGGCGGCGATGGGCTTTACCAATCTGGCCAACCTCTCCGGCGGCATGATCGACTGGCACCGCCACGGCTTGCCCAGCAAATAGGAGCCAAAAATGACTGAACGCTGTCAGAACCAGGAATTTCAAATGGCCGCCGCCCAGGCTCAGCGGCCCATGGCGGAATACCCCATCTCCGACAACCTTGTCCTGGCCGGGCAGCCCGGCCCCACCGATTGGGCCAAACTGGCGCAGCGCGGCTTTGCCACGGTGCTCAACATCCGGCAAGACCCGGCCCGCGCCGCCGAACAGGCCCAACTGGCGCAGGCGGCCGGGCTGCGCTATATCCACCTGCCGCTGCCCGCCTACGAACTGGAACCGGAACACGTGGCCGAATTTGACCGGGTGATCAGCCAGCCGGACACCGGCAAAATCCTGTTCCACTGCCGCAGCGCCTCGCGTACCGGCCTGATGTGGATGCTCAAACGCACCACCCGCGATGGCTGGAGCGCCGAGCAGGCCGAGGCCGAACTGCGCGCCGCCGGCTACGGCGATGACAACATCGACACCTTTCTGTTTTGCGCCGAAGATTATTTTGAACGAACCATCACCCCCAGCTTTGAGCTGCACCCCTCGCCCGCGGGGTGATTGGCCGGGCGAATAAAGACGCTCGCCCAAAATGGTAAATCTCCACATTTTTTAACCCGTCCCCAAAACTCAGCGGCGGCGATGGGGGCAGCTTTGCTGCCCCCATCGTCGCCCTTTATTCCCAACCGAGGTTTTTCCGATGACCACGCTCAACCCTGTAAAAAAACCGGCCGTCTGGCGCGGCGGCGACGCCGGCGGGCCGGCCCGGTATTTCCCGTTTTTAAAATGGCTGCTCCACTACCAGCGCCAGGATTTGGTCGGTGATCTGCTGGCCGGCCTGATTGTCACCATTATGCTGGTGCCGCAGGCCATGGCCTACGCCTTGCTGGCCGGCCTGCCGCCAGAAGTGGGGCTGTACGCCAGCATTGTGCCGCTGATCATTTACGGCCTGCTGGGCACCAGCCGCACCCTGGCCGTAGGGCCGGTAGCCATTGTCTCGCTACTGGTGGCTACCGGCGTGGCTCCCCTGGCCGAACAGGGCAGCGCGCTGTACCTTCAGTTGGCGCTAACTTTGGCTGTGCTGGTGGGGCTGATCCAGTTTTTAATGGGCGTGGTGAAGCTGGGTTTTCTGGTTAATTTTCTGAGCCACCCGGTGCTGGCTGGCTTTACCAGCGCCGCGGCCATCGTCATCGGCTTCAGCCAACTCAAACATCTGCTGGGTATCAGCATGCCCCGCAGCGAAAATTTCATCGAGCAGGTTCTGGCCGCGGTTGAACACGCCCCGGAAACCAATGGGATAACAATGGCCATTGGGCTGGCCAGCATCGCCATCCTCTTTTATTTTAAGAATGGACTGGGCCGGCTGCTGCGGCGGGCCGGGCTGGCGGACTCGCTGGTGGTGCCGCTGACCAAAACCGGGCCGCTGGTAGTAGTGCTGCTGGGCACGCTGGCGGTGGTGCTGCTGGGGCTGGACAAAACAGCCGGCGTGAAAATTGTGGGCGATGTACCGGCCGGGCTGCCGCCGCTGAGTTTGCCCTCGTTTAGCCCGGGCATCTGGCTGGCGCTGCTGCCGGTGGCGCTGACCATCAGCTTTGTTGGCTTTATGGAAAGCATATCGGTGGCCAAATCGCTGGCCAGCAAACGCCGCCAAAAAGTAGAGGCCAACCAGGAGCTGATTGCGCTGGGCGTGGCCAATTTGGGCGCAACCTTTACCGGCGGCTACCCGGTCACCGGCGGGTTTAGCCGCTCGGTGGTTAACTTTGCGGCCGGAGCCAACACCGGGCTGGCGTCGATCATTACCGCCCTGCTCATTTTGCTGACGGTGATCTTTTTAACGCCGCTGTTCTTCTTTTTGCCGCAAACGGTGCTGGCGGCCATTATACTTGTGGCCGTGGCTGGCCTCATCGATGTAAAAACGTTCAAACACGTGTGGAAATACAACAAAGCCGATGCCGTTTCATTGCTGGTAACGTTTGGCGCGGTGCTGGTGGTTGGCGTGGAAACCGGGATTTTGGCGGGGGTGGCCGCGGCGATTTTGCTGTTTATCTGGCGCACCAGCCGGCCGCATATGGCCGTGGTTGGCCGCATTGGCCAAACCGAAACCTACCGCAACGTGCTGCGCCACCCGGTGCAAACCTGCCCGCATGTGATTGCCGTCCGCGTTGACCAGAGCCTCTATTTTGCCAACACCAAATATCTGGAGGATTCCATTTTGCAAATGGTGGCCGACCGGCCGGAGGTGAAACACGTGGTGCTCATCGGCATCGCCGTCAACTTTATCGATGCCAGCGCGCTGGAAACGCTGGAATCGCTCATCCACGAGCTGCGCGATGCCGGGGTGGATTTTTATCTGGCCGATATCAAAGGGCCGGTAATGGACCGGTTCAAAACCATCGGCTTTGTGGAAGTTGTGGGAACCGACCACTTCTTTTTGAGCACGCACGAGGCAATGGTGGCGCTGAACTGCACAAACTAAAAATGCTCATCTTTGCCAGCGGGCCGGGTTTGTGGTTTAATGGCTAAAAATTCACAGCGAGAGATGATTTGTGTTAATTCCATTAAAACGCCCCAACGCCATCAGCCGCATGCGCGAAGCCGGCCGGATTGTGGCCGAAGCGTTTGATATTCTGGCCGGGCACATCAAACCCGGCGTTAAATTGAGCGAACTGGACAAACGGGTTGACGCCCATCTGGACAAACGCGGCGCGTCGCCGCTGTACAAAGGCTATCGCGGCAACCCGCCCAGCCACCCGCCTTTTCCGGGGGTGATTTGCGCCTCGATTAACGAGGAGATCTGCCACGGCCTGCCGGATGAGCGTATTTTGCAGGAGGGCGATATTGTGGGCATCGACATTGGCCTGCGCTACCGCGGTTTTTGCGGCGATGCCTGCGTCACTTACCCGGTGGGCAACATCTCGGCCGAGGCCCAGCGCCTGCTCGATGTGGCCTACGAGGCGCTGTGGGTGGGCATTCGCGCCGCCAAATTTGGCAACTACCTGCACGACATCGGCATGGACATTGAAAATTACGCCGATTCGCAGGGGGTGGCGGTGGTGCGGGAGTGGGGCGGCCACGGCGTCGGCAAGTCGCTGCACGAAGCGCCGTCGGTATCGCACGTGCGCATGCCCAGCCGCGGCCCCCAGCTCAAACCGGGGATGACGTTCACCATTGAGCCGATGGTCAACCTGGGCAGCTACGAGTGGGATTTGCTGGCCGACGGCTGGACCGTTGTTACCCGCGATGGCTCGCTTTCGGCCCAGTTTGAACACACCCTCGCCATTACCCCCAACGGCCCCGAAATCCTGACTAAATTGTAGGCGAATCTGATTTTTTTGACCCTGTATTGGGAGAGAGAGTTTATTTAACGAGCATCGGGCCGGGCGCATAACGCCCGGCCCGATGCTTGTTTCTCTGTTCCCCTCCCCCTGACAGGGGGAGGGGTTAGGGGTGGGGGTGAATGGGTCGGCGGTCTTTAACGCACCGCGAGCTGCCCCAGCCGGACCGCGTTTTCGCCGGAGGAGTCGTTTTGCACCGGCAGCCGTTCGAGCGTGTCCAGCCGGTACAACCCGGCCCACAACTCGTAATCGCCCGGCGGCACATCCGGCGGCAGCGCCAACTCGCTGGTTTCACGGATAGTCTCACCCACCGGCCACAGCGAAGTGGGGAATATGTTGCCCAGCGGCCGGTGGTCGGCCTGGGCCACGTTGCCGCCGCCCGGCTGGCGCAGGTGAACAAACACGCTGTAATCGGCCGGCGGCGAAGCCAGCGCCCGCCAGTAAAGGGTGAGGCGCAGCGGCTGGCCCGGCGCGCCCTGCGCCGGCTCAACGGTGTAACCCAGCAGCTCAATTTGATTGGCAAAGTTGGCCGGCGCCGGCTGCTGCGGTTCCGGGGCGATGGGCTGCGGGTTGGGTTTGGCGCGCAACACAAACATCCCCTGCGCCTCAAACACCGGCTCGGTTTGGGCCAGCAACTGCTGCTGAAACGGCAAATCGTAATATTCCCGCTGCAAGCCCCAGCGTTCCAGCACCAGCCAGACATGATTTTCGGCCAGCACCCGGTGCAAGTCGGATTCGGTGCGCACCGCCGGCGAAGCCAGCCAGCGGTCAACCGGCCGGCCGGCCACAGTCAGCAGCCGGTAATCGTAGCCACCGCGCCGCTGCACGCCGTAAAAATCGTTGCGGCCCAAATAATACATCGCCGCGGCGGGTGTGCCGGTAAAAAGAGTATCGCCCGACTGCCAGTGCTGGCGGACAAAGGCAAATGCGGCGTCGTAATCATCGCCGGTATTGGCCAGCAGCCGCTGCGCCGCTGGCCAGCCGATGGCCACCATCAGCCCGGCCAGCGCCACGGCCGCCGCCGCAGCCACCGCCTCGCGGCGCGGCGTGGCCCGCTCAAGCAGCCAGCCGAGACCCGCCGCGCCCAGCAGCAGCAGCGCCGGCAGCAGCATAAACAGGTATTTGTCATCGCGCCGGTCCGGCGAAACAAACAGGATCATCTCCAGCGTCGTCGCCGCCAAAATAAAACCGAGGAACAAAACCGGCCCGCGGGGGATCGGCCATCGGCCTGATTTTTTTGCAGCCAGCCCCAGCGCCAGCAGGCCAAACAGGGCAAAAATTACCGCCGGGAGCGACAAATAAAACGGGGCGATGGCCTGCCAGCCGGCCAGCGGGTTGAACGACAGATCGCTGTAAATTTGCAGCACCTGGGCCATCCCGGTCAGTGTGCCGGCGGCGGTGGCCTGCAATTCGTCGATGCCTTTGGGCTGGCCGGCCCGTTTCACCACAAAAGCCGTGGCCAGAATCAGGGCCAGGGCAACGGCTTCCGGCCAGTACGCCAGCAGGCGGCGCAGGCGCGGCGGGGGGGAGTCATCGCCCTGCCACAGCAGAGCGACTACGGCCAGCAGCAGCGGCGGGGCCAGCGCCACCGCGCCAAAATGAGCCAGCGTGGCCCCCAAATAGGCCAGCAGCGCCAGCCACACCTGTCCCCGTTTTTTGTGGGTGATGCCCGTGTAAGCCAGCCACAAACTGAGCAACACCAGCAGTTGCAGCAGGGCGTACATGCGCGCCCGGCCGCTCCACTCGATGGCCGCCGGAGCGATGGCCAGCCCAGCCGCGGCCAGTAACCCCGCCGCCGGCGAAAACCAGCCCCGCCCCACCCGAAAAATGAGCAAAAACGTGGCCGCGCCGCACAGCAAACTGACCAGCCGGCTGGCTTCCCGCAACGGGCCAAACTGCGCCGCCAGCGCCGCCAGGTAGGAATACAGGAGGCCGTGCTCGTAAAACAGGCCGGACGGCATGAGCGGCAGCCCCGTTTGGCCAATCCGGTCGATGGCCAGCAGGGTGACAAATTCGTCGGGGTAAAGCTGCACGGCAGCGATGAACTGCCAGCGCAACCAGAGCGCAACGGCCAGCAGCAGCGCCAGCGTTAGATAAATCAGAAGTGTGGCTGTCGATTGTTGACGCAAAACGAATGCCTTTTTAATAGAAGGGTTTGACCATTTTGTCCCAATTTTGGGGCAAAGTGGCGCCGTCCATTTCCGCGCCGCGCACAACAGCGTCGGTGAGATCAGCGCCAGCCAGATTGGCGTTGGACAACACGGCCCGGTACAGGTCGGCGCCGGCCAGGTTGGCGTTTTGCAGATTGGCCCCTTTCAGCCCGGAACCGCGCAGATCGATGTCGTGCAGATCGGCCCCGCTCAAATTGACGCCGGTCAGGTCGGTGCGGCTGAGCGCGGCCTGACTCAAATCGACGCCGGGCAAATCCAGCCCGGCCCCGCCCCGGTGCAGAATCTGCCAAACGAGCCGCCACTTGTCATCAATCTGGGTGGAGTCATCAATTTTAGCGCCGCGAAGGTTGGCTTTGCCCAAATCTGCGCCCAACAGGTTGGCCCCGCGCAGATCGGCGCGGGTTAAATCCGCGCCAAACAGAGTGGCATTTTGCAGGTTAGCGCCGCGCAGATCGGTGGCGCTCAGGCTCGCACCGGTTAAATCCTGGCCCTGGCAGTTTGGCAGGCAGGCCGGCAGCCGCTGCGGCTCCAAAAACGAGAACCTGTCGCCGTAGAGCACCAGCAGCATAAATGCAAAAAAGAGAATCGCGTAAATCACCGGTTTGTTAATTGTCATACGCCCTTCGCCGAGATGGATTTGCGGCATATTATACCTACAACCCGCCAAATCCCCAATCAACATTAGCAACCAACGTTGCCAAAAAACAGAGTTGCCGGTAAACTACGGGGCGGCGTGGCCAAATTGATCATCACTGCCACAAACCAACACCGGGCCGGCGACCAGTTTATCCTGACTGAGGGACAGTATCACTTATGGACTTTTTGAGTTTACTTTCCGCGTTGCAAGACAACACCGATGTTTTTAATACCAGCGACGTAATTTTTTCAACCATTCTCAGTTTTTTGCTGGCGATGGTTATTGGCTGGGTATACAAAAACACCTACCGAGGGGTATCGTACACGCAATCCTACGTGCATACCCTGATTATGCTGACGATGATTGTGAGCCTGATTATGCTCATTATCGGTTCAAATATTGCCCGGGCCTTTTCGCTGGTGGGCGCGCTGTCGATTATCCGGTTTCGTAACGCGGTCAAAGACACCCGCGACGTGGGCTACATATTTTTTGGAATGGCCATTGGGATGGCCTGCGGCACCCGCTTTTACCTGCTGGCGGTGGTGGGCACGTTCATTATCAGTTTTGTAATGTGGGGCATGACCAACCTGAACATGTTTGCCAAAGAAGTGCGCGAGCAAATTTTAAAGGTGCGCATCCCCGCCGATATGCAGCCCGAGACCCTGTTTGCCGATGTTTTTGGCCAGTATTTGCGGCGCTATAATTTGATCGCTGTTGAATCGGTGCAGGCGGGCATGCTCACCGAACTGGTATACGGCATCGAGCTGAAAAAGTTGGATCAGAGCCGGGCTTTTATGGACGAACTGCGCCGGCTCAACGATAACAACAAGGTGGCGCTGATTACCGGCCACCACGAGGTTGACCTGTAACCGGTTAACGCTTTCGCACGGCCAGCGGCCAGCATCGATGGATGCTGGCCGTTTTTTATTTTGGCAACTACTTACAATCCACTAGGAATAAATTGGATTTGGTGGTAAAATTCCAACATCATCCAGCAAGGCTCAACGAACATGCCGGTACAATTGAGCGGTTTGATGTACCCCAACAAAATGGCCCGCATTCACGTTTTGTCCATTGAAGAGTCCATTGGGCACGCGGCGATGATGGTTTTGTTCGATACCGCCGGCATTCCGCACGAGATGTACCCGCCGGCCAACAATTTTGCCAAAGGCTTTGATTTTGCCTACTACGGCGCTATCGGCATTACCCTGGAAAAAATGTACGGCCCCCGCGGTGAACGCGGCCTGATGCTCCACGCTGGCCGGGCCGCCTTTGACGATGGGCTGGCCCAGTACGGGGCGCTCACCGGCACCAGCGAACTGGCCATTAAAGCCATTCCCACGCTGGCCAAGCTACGGGTGGGTATCAAAGCCGTGGCCGATATTTTTAACAAAGTCAGCGACCAGATCACCGAAGTAGACGAAGCAGAGACTCACTTTGTTTACACCATCAAGCGCTGCCCGGCCTGCTGGGGCCGAACCAGCCAGCGGCCGGTCTGTTTTACCACCGTGGGGCTGCTGGAGGCCGCCTTTCAGTGGGTGAGCGGCGGCCAGCTTTTTGAAATCACCGAGGTGGCCTGCACCGCTGCCGGCCACCCGGCCTGTGTTTTCCACGTTAATAAAACGCCATCTGCCCCGCCAGATTAAACGCGCTGCAACAAATCCACCGCAGGAGAATGACTTATTTCACTGCTAACAACCGGCCAACGAATTTTTGAATTTGATATTATCCGCAAACTTGGGCAAGGCGGATTTGCCGCCGTGTTTGAAGCCCAGGACCGCATGCTCAACCGGCGAGTGGCGATTAAACAACTGCTGCTCGACCGGGCCGGCGACGAGAAAACCGTGAAACGCTTTATTCAGGAAGCTCGCGTGGCAGCCTCGCTGGAACACCCCAACGTGGTATCAATTTACAGCCTGCGGATTGAGGATAATCGCTTTTACATTATCATGGAATTTTTGCCCGGCGGCAGCCTGCACGGCCACCTGCAAAAAACAGGCAAACTGCCGGTTGAGCAAGCTATCAGCCTGATCACCGGTATTTGTGAGGGGATGGCCAAACTGCACGAAAAGGGCATTATCCACCGGGATATCAAGGCCGAAAACATCCTGCTCACCGCCGACAGCCGCCCCAAAATCATCGATTTTGGCATTGCCCACGTCCCCGAAGCCTTTGGCGGGATGGGGCTGACCCAGGTTGGTTTTCAGCCCAGCACGCTCATTTTCAGCTCGCCGGAGCAGGTGCGCGGCCTGCCGCTCGATGCCCGCAGCGACGTGTACCAGATTGGCGAGCTGCTCTACTACATGCTGATGGGCGAGCATTACATCAATATGGATTTTCTGGAAAACGCCGCCCTGACCTACGCCGGCACCAATCAGTTTCGGGCGCAGGCCCGGCTGTACGAGCTGCTGGAAACGTCCATTTGCGAAGAAATGCCGCAGGGGCTGCAACAGCTCTGGCGCGATGTTGGGGTGCTGGCCGGGGTGGTGGAAAAGGCGCTGGCCAAAACCCCGGAAGACCGTTTTGCCAACACCCTGGATTTTGCCGCCGCGCTGAACGCCATCACCATTACCACCGCGCCGGACCCCGCCGAAGCTGAAACGTTGGCCGTGCACGACTCGCGGATGTACAACAAACGCGGGCTGACCCACGTGAACATGCGCAACTTTGAGCAGGCCATTTACGATTACTCCAAAGCCATCGAGCTGGACCGCCGCTACGCGGAAGCCTACAACAACCGCAGCGCCGCCCATTTGATGATGGAAAATTATGCCAAAGCCGTGCTCGATTGCAACTGGACGCTGGAGCTGGCCCCCCATTTTGTGGCCGCCTACATCAATCTGGGCATCGCTCACACCGGTCTGCGCGATTACGAGCAGGCTTTCAGCGATTACGAGCGCGCGCTGAAAATTGACCCGGACAACGTGTACGCTTACTACAACCGGGGCAACACCCACATTTGGCAGGGCAGCTACGAAGCAGCCGTTGGAGATTTTGATAAAGCCATCTCGATCAACCCCGAATTTGTGGCCGCCTATGTTAACCGCGGCGTGACCTACTCCGAACTCAAGGATTTTGTGGCTGCCCTGGAAAATTACACCTACGCCATCAAACTGAATCCCAACTATGTTTACGCCTATTACAACCGGGCTAATCTGTACCAGGAAATGGAAAAATACGAACAGGCGATTGAGGACTATTCCAAAGTCATCGAGCTGAACCCGCAGCACCACCACGCCCACGAAAACCGGGGCGACTGTTACGCCGCGCTGGGGCAGGAAGATCAGGCCTCGGAGGATTACACCAAAATGGTGCTGCACTCATCCAGCATCAACCCCAAACGGCTGGCGGTGGCCCGCAGCATGCTAATGCCGGCCACCCCGCTCGATTTTTTGAGCCACAAGCCGGATGGCAAACCACGCGGCTAGCGGTTTCGCCGCAGCAGCCGCCGCAGCCGCTGCTGAATAACCCGCAGTTCAGACAGCCCCAGCGCCAGCGCGGCGCTCACATACACCACACCGCCCAGCCCAATACCGCTGACTCCGGCCAGCCAGCCGGGGTTCGCCGGCAAAAATGGCAGGGCCGCCAGCAGCGCCGCCGCCATCGTCGCCGCGGCAACGCCCATTTTTAGCAGCGATTGCCCCAGCCCCGGCTCGGCCAGCCCGCCCAGCGGCCGGCGGATCAGCCACAACAGGGCGACCATCTCCAGCGTTACCGCCAGCGAATTGGCCAGCGCCAGCCCGCCGTGCGGCGACCAACCCCAGGCCGCAAAACCGCGCAGCAGCAAAATGCTAAAAACAACGTTCAACCCCATCGCCGCCACGCCAATCAACACCGGCGTTTTGGTATTTTTGAGCGCGTAAAAAGCGCGAGCCGCAATTTCTACCACGGCATGCCCCACCAGCCCCAGGCTAAAAAAACCCAGCGCCCAGGCCGTGGCCCGCGTTGAAGCGGCATCAAACGCGCCGCGTTCCAGCAGCAGGCGCACAATCGGCCCGGCCAGCACCACCAGCCCCACCGCGGCGGGCAGGGTTAAAAACAGCAGGTTGCGCAGCGTGGTCAAAAAAATGTGGCGCATTTCACGCCGCTGCCCGTGCGCCTCCAGCGAGGCCAGCGTGGGAAAGAGCGCCGTCGCCACAGATTGGGCAATCACCCCCTGCGGCAGCAGCATAATGATCCAGCCGTAATTGAGCGCGGTCAGGCTGCCCTCGGTTAAGCTCGATGCCAGGATCGCCGTGACCACAAAATTGATCTGCACCGCCGCCAGCCCCAGTACCCGCGGAGCCATCAGCCGGCCAACTTCGTGCAGGCTGGAGTCGCGGGCCGCCAGCACGGGCCGGTAGCGCAGTTGGCGCGGCCCCACCGCCAGCAGCGGCAGTTGCACCAACAGGTGTCCGGCAGCGCCCAACACCACACCGACGGCCAGCCCTTTAACGCCCCAGGTTGGCCCCAGCCACAACGCGCCAAAAATGATGGCCAGATTGTAAACCACCGGGGCCAGCGCCGGCAGCAAAAAATGCTGCTGCGCGTTTAAAATACCCATCAGCACACCGCTCACCCCAAAAATTACGGTTGAGATGAGCATCCAGCGCATTAGCTCGGTGGTGAGGGCTTGCTGGGCCGGCGAAAAATCACCGTAGAATGTGGCTACCAGTTGCGGCGCAAAAATGGCGGCCAGCCCGCCCAGCGCCGACAGCAGCAGCACCATCCAGTTGATCACCGCCGAAGCCAGCCGCCAGGCTCCGGCCATATCTTTTTTGGCCAGAAATCCGGCAAACGTGGGGATAAACGCCGATCCCAGCGCGCCGCCGGCCACCACGTAAAACAAAAAATCCGGCACGCGAAACGCGGCCAGATAAGCGTCCATTTGAGCGCTGGTGCCAAACTGGCGGGCAATAACCATTTCTCGCAGCAGGCCCAGCGCCCGGCTCACCACAAACAGGGCCATCACCAGCGTGGCCGCGCCGGCAATGCGTCGCAAATGAGAAGGTTGAGCAGCTTCGGTTTGATTCACGTAATTTGCATTCCTCTTATAGGATTCAGGAGTCAGGATTCAGGAATCAGGAGTTAGGTAAGTTGGGTGAGTTTGGTGGGTTCGGTGGGTTGGTTCGCAATTCGCCATTCGCTGACTCGCTGATTTGCCGACTCGTTAATTCGCCCTTCGTCATTCGTCACTCCTCACTCGCTACCCGCTACCCGCCATTCGCTATTCGCTGACTCGCTCATTCACAAACAGTTTCATTGTAGAGTAATCCCGCCCATCGGCAAAACTTGTTGCCAGCCGCTCTCT
>CAYOXS010000129.1:0-14393 GCA_964407935.1 uncultured Caldilineaceae bacterium
GTCGCCCTGTTATTGGCTTTGGGGGTGTTGTATGATCTGCTGCCCGTAAAACCGGGGGCCAACTCGATAGTGGCCCGGACGGTGGTGGGAGTGGTTTTGGGGGCCATCGGCACGGTGCTGATGGTTACCCCCTGGCAGCTTGTGCCGGGCATTTTTTTTGACACCCGTTCAATTTTACTGAGCGTGACCGGCCTTTTTTTTGGATTGATCCCGGCCGGCGTGGCCGCGATCTTAACCACCGCCTTTCGATTGTATCAGGGCGGAGGCGGCGCCGCGATGGGCGTGGCGGTGATCATCTCTTCAACGGCGGTTGGCATTGGCTGGCGGCGCTGGCGGGGCCGCTGGTTTACCGATTTTAGCTGGTCGGAGTTGTACAGTTTTGGCCTGCTGGTGCATGGGGTTATGCTGCTGTGCGCTCTGCTCCTGCCGCCGGCCACAATTGTCGGTGTACTCAGTAAAATAACCCTGCCGGTGCTGCTGGTTTATCCCATTGGGACGGTGTTACTGGGGTTGCTGCTGGCCCGGCGAGATGTCCGGCTAAAAACAGAGCAGGCGCTGGCCGAAAGTGAACGGCGATTCCGGCAGGCAGTAGAAGAAGCGCCCTTCCCCATTGCCATCCACGCCGAAGACGGCCAGATTCTGACACTCAGCCACATCTGGACCGAAATTACCGGTTACACCCCGGCTGAAATCCCCACCATTGCCGCCTGGACGCAGCGGGCATACGGCCCGCAGCAGGTGCAGGTACAGGCCGAAATTAACTCGCTCTATGAGCTAACCCGCCGTAAAGAAGCAAGAGAGTTCACCATTACCTGTAAGGATGGCTCGCAGCGGGTGTGGGAATTCAGCACCACGCCGCTGGGCCGGCTGGCCGATGGCCGGCGTGTTGTCATCAGCATGGCCGCCGATGTGACCGAGCACAAACAGGCCGAAGAAGCCGTGCGCCAGAGTGAGGCGCGCTATCGTTATTTATTTGAGTATAACCCGCACCCCATGTGGGTGTACAACCTGGAAACACTGCAATTTTTAGCCGTAAACAACGCTGCGATAGACAAATATGGCTACGCACGGGACGAGTTCCTGTCGATGACCATCAGGGATATCCGGCCGCAGGAGGACGTGCCGCGCCTGGACCAGCATCTTGAAGAGCAGCGACCCATCCTCCAGCATTCCGGTGAATGGCGGCACCAGTTAAAGGATGGCCGGATTATCGATGTGGAAATCACCTCCCACATTATCGATTATCAGGGCATCGAGGCCGCGCTGGTGCTGGCGCAGGACATCACCGAACGCAAATCGTTGGCCGCAGAAAATGAAAAATTGACAGCACAGTTTTACCAGCGGCAAAAAATGGAATCGATTGGCCAGTTAGCCGGCGGGGTGGCCCACGATTTTAACAACCTGCTGGTGCCGATTATCGGCTACGCCGAATTGGGAATGATGAAATTGACGCCAACGGACAGTTTGTACGCCAATTTTATGCACATCAAAGAAGCAGCTGATCGGGCGGCCAGCCTGACCCACCAGATTCTGGCTTTCAGCCGGCAGCAGGTATTGGCCATGGAGGTGCTCGATTTGAATGAAGCGATCAGCGAATTTCAAAAAATGCTGCAGCGGGTTATCGGTGAAAATATAGAGTTAAAAACTCACCTGGCCCCAACATTGCGGCTCATCAAAGCCGATCAGGGCCAGATTGAGCAAATTTTGCTCAATCTGGCGGTAAATGCCCGGGATGCCATGCCAACCGGCGGCAAACTGACCATTGAAACCGGCAATGTGTTTTTAGACGATGCTTACGTAGCCTCTCACCCGGGGGTTCAATCCGGCCACTATGTGATGCTGACCGTTAGCGATACCGGCCACGGCATAGAACCCGAAATCCAGCAGCGTATTTTTGAACCGTTTTTTACCACCAAAGGGCGCGGGCAGGGGACGGGTTTGGGGTTATCTACCGTGTTTGGAATTGTCAAGCAGCACCGAGGCAATATTTGGGTTTACAGCGAGCCGGGCTACGGCACAACGTTTAAAATATACCTGCCCGTTACCGAAGACACCGACACGCCGGCGCAGGATCAGGCTGCCCCCGGCCCGCTGCACGGCGTAGAAACGGTAATGGTGGTTGAAGACGAAGTTAACGTGCGCCGGCTGGTGTGTGAAACGCTGCAATCATACGGCTACCACGTTTTGGAAGCTGATGGCCCAACGCAGGGGCTGGTGTTGGCCGCGGACCACGGCCGGCCCATTGATCTGCTGCTCACCGATGTGATTATGCCCAAAATGAATGGCCGCGAACTGTACCAGCGGCTGGCACAGTTACGGCCGGATTTGCGGGTGTTGTTTATGTCGGGTTACACCGACAATGTGATTGCCCATCAAGGGGTGCTCGACGAAGCTGTGGCTTTTATCCAGAAACCGTTTGCTATCCGGCATCTGCTGCACAAAGTCAGAGAGGTTTTGGCTTAACAGTGTGGTGGTTAGTTTGAACAGCGGCGACAAAAGTTTTTACCGCAAAGAGCGCGGAGAACGCAGAGTTTCTATTATTTCTCTGCGCTCTCCGCGGCGTTCAAATTCATCTTGACCCCAACAGGTTTTGGCTTAACAGATATCAAAAACCGTTGCGGGCGATCACGTCTTTATACCATAGCGCGCTTTGTTTGGGGATGCGCAGCTGTGTTTCAAAGTCAACCCAAACCAGGCCAAAGCGCTGTTGGTAACCCTCGGCCCACTCAAAATTATCCATAAACGACCAGACAAAATAGCCGGTCAGCGGCACGCCGTTTTGGATGGCCCGGTGCGCCGCCGCAAAGTGATCTTTGAGGTAGTTGATGCGGCGGACATCCGGCACCTGGCCGGAATCATCCGGGCCGGTGGCAAGGCTCATTCCGTTTTCGGTAACGTAAAGTTTGGGCGGCTGGTAATCAAAATGCAGCCGGTTTAACAGGTTGTACAGCCCGCGCGGGTAGATTTCCCAATTAAAGTCGGTGCGTTCAGAGGCTGGATCGCCGGGAGTGATAGCCGAGAAAAGATCGCCGCTGCTGTCGGGATCGCCGACAAGACTGCGCATGTAGTAGTTGATGCCCAGAAAATCCGTAGCCACGGCAATGTCCGTCAGGTCATCTGCCGAGACAAAATCCAGGCCGTTGGGCAAAAAGCCGCGCCGGGTATAATCGGCCACCATATCCGCCGGGTAGTGGCGGCCAAACAGGGGATCCAAAAACCAGCGGTTCTGGAAGCCGTCAAAAAAGCGCACGGCCTGATAACTTTCGGGGCTGCCGGTGCTGCTTTCAACCGGGATCAGGTTGAGGGTAATGCCCACCTCGGCGGCGGGACTGTTGGCGCGGATAACCGGCACCGCCCAGCCGTGCGAAAGCAGCACGTGATGCGCGGCTTTCAGCGCGGCCGTCCAGTTGTGTATGCCCGGCGCGTGAACGCCCATCTGGTGGCCCATTAACGCCACAACCCACGGTTCGTTGTGGGTGATCCAGTTTTGCACCCGGTCACCCAGATGCCGGCTCACTACATCGGCGTAGTCAGCAAAGGCCGCGGCAACGGAGCGGCTGGGCCAGCCGCCCTGGTCTTGCAGCCCCTGCGGCAAATCCCAGTGATACAGGGTGGCAAACGGGGTGATGCCGGCTTCCAGCAGGCCATCAACCAGCTTGCTGTAATAATCAAGTCCGGCCTGGTTAACCGCGCCGTGGCCGTGCGGTAAAATTCGCGGCCAGGAAATAGAAAAGCGATAGGCCTGCTGGTTGAACGCTTTCATCAAAGCGATGTCTTGTGGCCAGCGGTGGTAGTGATCACAGGCTACGTCGCCGGTGTCACCGTTGGCAACTTTACCGGGGGTGTGCGAAAACCGGTCCCAAATTGATTCGCCTTTGCCGTCTTGGTTCCAGGCGCCTTCAATCTGGTATGAGGCCGTGGCAGTGCCCCATATGAAATTGGATGGAAAAGTGATTTGTGTCATAGTCTAACCTCATTGAGAAAGAAAAGTTGCCAATATTTTACTGGCCCTGGCGGAGAGTCAAAATTAAAGGGCTAGCGGACCATCAACCACACCCCGGCAAAAACTACCACCATGCCAATAACGCGGGTAAAGGCGATTGGGCGCACCGTTGCGCCCAACAACCCAAAATTATCCAGAACAGCGCCAATCACTAACTGCCCGGCGACAATCAAAATGATGGTAGTAGCGACGCCTAACCGGGGAATGGTATAACTGATGGCGCTCAAAATGGGCAGGCCGAGCACCCCGGCCAGCAGCGCATACCAGGGCACGGATCGCCAACTGCCCAAATTGCCGCCGCCGGTGAACAACAGCAATGGTAACATTGCTGCAATAGCGCCGCCAACATGCACAATAAACACGCTCTCGATGGTGCCAATGCGCTGGCTCATCAGGCTGGTTAACGGCCCCTGAAAGCCAATGGCCACACCGCCGGCCAACCCCACCAAAATTACAAATAGAATTGTCTGCACCAGAGTTCACCTCAATTAATGTTGATTTTGCCGGCATCGGGCCAGCATTCCAACATAACATACAACCGAGGTTTCTCCAAACGCCGATGGCGTGAAACAGCAATTCTCATTTTTCCCCATCCCCTGGCCCCCCTTCCCTCAGGGAAGGGGGAATACAAGGAAAAGGTGTCAAATTCGGGCGCTCTGCGCCCGAATTTGACACCTGATTTCTCGATCTCCTCTCCCCCGTACACGGGGTCGGGATGTTTCCCCGAATTTACAGATAATGGGTCGAATCAACGACCGGGCGATTCTGCACAATGACATAATTGTTATTTGAGCGTAACCTCCACCAGTACCTCGGTTTGAGTTTCGGCGGGCGGAGCGACCACGCTGCCCTCGATGGCCGCGCCATCAACCCGCAGCGAAACCGAGTTGCCCGATCCCTGCCGTGTTACGTTAATTTTGTAGGTAACTCCCTGAAAAACGCGGGTGGCGGTAAAGCCGTCCCAGGTTTGGGGGATAACCGGTTCAATTTTCAGCCCGCCGTGCGCCGGCCGAATGCCCAAAATCCAGTGCGTGATGGCCACGTAGTTCCAGGCCGCCGTGCCAGATAGCCAGCTATTTTTGGCTTCGCCGTGGGTGGGCGCGTCTTTGCCGGCAATCATTTGCGCGTATACATACGGCTCGCAGCGATGAACGTCGCTGATCTGCTCCCGGGCCGAGGGGTTGATGCGCCGGTAGTAATCAAACGCGGCGTCGCCGTGGCCCAGCCGCGTTTCGGCGATCATCACCCACGGGTTGGTGTGGCAGAAAATACCGGCGTTTTCTTTGTAGCCGGGCGGGTAGGTGGAAATTTCGCCCAGGTTCAGATAGTAGCGAGAATAAGCCGGCTGCTGCAATACGATGCCGTGCGGCGTGGCCAGCCGATTGCGCACCGAAGCCAGCGCCTGCCCGGCCTGCCCGGACTCCAGGCCAATGCCGGCCATCACGCACATGCCCTGCGGCTCGATGAAAATTTGCCCCTCTTCGCACTCCTGCGAGCCAACCTTGTTGCCAAAGTCATCAAAGGCGCGCAAAAACCAGTGGCCATCCCAACCTTGGCTCAGGGTGGTGGCTTCCAACTGAGCGGCGGCGTGCAGGTAGCGGTCGGCGTCGGCGGTAAGGCCGCGGGCGGTGGCCAGCCTGGCCATTTCTCGCGCGGCCAGCACAAACAACCCGGCAATAAATACCGACTCGGCCACTTTGCCCTCTTTGTTGGTGGTAGTCTGGAACGATTCGCCCGGCTCTTCGGAGAAGGTGTTCAGGTTGAGGCAGTCGTTCCAGTCGGCGCGGCCAATGAGCGGCAGGCCGTGCGGCCCCAACCTATCGAGGGTGTATTGCAGGCTGCGCTGGAGATGTTCGTACAGCGGCTGCTCGCTGCCGGGCCGGTTATCAAAGGGCACCATTTCGTGCAAAATCGTCCAGTCGGCGGTTTCTTTGATGTAGGCGGCCACACCCAGTACCAGCCACAGCGGGTCGTCATTAAAATTGCCGCCGACCAGATCGTTGCCGCGTTTGGTGAGCGGCTGATACTGGTGATACGCGCCGCCGTTTTCGAGCTGGGTGGCGGCAATATCCAGAATGCGCTCGCGGGCGCGCTGCGGAACCATGTGAACAAAGCCCAGCAAATCCTGGTTTGAGTCGCGGAAACCCATGCCCCGGCCAATGCCGGATTCGTAAAATGAGGCCGAACGCGACATGTTGAAGGTGATCATACACTGGTAGGCATTCCAGATGTTGACCATGCGGTTGGTGTGCTCGTCAGGGGTTTGCACCTGGAGCACGCCCAGTAACTGGTTCCAGTAAGCCCGCAGATTTTCAAACGCCTGCTCTACGGCATCGGCCTGTAAATAGTGCTGGATAATGGGCGTGACGGTGCGCTTGTTGATAGTTTGCGAGCCGGGCGGGTCAAATTTCTGGTCGCGGGGGTTTTCGTGATAACCCAGCAAAAAGATAACCTGGCGCGATTCGCCGGGCTGGAGCGACAGCCGGACGTGGTGCGAGCCGACCGGCGCCCAGCCGTGGGCCACAGAGTTGGCGGACTGGCCGCTTTCAACCACCACCGGCCGGTTCCAACTGCGATACGGCCCCAAAAAAGCGTCGCGCTGGGTATCAAAGCCGGCCAGCTCGGCGGAGCAGGCAAAAAAGGCAAAGTGGTTGCGCCGCTCGCGGTACTCGGTTTTGTGGTAAATAACATTGTTATCCACCTCAACTTCGCCGGTGCTGAAGTTACGCTGAAAGTTAGTGGCGTCGTCGTTGGCGTCCCACAGGCAAAACTCCACGCTGGAAAAGAGCGACAGCTCGGCGGGGGTGGCGCGCTGGTTGGTAACGGTGGCCTGCCACACTTCCAGCGTTTCTCCCAGCGGCACAAAGTAGCGCACGCTGGCGCTGATGCCGGCGTAGGTTGAGTTGATTTTGGTGTAGCCCATGCCGTGGCGGCAGGTGTAATCTTGCAGTTCGGTTTGGGTGGGCTGCCACGTGGGCGACCAGAACTCGCCGGACGTGTTATCGCGCAGGTAGAGATAGCGGCCGCCGGTATCAAACGGCACGTTGTTGTAGCGGTAGCGGGTGAGCCGGCGCAGGCGGGCATCGCGGAAAAAGGAGTAGCCGCCGGCGGTGTTGGAAATGAGACCAAAATACTCCTCGCAGCCCAGGTAGTTAATCCACGGCAGCGGCGTATCGGGCCGGGTTATCACATATTCTCGGTTGGGGTCATCAAAATAGCCAAATTTCATAGTTTCCCTCTTTTTTGGTTAGGTGAATTTATATTCCGCCACACGATTTTCTGATGACCAGTTCGGCGGCGGCGATGGTTCGACGCGGCGGCAGAGCGCCGTTATTGAAGATGTCGATGAGATTTTCAACCGCCTGGCTGCCCAGCCGGCGGATTGGCTGGCGCATGGTGGTCAGCGGCGGCTCGGTGGTGGGCGACGACGGCAGATCATCGAAGCCAACCACGGCGACATCAGCCGGCACGTTTAAGTTGGCCGCGCGCAGGGCGCGCAGCGCGCCGTAGGCCATCGTGTCAGAGGCCACAAATACGGCGTCGGGGTTGGCCGGCAGCAGCCGCTGCATGGCCAAAAAGCCACCCTGTTCGGTAAAATCGCCTTCGGCAATCAGGCCGGGGTCAACGGCAACGCCGCGTGAGTTGAGGGCATCGAGATAGCCCTGTTTGCGGTCGCAGCCGACGGTGGTGTTTAACGGGCCGGTGATGGCCGCCACCCGTTTGCGCCCCAGCCGGAGCAGGTGGCTGCTGGCCTGAAACGCGCCATCAACATTATCCACATTGACAAAACTCACTCCCGCCGATTCATCATCGGGCCGGCCAACCAGCACAAACGGCACGTTGAACTCCGCCAGTTGCGCCACAAACGGGTCATCCATCGGCAAGGCGCTGACAATAACGCCATCCACCAGTTTGTTGCGCAAAACACGGGGCGTTAGCTTGGCCTCTTCGGCGGCGGTGTGAAACAGAAACAGCGACAGGATGTAATCGTGGGTATTGCAGGCCTGGGCTACGCCCTGCATCAGCCGGGGATAGTAGGGGTCGGTAAATAAAAACTGAATGGCCCGCGGTACCACCAGGCCAATAATGCCCGACCGGCTGCCCGCCAGCGACCGGGCCGCCGGGTCGGGGCGGTAGCCGGTTTCGGCGATCACCTGCAAAACCCGCGCGCGGACTTCTGGTTTGACGCTGGCCTGATTGTTGACCACCCGCGAGACGGTGGAGCGGGAAACGCCCGCCAGTTTGGCAATTTCTTCGAGGGTTAGTTTGCTCATCGTTAAGCCGGATTAGGAGCGCTCTCAGAAAAATCAACTGAAGGCGCAGTTTGTAATTGAGTTTGGTGCAATTTTGGGAGCGCTCCCAAAAACTGATAACAGAGTATCACAAACAAAAAGGTGTGTCAAGTGGGTAGCGCTGCATTAAACCGTAGTCAGATTATTTTGTCCCATCCCCCCCGCCCCCCCGACCTTAAGGATGGGGGGAAATGTGCAATCGGTTTGTTTTGGGCGCCGCCCCCCCCCAAAACACACCTAATTCTTTATCACCCCTCCTCCAAATTTGGGGGAGGGGCAGGGGAGGGGGAATTTGTACTGCTGAAAACGCGTATTTGAGCCAGTACGGTTTAATGTGGGCCTACTATCAAACAGGAAATGATGGGGATTTACGGCTGAATTGAATAGTGGTAGCCGGCCGGCTCGGTAGTGACCGGGGTTAGCCCGCTGACCACCAAAATGGCCCGGTCGATGGCCGTGCCCAGCCCGGGCAGGGTGAGCGCGCCGGAATTGGCGTTGTCCAGCGCCAGCCGCTGCACGGTAACATCCGGGCCAAATTCAATGAGCTGCACCAAAAATCGCTGCGGTAGCTGGTTGTTGATGCGGACAAAACCTTCGGCCTGCCAGCCGTTGTCGCCGGACTCGGCATCGTCGGCAAAGTTGATTTCGGGGATGCTGATGTCGTCGATGAGCCAGCCGGGGCGGTTAACGGCGTCGTCGGTAACGTACTCAAACCGAATTTGCACCGGCTGCCCGGCATACGGCGTCAGATCAATTTTTTCTTCCAGCCAGGCCGGGCCGGAATCGCCGCCGGAGGGGCCGGTGTAGCCGGGGCCGTAGGCGTTGCCGCTGGGGTTATCGGTGGCGCTGTGGGGCGTTTGCAGAATGGCCCAGGTTTGGCCGCCATCGGTAGAAATTTCAACGTAGCCGTAGTCCCAATCGCTTTCAATATCAAACCAGGTGGCAAAATTGAGCGTGGCCGAAGTCACATCGCTTAAATCAAAGGCGCGGGTGAGGCGGGTGTTGGTGTCGTCGCCGCGATGGCTGTACCAGAAATATTGGCCGCTGTGGGGCTGGGTGGCAACCACCGGCACGGTGACTGCGCCGGTAAAGTTGATGGTCAGGTTGCCGCTGCCGGCCAGCTCGATGTAGTCTGCGCCAAATTGATTGACGCTGGCCTGCTGCTCAACCGGGTAACTGCTGTACTGGCTGGATAGGGCCACGGGGTAGGGGGTGAGATCGCGGTAGCCCCAGCGGCCATCGGCCTGGGTGGGGTCCTGCACGGTGTTGGCCACCAGAAAATCGGCAAAAATGTCATCGAACCGCTCCGGCAGGTTGTGGCCGGCCAGCACGGTCTCAAAGCCCTGAATGCCGTTTTCCGGGGCGGCGACCACGGCTTTGGTCAAATCTTCGCCGTAGTGCTGCAAAAAGTAGGCCATAAACAGAAAACTGGCCCCGTAATCGGCCAGCGTGTCGCCGGGCGTGCTGGACCAACTGTTGAGCTGCGTTTCCGGCACGCGGGTAAAAGCCGGCACAAAGGTGCTGGGGCCAAAGCCGTTAATAAACGAGGCCAGCTCGCTGAGACCTTCGTTGACCCAGGTGTCTTCGTTTTTGTCCTCGTGCCAGTGGATCATATGCTGAAATTCGTGGGCCAGCACGCTGTCAAAGCGGTCGTCGCCGGGGGAGATGGCTTGCAGGTTGATGAAAAACATCTCGCGCTCGTTGCTGAAAGGTTCGGCCAGTTTGGAGTAGGAGTTTGAGGCGGAAAAGTAGCCGGCCACGCCCGGCACATCGCCCATAAAAACGTGAACGCGCGGGTCGTTATCGACGCCGGGCGTCCATTCGCTGCCAAAAAATTCGCGGTTGGTGGGGTAGGTGGCGCTTTCAAAGCGCTGCGCCGAGCTTTCCAGCCTGGCCGCATCCACCTTCATGCCTTCCTGCACCCACCAGTAAGAATAATCGCCAATGTATTGCAGCGAGGCATTAACCTGAAATTGTTTGGGCGGGGTCGATTGATTGTCGGTTACCCAAAACGCGGCGATATCGCCAACATTGTAGTCCGGTGGTTTGGGCACGGTTTGGGGGATGTTTTGCCCACTGTGTTTGAGCCGGCTGGCCAGCAGGCGTTGATCGCGTTCGGGCAAAACGGCCTGGGTGAGCAGTTGTTCGGTGGTGAGGGGCAGCGGGCTGGCCTGCCCGGCAGCGGCCGATTTGTCGGCGGGCTGCGGCGCGGTGGTTGGCGCTGGCGGCTGGGCGGTAGTGGGCAACGGGGCGGTGGTTGGGGCTGAGTCAACCGTGCTGGCGGGGGCGGGCGTGGCGGTTTTTTCACCGGCAATGAGCTTGGGGCCGGTGGCGGCGGAATATTGCCACGCCAGCAATCCGGCACCGACGCCACAACACATCAGCGCAATTGCAGCAACGATGGCCAGAATAATCCAGATGTTTTTTTGCACGCGGTGTCCCCCACAATTCAGGTTGAATAGATCACGGCTGACGATACCCCTCCACGTACAGGCCCTTGTTACAATCCCAATGGCAGACCCAATCGGCGTTAATGACCGATTCTTCCGGGGTTCTGACCTCAATTTTTACGTCTTCAGAGAGACGGGTAAAGCTTTTACATTCGGCATCAAAACGGGCATTAAAATCGGGGCAATCATAACTGACTACGGTGAGCCACCACCAGCCCTGGGCGGTGTGGACATTGGGCATGACCACATCCCATTCGCCATCGCCTTTGCCGGGGTACCAGTGGCTGGCTCCGGTGGGGTGGGCCAACACGCTGAAAGAGCCGTTATCGACCAGCACGGCGAAGCCATTGACCAGGTTGCCGCCTTCATCACGGATACGCCCTTTGAAGTGGACAATGGCCGCGTTTTCGGTGGCGGACCAGCCGGTGGGGGTGAACTGGTATTTCACCTCGGGGACGGGTGTGGGCGCCGGCTCCTGCGGTTCCGGGGCCGGCTCGGTGGGCGGCGCAACCGCAACGGGCGGCGGCGCAACCTGAACCACGCTCACGTTAGCCAGATCACCGTCAATTTGAACCAGATCGGCGTACACCCAGCCGGTGCCATCGGCTCCGAGCGGGTACTCAACCTGAACCCAACTGCTGTCATTGTTGCGGCCGATGATGTTGGCCGTTTCGCCGGCCGGACCGGGGCCGGCAACAGGGTAGCTAGTGCCCGGGCCGGTGCGCACATTCATATTTTGGACAATAGTCACCCGAGGGGTGCTGTTTTCCGGGGTTGGGGTTTCGGTGGGCGGCGCGGTGGGAGCGGGCGTATCGGTGGGCAACGGGGTTGGGGTTTCGGTGGGCGGCGGCTGGGTGGGCGGTGTATCTGGCACCTGCGCTTGAACAAACGCGGCGCCCGCCGGGGTTGGGGTAAACGTGGGCATGGGCGTGCGGGTGGGGGGGGTATCGGTGGGGCGGCTCGATATCAAATCAGACAACCCGCAGCCCAGCGACAGCAGGGCGGGTAAAATCAGCAGCAAAATCGGGCGAAATTTCGTGAGCTTCATAACCTGTATTCCTGTTTCACAAGCACTAAAAAAGTATAACCAGCCGATTCTAAATTACAAGTCAGGACTCGTTTCTGAAAAAGTCCAGGTGGATGTACTGCATTGGGTTGGCTCCGAGGGAAAATTTGACCTCGGGTGAAACCTGCACGCCACCTTCTTCCAGATACACGGTATACTCGCCGGGGCTGTACGGCCGAATCTCAACCTTGGTGTTCATTTTATGGTTGTCGCCGGTGCCGGCCATGGTGCTGTCGGCCGCGCCGGGGCCGGATGTTTCGCTGAGATACGTTTGGCCATCCGGGGCCAGCACTTTTACCTGATAACCGGCCTGCGTTTTGAAGATGCCCGGCCCTTTATCAACCCGAATCCAGGCCGTGATCCGCGTTTCGCCGGGCGAGCCGGTATCGTGGATAAAGTAGACAGCCTGATACGGAAATTCGGGGGCAGGCGTGGCGGTCGGTTCGGTGGGAGCCGGGGTATCGGTGGGCGGCGGGGGAGGGGGCGGCGGGGCAGCCGCTTCGGCCGGCGGCGCGGCTTTTTTCTCCTCTGGCGTCGGCGTGGTGGTCGGCGTTGGAGTAAAGGTAGAGGTAGGGGTGGGCGTATTGGTGTAGGTAGGGCTGGGCGTAAATGTGGCCGTGTAGTCCGGGGTGAAGGTGTACGTAGGCCGCGGAGTTTTGTAGCGGGTTGGCGTGGCGGTTGGGTTTTGCACGAGCAGCTTTCCCGCCGAACAGCCCAGGCTAACAGCGATGGCTGCCGCGGCCAGCGCGGCCAGGTATAAACGCTTGTAAGTTGGGTGCAACTGCTTCATTGGCAAATTACTGCGCCCACCAGATAAAATCCCAGGCCCAGGTAGTGGGGTCGCTGGAATACGACAGTTGAACCTTGTCAGAAACCTGCTGCCCGCCGCTATCAACCAGCCAGATGGTCCAGGTGCCATCGCGGAAACCGCCGGGCGGCTCAAACTTGAGGTTGCCCTGTTTCACGTAGCCTTCAAGGCCGTTGAGCGCATCAAACCGCCAGCTTGACGCGGCGCTTTTGTAGGTTTCGCTGCTGGGCGAATGTTCACCGACCAGGTAGTAACCGCCAATCGGCGTGCCGTTTGCATCCGAAACAGAAATAATATTCGACAGAATCGAATTGTTGGTTTTTTGGAACATCCGGTTGCCCTGTTCCCGGATTTTAAACGGGTAACTGGGCGTGGGTGTTGGCTCCGGGGTGGGCGTATCGGTGGGCGGCGCGGGAGTGGGCGGCGGCAGCGTGTTGGTTGGCGGCGGTGTGTCGGTGGGGATGGGGGTATCGGTTGGCACAGGTGTGTTGGTGGCCACCGGCGTGGGCGTATCGGTTGGAATTGGCGTCAGCGTTGGGGTTGGAGTAATCGTCGGTGTCGGGGTGTAGTCGGGGGTGGGGGTAAAGGTTGGCCGCGGCGTAATGCGCGGCCGGGTTGCCGTGGGTTCTGCGCCGGTGAGCCGGGCAACGATAGGGCTGTTTTGCAAACGATTAGCGGCATTTTCAGCCACGCTACAATTGACCGTGACAAATGCAAGCAAAAAAAACGCCGCTAGAAAGAGGCGTGTGGTTCCCATAATCTCATTCCTTCTTTCGAATTTCCGAATCCCGATTATAGCACGGTCAACAGTTATGGCAAAATGGGGCAAAAATGTGGGGGGCTGGTCAGGGGCTGGCCAGTTTTACCCGGATGTTCGCGCCGCGCCCCGGCGTGGCCAGTTCGTTTTTGATCACGGTGATGCCGGTTTTGTAGGCGGTGGGCAGGCCATCGTGGTAGGTCCAGCTTTCATCTTGCAGCCACAGCCGAATGGCGGCCACGTCGGCCAGGGGAAAGCCGGGGGGGTAGTTGGCCGGGTCAAACGGGTCTTTGTGGGCCGGGCTGGTGATCAGCAGGCAAACACCCTCGGCGGCGTGGATGATGTGCTGCAGCCGGCGCAGCAGTGTTTTGCGCCGGTATGGCTCCAGGTGGCCCAGCAGCTCCGGCACGCGGCCCATCATTACAATCACCAGTGCCGCGTTTTTAGCTGCGCTTTCCAGTGAGGCCAGCGCCTCAAAAATTGTTTCCGGCCGGGTCAGCAGCAGTTGCGGCGCGGCCAGGCCGCAGCGTTCGGCCTGCCAGGGGTCAAATTCGCGGCTCAGGTCGATGATGCTTACATTTTCCTGCCGGTGCTGCACCCGGGCGGCAATCCGGCTGGCGATGATGGCGCCGCCGCCGCCGCCCAGCCGGTCGCCGGATTCCACCAGCTCGATGACCGTACCGTGGGGCAGGCCGCCCAGCTCCAGCGCTTTGTCCAGCGGGCGCAGGCCGGTAGCGAGCGCAGCCACACTGGCCGGCGGCTGATACACGCGCCGGGACGGAATGGCCGGTTCGGCCAAAAACTGGGCCACGCTGTGGATAACTTGTCTGAAACCGGGTTTTACTGCCACGCCATTTGCCTCAAAATAAATAGTCCTGTTTGTAATTATACCAGAACACCTGTTCGGGTGTCAAGCTGTTATTTTACCTGCACCGGCCCCAGGGTCACCACGGCCGAGCCGTCATCCAGGCGCGGCAGCGGCTGGACAGTATCAGGGTGGTACAACTCTACGTTGAG
>CAYOXS010000130.1:0-14355 GCA_964407935.1 uncultured Caldilineaceae bacterium
AGACTGGCGGTGACTGCGGGTGTACTGATTGTGCGGTAGTAATATGGCTACGCGAATATTTGTGGTGCAAACAAAAAAAGAGGGAAACATTAATCGCTTCCCTCTTGCAACCGCTTGGTGGGGCTAACGCGGCGACGTTGACTCCTGGGTTTCACCCTGGCCAATAAGCTTAACCAGCCCGGCCCGGAGCAGTTGCCAGGCGGCTTCAACGTGTTCGGCCTCGGTGCGAATGCTGCCCACCGCCAGCCGCAGCGCGTACTTGCCGTTGAGCTTGGTGTGGGTTAAAAACACTTTGCCCGTAGCGTTGACGGCGTTCATCAAATCTTCGTTTAATTTATCCAGCGTAGCTTCATTTTGAATACCCGGCGGGTTGGCCCGAAAGCAAATGGTGGTCAGCGTGGCCGGGGCCAGCCGCTCAAACAACGGCGATTCGTCAACCCACTGGCGAAACTGCTGCGCCAGTTCGATGTGCCGCCGGATGTGGTACTGCAACCCCTGCACCCCGTAATGGCGAATCACAAACCACAGTTTGAGCGCCCGGAAGCGCCGTCCCAGCGGAATTTGCCAGTCGCGGTAATCAAACACCGCGCCGGATTCGGTAGCCTGATTGCGCAAATATTCCGGCAAAATGCTGAGGGTTTTGATCAGCGCCGCCCGGTCGGCCACAAAAAAGCAGTTCAAATCAAAGTTGGTGAACATCCATTTGTGCGGGTTAAACGAATAGCTGTCGGCCAGCTCGACGCCGTTGTTAATGTGGCGAAACTCCGGGCAAATGGCCGCCGTGCCGTACATGGCCGCATCGATGTGGAACCACAGGCCGTATTCCCGGCAAATCTGGCCAATCTCCGGCAGCGGATCAACGGCCGCCGACGAGGTGGTGCCGACCGTGCCGCACACAAAAAACGGCAACAGCCCGGCGGCCAAATCGCGTTCAATCTGGGCGCGCAGCGCTTCGGGGCGCATAGCAAAGGTATCGTCAACTTCAATTTTGCGCATATTTTCACGGCCAATGCCGGCAATAAGCAGTCCTTTTTCCAGCGACGAATGCGTTTGGCTGGAAGAATAGGCCACCAGCCGCTGGCTCAGCCCGTGCTCGTTGCTGGCAAAGTTGGTGGCGCGCTCGCGGGCGGCCAAAACGGCGGTTAACGTGGCGCTGGAGGCGGAATCCTGAATCACCCCGCCGCCCCTGCCGCTGGACTTGAACTGGCCGGGCAGGCCCAGCATGTCGGCCATCCAGTCCATCACGTGGGTTTCCAGCTCGGTGCAGGCCGGGCTGGTGGACCAGAGCATGCCCTGCACAGCCAACCCGGACGAGAGCAGATCGCCCAGCACGGATGGGCCGGAACTGTTGGCCGGAAAATAAGCAAAAAAGTTAGGCGACTGCCAGTGGGTGATGCCGGGCATAATAATGGTATCGACATCACGCAGCATTTGCTCAAACGGCTCGCCCTGCTCCGGCGGCGACGGCGGCAGTTGGGCGCGAACTTCGCCCGGCTGCACCGGCGACAGCACCGGCAATTCTTCAACGTGCTCGTAATAGTTGGCAAGCCAATCGATAACGGCGTAGCCGTGCCGGCGAAACTCGTCGGGGGTCATGTGGTAATTTTTTAGCTGGCTCATCATTGCTCCATTCGAAAATAGATTTGAGGGATGGTTGTAATTCCTCAAATTCTACTCTCGCACCGGAGAGAGGCAAAATCACGATGGCTACCGGCCGTCGCGATTCTTAAAATATACCGGGGGAGAAAAGCGGGCTGCGGTTACCTGCCCCACACCTTTAAATCATAGTGGTCAACCGATTTGCCCTGCGAGTCGGCGCAGAGCAGCAACGGCACCGGCTCGCCGCCGGCCAGTTCATCGGAGTCGAGTGCGTCATAATCGGCAAAATTGATCACCCGGTCATCCCCATCGTACAGCACCAAAGCAATAATCAAATATTGTTCAAGCTCATCAACCGGGCCGGTAATTGAGCCGGTAACGCAGTACGAGCCGCCATCGGTTTGGCTGGCCAGGTCAGACGCCTCAAACTCCCGGTGATGGATGCCTTCGGCGGCGCTGCCCATTGCCCCCAGATTTGCGCCATCGCCCTGACCGCTGAGCACAAAAGGAATACTCTCGCCGGCGTCTACGTAATCGAGGGGCCAGGAATTGTAGTGGGTTGAGCCGCCGGCGGCAATAAACCACAGATCGCGGGTTGAGCCGCTGGTGTTGGTCAGCATCCCGTACACCCTGTCGCCATCAACCCGCACGTTGGCAAACGACCAACTGGTATCGGCCGGGGTAGCGGTGGCGGTTGGCAGCGGGGTGCGCGTGGGCCGAGGCGTCGGCGTGGCCCAGGCTGTGGGTGTGGTTAGCGCCGCTCCCGGCGTTGGGTTAGCCACGGTGGCGGTGGCCGTTGTCACTTCTGTGGCCAGCACAAAGGGAATGCGGGTTGAGGTTGGCTGGTAGGGCGGCGGGGTGCGGGTTGGCGCGCGGGTGGGCCTGGGGTAAGTATCTCGCACGTAGATTTCGTTATCAAGCATCTCATCGGTGATAATTTCAAGCGTAGGTTCAGCCGGAATCGACTCATCGGCGGGTTCGATGGTGAATTGCGGCCGGGCCGGAACCGGTGCGGCGGCCTGCGACAAGGCTGTCGGCGGGGGGGCCAGGGCCGCAACTGTGGCCGGCGGGCTGTCAATTTGTACCGACTGAGTGGTAGCCCGGGCCGGAATCGGCGTGGGCGGCAGATTGACGGGCGCAACCGCCGGAGTCTGTACGCTGCCGGATTGCGCCAGCGCGGCGGTTGGCGTGAGCGTGGGCAGCGGGGTGCGGGTGAGCGTGGGCAATGAGGTGTGGATGGCGTAGGGATTGGCGGCCAACCCCAGCGTCCGCTGGAAGACAAATTGATTGAACGCGCACACCGCCCCAAACAGCAGCAGCACGGAGAGCGCCATCGCCAGTTGAACCACTGTCCGCAGCAGGCGAACTGCGGGCCTGGGCGGCGGCGACTGGCGGCGCGCAAATTGTTCGGGTTGATTGGTGTAGCGCGGCATCGTTCTGTGTCCTTCCCTTTACGCGGAACCGGCTGCCCAACAGCCGGCCCCGGGTAAAGGGGGGAGGGAGCAAGCTCGCTCCCTCCCCACCTCAGGCAAACTGGCTAAACTTACTTGGTTGCGGCCGACGCGGGCGGATCGGTGTAGGCCGAGACTCCATCGGCGTTGAAAGCCTGCACGCGGTACCAGTAGGTGGTTTTGCGGGATAACCCGTTGTCGGTGTAGACCGTCTGGTTGATCCCAACCGAGGCGACCCACGTCCAGGTTGCGCCGCCATCGGTACTGCGCTCAATATTGAAGCCTTCTTCGTTGTTGGAGTTATCCGTCCAGCGCATTCGCAACGAGGTGCGGTCGCGGCGGATGATTTGCAGGTTTGAGGGCGCTTCGGGAATTTCACCGGGCGTAACCACCGTGACCTGATTGGACGGCGCGGAGCGCACAATACCAAACGTGGGGCTGGCATCCAGGAAGGCGACCACCTGATAAATGTAGGTCATCTTTGGCTCAACCGCGGTATCGCTGAAGCTGGTCGCGTTGGCCGCGGCCTGTCCCACTTCAGCCCAGGTTGCGCCGCCATCGGTACTGCGCTCCACAATAAAGCCGGTTTCGGTGGTGGCGTTATCGGCCCAGATCAGGTCAATCTGGGTGGTTGATGCGCCCCACACATCCAGGTTAGAGGGTGCGGCCGGCGGCACCGGCGGCGTGGTGACCGTGGCTACCGGCGAGGGCAGCGAGTCGACGGTGACGGGCATAGCAAACACGCGGTACGAGTAGGTAGTGAACGGCTGCACGGTCAGATCGCTGAAGGCCAGCACATCGGCCGCCGTCTGGCCAATATCGAGCCAGGTTACGCCGCCGTCATCGCTGCGCTGGATGCTGTAGCCGGTGAGGGTGCCGGTGCCGGCATCCCAGGCCAGGTCAACCTGCTGGCCGCTCACGGCAATCGCTGTGAGCAGAGTGGGCGGGTTGGCCACGCCGCTGGTTTGCCCCTGCACCGGCAGGCTCCAGGTTGAAGCGCCAGAAGCGTTGAGCGCGGCCACGCGGTAGTTGTAGGTCATCCCCGGCAGCACGGTGGTATCCGCCCACATGTTACCGCCCGTGGCGAAGCCTGGCGTTTGGCTGGGGATGGTGGCGATGGTGACAAAGTCGGCGGCTACCGGCACATCCTGCCGCTGGATAATGAAGTCGGTTTCGTTATCGGCGGCGTCAAACCAGGAGAGGGTGATGGCGTTGGGTTGAGCCGGCGGCACAAAACGCAGGTTTTCTGGCGGCAGCGGCAGGTCGATGGGGGTGGAGATGAGCACCGCCGCCGAGCGGGCGCTTTTGCCTTTGGCGTTGTAGGCCTGCACCTGATAGGAGTAGGTTTTGGCCACGTTCAGCGCCTCGTGGCGGAAGGTGGTGTTGTTACCGCCCTGGACAATGGCCAGTTTATCCCAATCGGCGGTGGTGTTGCTTTTGCCGTAGCGCACCCAAACAATGTACCCTTCGGCGTCGGATTGCGCTATCCAGTTCAGGTCGATGGTGAACGGATCAACCACGGAAGCCGAGACGCCGGCCGGGGTAGCCGGTTTGGCCGGCACGCCGGTATCGGCGCTGGCCGACAGGAAGGGTTCGCCTTTGCCGGTGAGCAGCCAGGCGGCGTAGGCAATACCGCCCCAGTTATCTCGCAGCGGCTGGCCATCCATATCGGTGATGCTATCCAGGCCGATGACGTCGCTCAGGTAGTTGGGGGTGAGCGGGTAGTTGGGTTCGTAGATGCTGGGCGGGCCTTCGGGGCGCACGGTGGAGGTATCGCTGTTTTTCAGGTGCTCCATAAACTCGCGGTTGTGGGTTTGCCAGTACACTTCGGCGCGGGCATCCAGATCGCCGCAGGTGGCCACGCTGGCCGGCTTGTTAAAGCGGTAAACCACAATGTCGCGGTTCAGGCCGTCGGGGTAGCGGGAGGGGTCTTCGCTGGGCAGGTAGGTGGCCGGATCGTAGGTGATAAACTTGGTCCCGTTGGCGCTGTAGTCGGCGTAGGAGAAGCCTTTGGGCGGGATGCGGTTGTCAAACAAAATGGTGCCGTTGAGCAGGCTGGGCGACGGGGTGCAGCCGGTCGCGGTGCAGGTACCGGTTACCTTTTCATACACCATCACCGCGTTGTTGTTCGGGTTGCGGGCATCGATAATGCGCGACACGGCCCGGTTAAACGGATGGGTGGCATCGGTGCTGAGGATGGCCTGCGCTGAGTCGTACACGCCGGATTGATAAGCAAGGTTGCCCAGGCCATCGGTCACTTCCAAACTCAGCCACATGCGGCGGCCATCGGGGTAGCCGGAGGGGATGCGGTGGCCGGTGTTGTTGTTAACCCGCACCCGCACCTGGCAGGCGGTGCCGGTGGTGCCAATTGGCTCAACAGCATCATTGACAATGGCGGCGGTAACAGCATCATTGAGGCCAACTTCTGAGTTGCGTTTGGCCCGATCCCACATGGTGCTGCGGTCGGACAGCATACCGGGGAAAACACGGGTGTCGTTGCCGGTGGGCGCGCCAATCACTTCCAGATCGACTTCCGGGTAGAGCAGTTTCATCATGTCCGGCAGATCGCGGTTGGCGCCGTTGAATTTGTGGAAGGCGGTGCCGCCGGTGGGGTTGCGGTCTTTGGCATAGGGGAACCAGCCGGCCAGCACCGGGTCCGGGTTGAGCGAAACCGGCGCATCATCGGCGTATTCGTGTTTCATGGTGGGCATGTGGCAATCCTGGCAGCGCTGGAAGTCGGCCGAGCCTTCGGTGCCAAAGGCGCTAAACTTCCACTCGGTATAGGTGCGCTGCTCCGGCATACCGTGGTTGAGCACCGGTACGGTCAGATCGTGGCAGGAGCCGCAGAACTCAGACGAGCGGATAAATTCGCCGTCAAAAGTGGGGTGTTCCAGCGAGACAGACTGCCCCTGATAGTTGACCGTGCCATCGGGGTTGGTGGGCGGGCCAATGGGCACTTCAAAGTGAATGGGGGTAGAGCCATCGGGGCTAACGGCTACCATCTGGCCCAAAACGTTGGTCACGCCGGAAGACGGCCAGCCGGGCGGGTAAATGCCATAAGTTTGGCCGGTGTAGTTGGTCAGCGAGCCATCGGTTTTTTGCATGGGCACATCGCTAAAGAACATATCCACCGAACCGGGATATTTACCGCCGTAGGTCATGCCATCGTTGATTTGCAGGGTGGTATCGCCGTAGGGCATGCCCTGGTTGGGGCCTTGGGGATACGAGTTGCCGGCGTGCGGCCAATCAGAAATACCGGCCATCATATTCCAAACCGGGTCATTTCTAAACTGGTCGCCGAGGCCAAAGGCATCTAATTGCGCCGCCATCTCGGGGTCTTTAACGGTGACATTGCCAATTGCCCGGTGGCAGAACTCGCACATAATGCCTTCGGTATCGGTGGAGGCCAGAATACTCTGGATCATCTGGCTGCCGTCACCAGCGCCGCCCAGTTGCGGATCAAAGCGGCCGGAATACCAGCCGTTGGGGCTGTGGCAGCGGAAGCACATGTTGCCCGCGCCGTCTTCGCCGGTGAGACTCTTGATGGTGTTATTAACAATTATCTGGTTGGCCCGGAAGATGGGGTCACGGGCGGCGCTGGCCATACTGGTACCGGCCCAGTTGCCAAAATGGCCGGCGTTCTGGTCGACGGTGCCGCCGTGGCAAGCGCCACAAGTGACCACAAATTCAAAAACGTTGTAGGGAGCCGGGAAGGTGATGTTGGCCAGTTCCTGCTCCTGGGTGCCGGGATTGGGCACGGTTCCGCGCGGCGGGGTGCGGTCCGGGGCGTCGGCGTAAACCACGCCAGCCAGCAGCAGAGTCAGCAACAGGGCCAGGCCTGCCCGCAACCGGAACGGAGAATAGATTTGATTGATGATTTTGATTAGCTGTGTCATGGTGATCCCCCTACTGCTGCGCCGGCCAGCGTTCAAGTTCAAGGAATAATTCGCCGTTAAAATTCTTGTTCAGAGTCAACGTGCCTTCACCTTTGGACCAGCGGCCATCGGCCGGCCCCATTGGCAGCAGAGCCAGCCCGGTGAACCTGGCCGGGTCAGTCGCCGGGTTAAAGTCCAGCTCGGCCTTGAAAAGGCCCTCAATCAGCTCCGGTACGTAGCGGGCCCGGTTGGGGTTTTTAAAGACTTTTTCGTTGGCCAAAATCCACTTGCCCTGAACGTACCAAACGCCGGGCTTTTGGCCGGGCATCTCTTTTTGGGGCGAAAAGGCGGTAAAACTCAGCTCAAATTTTCCCACGGGCACCAGTTTGGCTTTGGATTTAGCCAAAGCCTGGATGGTAAATCCGCTGGTCAGCGTCCCTTCTTTCGTGTCAACGGTTTGGCCGGGGTCAACAACCTGAGCCTGGGTTAAACGCCAAATAACGGTTTCTTTTTCAGTGGGTGCTTTCTTGGCAAATGGCGTGGCCGCAAATGCAGACGCCGAAAAAACCACAGCTAATAGTGTGCCTATGGCAATGACGATCAGGTATTTTCTGCCTGGCATAAAGTGTGTCCTCCTGTTAACTTACAAATTGCCTGAATACACAAAAAACAGTTTGGTGTGGCATAAATCGATACGCACAACCTCCTTTTGAGTACCAACAGTTGCATCTCAAGTTCTTCTAACGCACGGAGTTTCTTTGACCCATTTTTTAACACCAACAGGATACAATGAAAGTGGGGCGGGCACATCCGGCACAAGGCGAGAATACCTCCCCGTCTGCCAGCCGGATTTTAACTCAGTTAGGAGATCGGGGTTGTACCTGGTCAGATGACCAGGGTAAAAGTATGAAATTTTTGGACGATCAGCTGTTTTGAGGTATCGCGGGGGAAAGTGACGACGCGCTATGGCCGGCAGCAAGGCGAATGGTTTCGGCCAGGTGCGCCGCCGAAACATTTTTGGAGAGGCAATAACTGGCCCCTTCGTGCAACGCCCGCTGAACAAGTTTGTTCTCGCCGCCGGTAGTTGTGAGGATAATAATTTGGGTATGGGGGCAGTATTGATGAATCACCTGGGTAGCTCGCAGGCCGCCCATTACTGGCATTAACAAATCCAGCAGGATAACATCCGGGTTAAGCTGCCGGCAGAGTTTAACCGCCTGCTCGCCGTTAGCGGCTTCGCCCACCAGTTCCAGATCGGTGTAAGCCAGCAAAAACAGCCGGAGACCGTTTCTGACAATTGGGTAGTCATCCGCAATCAGAACCCGAATACGGGCATCTGGAGTGCAATTAGTAAGAGTTGACACGGTTACCCATCCCTGCCCCCCTACCTTCCACAATACAATAAAAACTCCCCTGCTGCATCCGGCAGCGGGGGAGACTCACACCTGGTCAGGAGATGGGTTTTTTACCCGGTCACAGGAGGAGGCTTATTTATTGCGACGTTTGGCAGAAGAACCGGGCGTATCGACAAGCTGATGTTCCCAGGCCACAGCGGCGGCTTCGGCCCGGCTGCTAACGCCCAGCTTGTCTAAAATGCTGCTCACGTGGAATTTTACAGTCGATAGCCCAATCGTCAGTTCTGTGGCAATGTCGGGGTTGGTTTTACCTTTAACCATTAACGCCAATACCTCTAATTCACGCGGAGTTAAATCCTGGCCGGGAGCTGGCGGCTGAATTGTAGCCTGAATCAAAGCCTGGGTGGCTTCGGGGGCCAGAGTTGGGCGGCCGGCGTAGACGGTTCTGATCGCCTGGGACAGGTCGTCCGCCGATACGTTTTTGAGCAAATAGCCGGTTGCCCCGGCCTGCAACGCTTCTTGCACCAGCTCGGCTTCCTGAAAACTGGTCAAAACGATAATTCGGATGTGAGGCCAGCGGCCAATAATCCGGCGGGTTGCCTCGGCCCCATTTATGCCCGGCATCATCAAGTCCATCAGGATCACATCGGGCTGAAGCTCCTGACACAGCGACACGGCTTCTTCGCCGGAGGAGGCCTCGCCCACAAACCGTAAATCTTCAAAGGCCATTAAAAAAAACTTCAGACCTGTGCGCATAACGGCATGGTCATCCGCAACTAATACCTTGATAGGTAACAGAGGTTTGCTGTAGTTGTGCGCTGGTTTTTTCATTGGGTTGTGCACCTGCTGTATAGTTAAACGCTTGATCGATTAATCAGTTTGCGGCCAAACTACCCTGATTTCTGTGCCCTGGCCAATCTGCGACGTTACCCTTAAAACCGCGCCAATCGCCTGGGCGCGCTCCTGCATAATACCCAGGCCAAGGTGGCCGGCGGGAATACTGGCCAAATCAACCCCCAACCCGTTATCGCGCACCGTTAATTCTACCCGATAAGCCGGGCTAACGCTGTCTGTTGCCGCCGGAGCGAGCGGAATGTGAGTAAGTTTAACCTGCACATCATCGGCTTGAGCGTGTTTGACAATATTGTTTAATGCCTCCTGGGCAATGCGATACAGGGTAACCTGCACGTCTGACGGCAGCACCGGCAGCGGGGCTATATCTAATTGGATGGGGATTCGGGTCCGGCTCACCATAGCGGTAACCAACTGCTGGAGCAGTTCGTCCAGCTTGGAGTCGGTCAGGGCCGAGGGGCGCAGTTCCAGCAGCAGCGTCCGCATTTCTGCCAGCGCGCCTTTGGTGAGGGTTTGCAGTTCGGCCAGGCAGAGTTCGCCCTGCTCCGGGCGATTTTTCCACAAAATAGGCAAAACCTCGGCGGCCAGACTGGCCGAAAACAGAGTCTGGCTGACGGCATCGTGCAAATCACGCGACAGCCGCTGGCGTTCTTGCATGGTGGCCAATTCCTGAGCCTGCTCGTACAGGCGGTGATTTTCAATGGTGACGGCCACCTGGTTGGCAAACGCCTGGGTCAACTTAATCTGCTGCGGGGTGTAATGGTCTGGCCGGTTATGCCGAATCTCTAACACGCCAATCACCCGCTCTTTAATAGACAGCGGAATCCCCAGCCAGGAGCGTACCTGCTGGCAATCTTTGCTCATCAAACTATCCACCGCGGGATCAAAAATCCAGGCCACAATTGGTTCGGTGTGCGTATCAGCGATAATAACCGGCTGCTGTTCCCGGATAATCTTTTGCCAGATGGGGGTCACTTCCAGCAGTAGGGGCAGTTGCTCGCTGCCGGTTAACGGCAATGATTTGCGGCTGGCCAACACAACCAGACCATCATCTTTGAGGCTATACACCGTGGCACAGCTATAATCAACCACAGCCTTAAGGCTGTCTAGCACCAACTGCAACCGAGGCTCCAATTCAAGCGTGAGCGCCAGATTGCCGGAAATTTCGAGCAGAGTGGAAAGCTCCTGAGTGCGCTCCTGCACCCGCTGCTCCAGCAGTTGGTAGGCCTGCACACGTTCGGTAATATCCTGTTTTATGGCGATAAAATGGGTGATGTTGCGGTTTTTATCCAGCACGGGGGTAATGGTTTGTCCTTCGGTATAGAGGCTGCCATCTTTGCGGCGATTGACCAGCTCGCCGCTCCACACCTGCCCGGCCAAAATTGTCTGCCAGAGCCGGTCATAAAACTCCGGGGGCTGCTGGTTGGATTTGAGAAAGCGCATGTTCTGGCCAATGATCTCGTCAACGTCATAGCCGGTCATGGTGGTGATGGCCGGATTGGCCCAACGAACAATACCTTGCTGGTCGGTAATAATGATGCCGTTGGCCGCGGCCTGCAAGGCGGTGGTTCGCAGCCGCAACCGCTGCTCTACTTTTTCACGCTCCTCAATTTCTGCCCACAGCTCCTTGTTGGTGTTGGCCAGTTGCTGCGTTCGCTCACGCACCCGTACTTCCAGTTCAAGCCGAGCCTTCTCCAGCGCAGCTTCAGCCTGTTTTCTGGCGGTAATATCCTGAATAATCCCGGTAAAGAAAACCTCGTCTTGCATATTCCAGCTTGAAATTGAAAGCTGCAACGGAAATTCTTCACCATTTTTGCGCCGGCCGGATAATTCGATGGTCGATCTGACCAGATTTGAGGTACTATTTTTAACGGTTTGAATAAGGGCCGATACGTGAAATTGTTTCAGGCTGTCCGGGATCATCAGAGCCACATTCTGGCCGGTAACCTCCGCCGCCGAATAGCCAAAAATGGTGGTGGCGGCCGGGTTCCAAAACACAATCTGACCGCGGTCATCAATGGCGATAATCGCTTCGTTGGCGGCCTGCACCACAGACCGAAAACGCGCTTCGCTATTTTCCAGCGAGCGCATGGTACGCGTATTTAACAGTGAGATAGCCACCAGTTCGCCAAAAGCGGTGGTCATCCGGCCATCGTTGTCAGAAAAACCCAACGGTTTGTTGATCAGCACCAAAACACCCACAGCAATGCCCTTAACCACCAGCGGAGTCAACAAAATATTGCGCTGGTCGTCAGTTGCGGCCAGCTTTTCATTCTCGTGGCACTCAAGGCAGTTATGAAAAACAGGTTGGCGGGTTAAATAAGCTTGCTGGGTTAATTCTGCAATCAAGGGTGATGTTTGAAAGGTTGCAAAACTGTGGCGATTGAGCACATCTTCAAAAACAACTTGATGGCTGGTTTTGTCGTCGTCGCCTAACAAAGCAATGTAGCCGCCGCCGGCGCCGACGAGGTTGCTGCAAATCAGGAAAATTTTCCGGGCCGCATTTTCAAAATCGTGGTGTTCCAGCACAGCCCGAGCGCCGGTGAGTAACCCGGCAATTTCCACCTGCCGTTCGCGGGTTTCGGTCAGGGCTTTGCGCAAATCTTCCTGCAAATTTTCGTGCTGGGTTATATCGTGAACCACCAGCACAATACCCGCAACTGCGCCATTGTGCGTAATTGGGGCGGCGGCAATAAGGACAGTGCGGTCTGCGCCATCTGCGCCGCTAACCGTGTAGCGTTCCCCGGCCACCGGCTGCCCGTCCAGCACCCGCTGCACGGGCAAATCCTGCGGAGCCACCGGGCTGCCATCGCGGTAGCGCAGCCGCAGCCGTTCAACCAGCACGTGGTGGTGAGTTCCTACCATGTCAAAGCCAGAAGCCAAAATCGCCGAAGGGTTGGCTTTGCGGGCGACCCCATTGGTATCGAAGACAATCACCCCATCGGACATGGCCGCAAAAACCGCATCAAGCTCGTCGGCGCGCTGTTTGGCCTCAATTGCCAGAGCTTCGGCCCGCTCCCGCTCCTGTTCAACCTGAGCCAGCAACCGCTCCCGCTCCTGCTCTACCCGTTTGCGCTCATTGATCTGTTCCTGAAGGGCCAGGTTGGTCTGCTCCAGCGTTGCTGTCCGTTCATGAATTCGCTGTTCCAGATCTTCGTGAACCCAGCGCAGCGCTTCTTCGGCCTGTTTACGGATTGAAATATCCCTCAAAATCAGGGTGATCGAAGGCTGGCTATTCCGGACAATGGTTGACACGCCAACTTCAGCCGGAAATTCGGTGCCATTCTTGCGGCGGGCAATCAATTCAATCTGGTCCTTTTGCGCTGTCTGGCCGCCGCCAGTGTTAAGTAACTTTTGAAAGTAATCGAGCCGGTCCGTAGCCAGCCGCGGCGGCAAAAGGAACGTCACCGCCGAGCCAATTGCCTCGCGCGCTGAATAACCAAATATCCGTTCTGCGGCCTGGTTGAAGACAATGATGGTTAAATTGTGGTCTGTGGCAATAATGGCGTCCGCAGCGGTATTCAGCAGATTGGCCAGTTCCTGTTCGCTGACATGGCGCTCAACTTCGGCCTTTTCCCGCGCGGTAAACTGTCGACCAAGCACAAAATACAAAAACACAACTGTGAACACAATCAACCCGAGGTGAAATTCCAGAAACTGGGTGTGATCAGTTGTCAGCAGGTCAAGAATCAGGTCTAAAGTTAAAATGATAAATCCGGTAACGGCCGCGGCGATAAGGGCGGGCCGCGAAAACAACTTCCTCAACTCTATCTCTCCCAAAAGAGTGTTGTAATTTTTAAAGGCTTTAGAATAATGGCTTAAATCTCAGCCACTGGCCGGGGGATCCAGTCATTTGCCAAAGAGCACAGGTAATCGGTTCAAATGTTTCTGTATTTTTCTGGCATACAGGAACGATGTTCTCTTGATATGATATTTAATATACACAAGAAAGCAACAGAAAAAACATTAGAAAATAGTTAGAATAATCGTCCAACCCGGCAAAAAACACTCCCCCTCTGTGCTTTTCCGCTCAAAAGAGGGGGAGTAGTCAACAAGCATTTTATTCTTTCCGCGCCAGCGGATTTTCCAGCCGCACGGCGTTGGCCTTGTACTCCGGTATTTTGGCGATGGGATCGAGTTTGTAATCCTGCGTGAGCATGTTAGCCGGCGCTTCCTTCCAGTGGAACGACAGGAACACCACCCCCGGCGGCACCTTATCGCCGATGCGGGCCTGGGTGCGCACCTGCCCCCGCCGGCTGACAATCCGCACCTGCCCGCCATCTTTCAGGCCCACAGCCTCGGCATCGGCGGGGTTGATCTCGGCGTAACCGCGCGGCTCGCGCCAGTCCAGCCCCTCGCTGCGGCGAGTCATCGTGCCGGTGTGATAATGGTACAGCACCCGGCCGGTGGTCAGAATCAGCGGGAAGTCGTCGTCCGGCTGGTCGGCGGGCAGGATGACGCCCACCGGGAAGAATTTGCCCCGCCCCCGGCTGAAATTGCCATCGCGGTGCAAAAACTGCGTGCCGGGGTGTTCCGGCGTGGGGCAGGGCCAGCACAGTCCCTCGCCGGGCAACCGGGCATGGCTGATGCCGCCGTAAATTGGCGTCACTCGCGCGGCTTCATCCATAATTGCGGCGGTGGAGGCGTATTCCCAGTAACCGGGCGTCCGCGAGCGCCCGAGCCGTTCATCGAGTTTTTGTGCAATCAGGCCGATGATCTGCCAATCGGGCCGGCTTTCGCCGGGCGGCGGCAGCACTGGCCGGAGCAATTGCACCCGGCGCTCGGTGTTGGTGAAGGTGCCGTCTTTTTCCAGCGAGGCCGCCGCCGGCAGCACCACGTGGGCCAGTTGGGCCGTTTCATTCAAAAAGATGTCCTGCACCACCAGCAACTCAAGTTTGCGCAGCGACTCCTCCACGTGAGTCAGGTTGGGGTCGGACAGCATCGGGTTTTCGCCCATCACGTACAGCGCCCGCACCTTGCCGTCACCGGCGGCGTGCATCATCTCGACCACCGTCAGCCCAACCTCGCCGGGCAGGTCGTCCACGCCCCAGGCGGCAGCCACGGCCTTGCGCTTTGGTTCATCGAACACCTTTTGGTAGCCGGGCAGTACATCCGGCAGGCCGCCCAAATCGCAGGCGCCCTGCACGTTGCTCTGGCCGCGCAGCGGGTTGACCCCGGTGGACAGTTTGCCAATTTGCCCGGACAACAGCGCCAGGTTGGCCA
>CAYOXS010000131.1:0-6484 GCA_964407935.1 uncultured Caldilineaceae bacterium
TACGGCGCTCAGGGCATTGGCCTGTGCCGCACCGAGCACATGTTCTTTGAAGAAGCCCGCCTGCCCATCGTCCAGAAAATGATCCTGGCCGAAAACGAAGACATCCGCCAGGAAGCCCTGGACAAACTGCTGCCCTACCAGAAAGGTGATTTCACCGGCCTGTTCCGCACCATGACCGACCTGCCGGTTATCATCCGCCTCATCGACCCGCCGCTGCACGAGTTTATGCCGGAACACGACGAAGTCTTTGAACGCGTTATCACCAAACGCGTTAAAGGCGAAACCGCCGGCCTGGCCGAAGACGAAGCCCTGCTGGAAGCCATTGAAAAAATGCACGAAAGCAACCCCATGATGGGCTTGCGCGGCATCCGCCTGAGCGTGGTCTTCCCCGGCCTGGTCAAAATGCAGGTTCGCGCCATTTTTGAAGCCGCCTGCGAAGTCAAAAAAGAAGGCTACAACCCCAAGCCAGAAGTGATGATCCCGCTGACCGGCCACGTGAACGAGCTGAAACTCATCCAGCCGGCGCTGGAAGAAGTAGCCAAAGCCGTGATGGAAGAGCAAGGCGTTGAAGTGGAATACAAATTCGGCACGATGATTGAAATTCCGCGCGCCGCGCTGACCGCCTACGAAATCGCCGAAGTGGCCGAGTTCTTCTCCTTTGGCACCAACGACCTGACCCAGATGACCTTTGGCTACTCCCGCGACGACGCCGAAGCCGGCTTCCTGCTGAAATACGTTGAAGACGGCATTCTGCCCAAAAACCCGTTCCAAACCATCGACGTGGACGGCGTGGGCCAGCTCATGAAAATGGCCATTGAAAACGGCCGCAAAGCCCGCCCCAGCCTGGAAGTGGGCATCTGCGGTGAGCACGGCGGCGACCCCGAATCCGTGGAGTTCTGCCACTACGCCGGCAACAACTACGTTTCCTGCTCGCCCTTCCGCGTGCCGATTGCCCGGCTGGCTGCTGCGCAGGCCGCGTTGAAAGAAAAAGGCTTCAAAGCCAAATAAATTTGATTTTGTCTGACCAAAACGGAGGCTCCGGTTAATTTGGAGCCTCCGTTTTATAAGCAACCCCGTAAAACGTAAAACGTAATGCATAAATTTCATTACGTTTTACGTTTTACTTTTTAGGCGCAATTTTCAGGAAAATCCATTGGCCCAATCGCGCTTTGTACCCTATCTGGTTTTGTTGGTGGGCGTGTTTATCGCCGCCACCTCCTCGATACTGGTCCGGCTGGCCCAGGATGGCGGCCACGGCGCGCCCTCCATTGTGATCGCCGCCTGGCGGCTGGTGGTAGCTTCGGTCATTTTAACGCCCATTGCCTGGCGCAACAGCCGCGGCGAAGTAGCCCGCCTGCGCCGCAAAGATGTGGGCTGGGCCGTAGCGGCCGGGGTGCTGCTGGCCATCCATCTGGCTACCTGGATTACGTCGCTGGAATACACATCGGTGGCGTCATCGGCGGCGCTGGTAACCACCAACCCGCTGTGGGTGGCGCTGGCTGTCTATTTTATTTTCGGCGAAAAACTGTCGCGCAGCACTGTGCTGGGGTTGATCGCCGGCTTTACCGGCAGCCTGCTCATCGCCTTCAGCGATGGCGGCATCCTGGTTATTGACAGCGGCGGGGTGCAATTTTACTGGGAAAACCTGCTGGCCCCGGCCGGCAAAGCCGATACCGCCCTCTCCGGCGATATGCTGGCGCTGGTGGGGGCCGTCACCGTGGCCGCGTATTTGCTTGTGGGCCGCGACCTGCGCCGCCGCATTTCCAACACGGCTTACGTGTGGCTGGTTTATTCGGCGGCCATGGCAACGATGCTGGCCGTGGTGCTGTTCAGCCAGCATTCGCTGTTTGGCTACAGTTGGCAGATTTACCTGTGGATATTGCTGCTGGGACTGGGGCCGCAGTTGATGGGCCACACTGCGTACAACTGGGCGCTGGCCCACCTGTCGGCCACACTGGTGGCGCTCACCGTGCTGGGCGAACCGATTGGCTCGGCCATTCTGGCCTATTTTATTTTTGGCGAAACGTTTGCGCCGGTGCAATTGGCCGGTTTGGTGCTGCTGCTCATCGGCATTGCGCTGGGTGTTTTGGGCGAGGAATAACCGGCGCAATCGTTGAGGATTTTGTGAGTTTGGTGTATAGTATTACGGTCAAATTGTTGCAGGTGCCATTCAATGACCCAAATGTGTCCGGGTTGCAGTTTTGACAATTCAGATGAGGCCCAAATCTGTTTAAACTGCGACTCAACTCTGCGTGGATTACTGGGCAAAGGCAGTCTTCTCAGCCAGCGTTACACCGTAGTCAGCGTGCTGGGGTATGGCGCGATGGGCGCTGTTTACCTGGCCGAAGATAACCGCCTGGCCGGCCGTCGCTGCGCCATCAAAGAAAACCGGCCCGACGAATCGCTGCCGGAGAAACTGCGTGTCCAATCGCGTGAGCAATTTTTGGCCGAAGCCAGCGTGCTTGCCCGGCTCGATCACTCGCGCCTGCCCAAAGTGTCTGATTATTTTGTGGAAAACAACCGCGAATATCTGGTGATGGATTACGTTGAAGGCGACGACTTGGTCAGCGTGCTCACCAAAAGCAAACAGCCCCTCGACGAACCGACCGTGCTGGAATGGGCCGATCAGGTGCTGGACGCGCTCGATTACCTGCACAACCACGAACCGCAGCCGATCATTCACCGCGATATTAAACCGGCCAACCTGCGCGTCAACTCGCGCGGGCGAGTCAAGCTGGTCGATTTTGGGCTGGTCAAATTGCTGGACCCCAGCAATCCGGCCACCAAAGTAGAGCTGCGCGGGTTGGGCACGCCGGCCTACGCCCCGCTGGAGCAATTTGCCGGCAGCCAGGAACACACCGATGCCCGCTCCGATATTTACGCGCTGGGGGCCACGCTCTACCACCTGATTACCCACATACCGCCCAGCGAGGTTCACCAGCGGCTGTTTAACCCCGAGGCGCTGGTTCCACCGCGCCAGCTCAATCCCGGGCTGTCAGAAGCAACGGAACAGGCTATCCTCAAAGCGATGGCCGTTTATCCCAACGAGCGCTTTCAATCCGCCGCGGAAATGCGGGCCGCGCTGGCCGATATTGCCAAAGCCGCGCAGCAGCCCGCGGCTGCCCCGTCGCGCGTCGCCGCTGCGCCGCCGCGGCAGGGTATGCCTCTGTGGCTGGTATCGCTGCTGGGGGTGCTGGTGGTGGGGCTGGTGGGCAGCCTGCTCTACATGTTTGTGTTTGCCGGGGGTAATGGCGGCCAAACCCTGCCGCAGCCCATCGCGCTGGCCGGCAGCGATCCAACCGCCACGCCGGCGTCGCTCAGCGTGCAGCCTTTGAGTGATGCTCCGGCCAACGAACCAACCAGCGCCGGCCCGGTTGACGAACCCACCGCCACGCCCGCGCCTACTGACACCCCCACCCCCGCGCCGCCCACCGCCACGCCTACCGCCAGCCCCACAACCGCGGCGGCCAGCGCCGGCGGAGCGGCCATTTCACCGGCCTCGCTGGTGGGCACCATCGCTTACCCGGTGTTCAACAGCGCAGACTTTGACATCTATTTTGGCCGGGCCGACGGCTCCGGGACAACGCTGTTTCGCAAACACGCCAGCCAGCCGGCGTTCAGCGCCGATGGCAGCCGGATTGCCTTTCACTCCTGGCTGGAGCCGTGGGGGTTGGTAACCATGCAACTGCCTAACAGCGAACCGCTGCTCATTGCCGATTTTGTCGAAGACCAGCTCCCCACGTGGACTAGCGATGGCGGCGAAATCATCTACCTCTCCCGCCGCGAAGGCGACCGCAAATCGCGGCTGATCAAAGTAGGCAGCACCCAGCTCAACAGCAACGGCATGGTTTTGGGCGAAGGCGAATACCCCACCGTGGCCGCCACCGGCGATCTTATTTTCCGCGGCTGGGGCAACTCCGGCACCGGGCTGCGCCTGGGCAGCATCAATTTTGACAACCTCCAGCCCGTCACCCAGCGCGACGAAGACACCGCGCCGTCGTTATCGCCCAACGGCCGCAAAGTGGCGTTTATGTCTCGCCGGGAAGGCAACTGGGACATTTTTGTAGCCAATGTCGATGGCTCCAACCCTATCCGTATTACCAGCAACCCCGGCGACGACGGCCTGCCCACCTGGTCGCCCGATGGCAACGTCATCGCTTTTGTCAGCCAGCGTGATGGCGAATGGGGCATTTGGGTTACCCTGCCCACCGGCGAAGGCCAGCGCCTGCTCTTTGAGCTGGAAGGCTCGCCCGATGGCTACGTGGGCGACAACCGCAACGCCAGCCGCGGCTGGACCGAAGAACGCATCAGTTGGACTCCCTGACCAACCAAACCGGACTTAACACAGGACACCGCTTATGTCGCAAATGTGCCCCAACTGTAGTTTTGATAACCCGTCTACCACCAGAATTTGCATCCAGTGCAAAACGCCGCTGCGCAATCTGCTGGGCAAAGACATCCTGCTCAGCCAGCGCTACAAGCTAGTCAGTGTCCTCGGCTGCGGGGCGATGGGCGCGGTTTACCTGGCCGACGACCTGCGGCTAAAGGGACGGCGCTGCGCCATCAAAGAAAATCTGCCGGACCCCGGCGCACCGGTAAATGTGCAAAATCGCGCCCGTGAACAGTTTTTGGCCGAAGCCAGTGTGCTGGCCCGGCTGGATCACCCCAACCTGCCCAAAGTCTCCGATTATTTTATTGTTGATGACCGCGAATATCTGGTGATGGATTACGTGGAAGGCGATGATCTGGAAAGCCGCCTGGAACGCACCCGGCAGCCGCTCGAAGAAAAATCGGTGGTTATCTGGGCCGATCAGGTGCTGGACGCGCTCAACTACCTGCACAACCAGCGCCCGCAGCCCATCATTCACCGCGACATCAAACCGGCCAACCTGCGGGTTGATCTGTACAACCGGGTTAAACTGGTAGATTTTGGCCTGGTAAAACTGTTTGATGCCGACAGCCCGGAAACTAAAGCCGAGCTGCGCGGCATTGGCACCCCGGCCTACGCCCCGCTGGAGCAGTTTGCCGGCAGCGACGAACACACCGACAGCCGCTCCGATATTTACTCGCTGGGGGCCACGCTCTACCACCTGCTCACCAACATCCCACCCGTCGAGGTGCATCGCCGCCTGCTCAAACCGGAAAGCCTGGTAAAACCGCGCGCGCTCAACCCGGCCCTGTCAGAAAACACCGAACTGGTCATTCTCAAGGCCATCGCCATTTACCCGGACGAGCGCTACCAATCCGCCGATGAAATGCGCCAGGCGCTGATTGACTCCACCGAAACCCGCGCCTCGGCCAGCCCCAAAACGACCAAAGCCAAAAAAGGATCGATGCTGCCCATTTTGCTGGGTGCGGCAGGGTTGGCGCTGGTACTGGCCCTGCTGGGCATTGCCGCCTACGTTTTGCTGGGAACCGGCGCGTTCGGCGTTGCCCAAAAACCACCCGCCGGCGCGCAGGCGCTGCAACCGGAAACCACGCCCATTTTGGTGCCAACCGCTACGCCAACGCCGTCGCCCAGCCCCACCCGGGTGATGCAGGAAAACACGCCGGCCCCCAGCGCCACAGCTTCGCCGCGGCCGGCCACAGCCACCAGCACGCCCTCGCCCAGCCCCTCACCCGCGCCGGTTGCCGCCCAGCCGCGAGGCGTGCCGCCGGCGTCGCTCAGCGGCACTATTGCCTACCCGGTGTACAACGGCACCAGCTACGACCTGTACTTTGCCCAGGCCGATGGCTCCGGCAGCCGGCTGTTCCGCGCCAACGCCAGCCAGCCGGCCTTTAACCCCGATGGCTCGCGCATCGCCTTTCATTCCTGGAGCCGCGACAGCCGCGGGCTGGTGACCACTGATTTGAACGGCGGCGGCGGCGCGCTCGTGGCCAATTTTGTCGAAGACCAGCTCCCCACCTGGACGCCCGACGGCAACCAGATTTTACTGCTGTCGCGCCGCACCGGCAGCCGCAAATCGGAACTCTATCTGGTTGACAGCCGGGCCGACCGCGGGCCGGCCAGCTACGTGGGCGAAGGTGAATACCCCACCATCGGCGCTGGCGGTCAGGTTGTATTCAAAGGCTGGGGCAATACCGGCGATGGCCTGCGGCTGGCGTCGCCTCCGCTGGCAAACATCGAACCCCTCACCGACAGCAACCAGGACACCGCGCCGGCGCTGTCGCCGGACGGGTCGCAAATTGCGTTTATGTCGCGCCGCGACGACGACTGGGAGCTGTACCTTGTCAATGCCGATGGCAGCAATTTGCAGCGGCTCACCAACAGCCCCGGCCGCGATGGCCTGCCGGTCTGGTCGCCGGACGGCCGGGTGATTGCCTTTGTCAGCGAACGCGGCGGCCAGTGGTCGATGTGGGCAACTACCCCCGCCGGCAGCGAACCACAGCAGCTCTTTGAGCTGCAAGGCTCGCCGGACGGTTTTGTGGGCAACGATAATTACGCCTCTCGCGGCTGGGCCGAAGAACGGCTGAGCTGGACGCC
>CAYOXS010000131.1:6584-8476 GCA_964407935.1 uncultured Caldilineaceae bacterium
CGGCTGGGGCCGCTGCGCGTTACCCAGGCCGGGCTGCTCTCGCCGGGGCAGGTGCTGGCCGGTATGTGGCTCACCTTTGGGCTGGCGGCAGTGATCGGCCTGTATCTGGTTTATGTGGGCGGCTGGCCGATAGTGGCCATCGGCCTGTTGTCTATTTTGGCGGGCATTGCCTACACCGGCGGGCCGTTTCCGCTGGGCTACAACGGCCTGGGCGATCTGTTTGTGTTTATCTTTTTTGGGCTGGTGGCCGTGTGCGGCACCTACTACGTGCAGGCGCTCACGGTGAGCGCGGCGGCCGTGTGGACGGCCATCCCGCTGGGATTTTTGGCCACCGCCATTTTGGTGGTCAACAACCTGCGCGACATCGACACCGACCGGGCCGCCGGCAAAAAAACAATGGCCGTGCGGCTGGGCCGGCGTGGCGCGCAAATGGAATATCTGCTGCTGGCCGGCGGCTCGTACCTGGCGCCGCTGCTGATGGCCCTGCTCGGCGTCAGTTCGGCCTGGGTGCTGTTGAGCTGGTTGTCGCTGCCGCTGCTGCGCCCGCTGCTGCACCTCATTTTCAAACAAAAAGGCCGTCCCCTCAATCAAGCGCTGGCGGGAACGGCCCGGTTAGAACTCGTTTTCAGTTTGCTTTTGGCGTTGGGGCTAATTTTGCCCCGGCTGTTTTAAGCCGAAAACCCCTGCCGGATTGCCGCCGCTGCCTCCGCGCCGGCCTTCACCAAAAAGCCGATTTCGGCGTTGGAACTGATCACCCGCATCCCCTTTTTGGCCCAATAGATGGCTTTGTCCGTTTCGTTAATGTGGATAGCCGGATAAACGCCGTGCCGCAAGCAGGCGGCAATGGTCGTTTCGATGGCCTGATGCAGCACCGGCGAATCGAGCTGGCCGCCCACGCCCAGCGAAATCGACAAATCGTTGGGGCCAATCAGGGCCACATCGACGCCCGGCGTGGCCGCAATCTCATTAATGTTGGCCACGGCTTCTTTGGTTTCAATCTGGGCGATCAGCATGGTTTGCTCGTTGGAACGAGCCATCGCCGGCAGCGGTGGGGCAGAACGGAAATTGCTGAAGCCCCGGGCCATGGCGTTGCCGCGGCGGCCAACCGGCGGGTACTTCATAATTTGCAGCGCCTCCTGCACCTGTTCGACGCCGTAAATCCGCGGCAGCATAATCCCCTGCGCGCCGCCATCGAGCACCTGAGCCAGGTAGGGGTAGGCCAGATCGGGCGGGCGGACAATTGGCGTTAAGCCAACGTACATCGCTGTCCGGCTCAAATCGGCCAGAGTTTCAACATTAAAAGAGCCGTGTTCGTTGTCGATGATCACAAAATCGAAGCCGGCGTTGGCCAGCAACTGCATCACCGATGGCTGGCGAATTTCAACCACCATTGTACCCACCACCGATTTTCCCTGCTGCAAGGCCTGTTTCATAAGATTTGAGGCAATTACCGAGTCAGTCATCTTTTTCTCCTGGGCTGGATTTATAAAAATCCTATTTTACCTCAACAGCGCCGCGTCAAAAAACTCAGCCAGCCGGCGCTCGTACTCCGCCGGGGCTACCTGCATATAATTGCCGTGGCTCGCGCCTTCAACCACCCACAATTGGGCCGATGGCCCCGCAGCAGCGGCCTGCTGTCGGCCCCCGGCCAGACTCGGCTCGCGGCTGCCGTAAATCAGCAGTACCGGCCGCGGCGCAATCCGGCTGATCTCCGCCACCGGGCGCAGGCTATTAATGTTTGCGCCGGTGACCAGCCGGTAGGTGTAGCGCATCGCGGCGCGATAGAGCGTCATAAAATAAACTGAAAATGGCCGGGCGGGGTCGCCGTAGCCCACCGCGCCGGCCATAAAATCACTGTAGCCGCCCTCGGCCACCACCGCCCGCAGCCGCGA
>CAYOXS010000131.1:8576-14287 GCA_964407935.1 uncultured Caldilineaceae bacterium
GAGCGGTCGCTGGTAAACGGCGGCGGCATCAGCACCGTCGCGCCGTTGCTGCCGGGGATAAAATAACCGGTAAACACGCCGCCCGCACCCGTGGCGATGGTCACCGGCTCGGCGTTCAAACCGAAATCGGCGGGCGCAGCGGCAGCCGGGCTGCAGGGCGCATACAGCAGGCTGAGGGTGGTTAGCGCGCCAAACAGCGCCGGCAAAACTGCCAGCGCCGCGGCCAGCGTCGCTCCAAAAAAGAGGGCCAGCCGCAGCCAGTAGCGAAACTTGGGCGATGATCCTCGGCGCATTTTGTTCACGGCAGTTCCAAAATTTAAGTCAGCCCAGGCAAAACTGCCGGCAGGATTATCCGGCGTTAATCCACCACAACCTCGCTGAAGAAGACTTTGTGGTCGGTGGCATCTACCGGTTGGCCAACCACGTTGAGCGTTGCAGCCAGCGGCAAATCTGTGGCCGAGCGCCCCACCAGCACCTGCACCGTTTGCGGCTCAACTACGTAGCGCATCGCCTCATCGTACAGGCCGAGTTGGTGGGTGTGCAGATAAAACGTAACCGTTTTGCATTGGCCCGGTTCCAGCGACAGCCGTTTGAAGCCTTTGAGCTTCAACGCGGATCGCGCTCCTTCGGCCTGGCGAATGTACAACTGCACCACCTCATCGCCGGCGCGAGCGCCGTTGTTGGTAATATCCACGCTGACAGCCACTTCTCCACCCACCGCAACATCCGGGCGGTCAAACTGCAAATTGCTATACGCAAAGGTAGTATAACTCAAACCGTGGCCAAAGGAAAAGAGCGGCTGGCCACAGAAATAACGATAGGTGCGGCCCTCCAGCCGGTAATCCTCAAACGGCGGCAAATCATCAACCGATTGGTAGAAGGTGAGCGGCAACCGGCCGGCCGGGTTGTAATCGCCAAACAGCACATCGGCCAGGGCTGCGCCGCCGGCCTGCCCCGGGTACCACGCTTCGACAATAGCCGGAACGTGTTCTGCCGCCCAATTGACCGCCAGCGCGCTGCCGTTGGTTAACACCAGCACCACCGGTTTGCCCAGCGCGTGAATTTTTTTGAGCAAATTTTCCTGCATCGCCGGCAGTTTGATGTCGGTCCGGTCGCCGCCGGCAAAGCCATCAATGAAAATGGGCATCTCTTCGCCCTCCAGTTGCGCCGACAGCCCCATTACCAGCACCACCACCTCGGCATTTTGCGCCGCGGCCAGCGCCGCCGATTCGTAATCCGGCTCCGGCAGCGACCACAAAAGCTGAATTTGCGGGTCAAGCCCCTCGTTCACGTATTCCAGTTGCAGGCGATAAAATCGGCCGGCTTCGAGCGCGATTTCTTTGTATTTGAGGATGGGGTGGTGTTCCATTTTATTTTGCAGCAGCAACTCGCCGTCCAGATAGAGCCGGTACTCGCTGAAGCCGTTGGCGGCCAGGTGGTACACGCCGCTGGCCGGCGGCACCAAAAAACCGTCCCAGCGAACGCTGAAATGATCGCCCCAGCGGCCAGTGAGCGGGTTGGTGTCTTTCCAGATAAAGTTAATCTGGCTGTCGATCTGCTCCCGTTGCGGCTCGCCGCTGAATTGAGCGTTGGGGTAGTAGCGGCCGGTCAGCCCGGTTTCGGCGGCGGGTCGATAGGCGGGGCGCAGGTGGCCGGTGGGAATGGCCTGCAAAAACGGCATGCCGTCGGCCAGCGCGCAGCCGGAGGCGTGGTAAACGCGGGTGGCCGGGCTAACTTTCTGGCGAATGCCGTCGAGCGGCGTAACCGCCGTGGCCGGCGTGCCGTTGTAATTGCCCAGCAAAATCTGAACATCATCGGCATTTGGCCCAATCACGGCAATTGAGCCGATGTCTTTGCGCAGCGGCAGCAGGTTGCCCTCATTTTTGAGCAGCACAATCGATTCTCTGGCCGCCCGCAACGCCAGTTCCTGATGCGCCGGGGAATTAATTACGTCGATGGGGATGTGGGCATAGGGCACGCTTGCCGGCGGATCGAACATGCCCAGTTTGAAGCGGGCCGTAAACAGCCGCGTTACCGCCTGATCAATGGTGGCTTCGTCAATCAGTCCCTGTTTAACGGAGTCGAGCAGCACCGAATAAATCCGGCCGCAGTTCAACTCGCAGCCGTTTTTTACGGCCAGCGCCGCGGCTTCGGCGGCCGTGGCCACTACTTTGTGGTTTTCAAAAATGTCGCGGATGGCTTCGCAGTCGGAAACAACGTAGCCGTCAAAGCCCCATTCGCGGCGCAAAATCTGCTCCAGCAAAGTGGGGCTGGCGCAGCACGGTTCGCCGTTGGTGCGGTTGTACGCGCCCATAATCGAAGCGGCGTTGGCCTCTTTAACGGTGGCCTCAAAGGCAAACAGGTAAAATTCGCGCATATCCCGTTCATCAATCCGGGCATCAAAATGGTGGCGCAGCGACTCCGGCCCGCTGTGAACGGCGTAATGTTTGGGTGTAGCCGCCAGTTTGAGGTAGCGGGAGTCATCGCCCTGCAACCCTTTGACAAAGGCAACGCCCATTTTGGCGGTTAAATAGGGGTCTTCGCCGTAGGTTTCCTGGCCGCGCCCCCAGCGGGGATCGCGGAAAATGTTAACATTGGGCGACCAGCAGGTAAGGCCGGTGTACATTTCTCGCAGACCGCGGCGGGCGGCGGCGTGATGTTTGGCCCGGGCTTCGTCGGAAATGGCGGTAGCGACGGTGTGCATCAGTTGTTCATTCCAGGTGGCGGCCAGCCCAATAGCCTGCGGAAAAACGGTGGCCACACCGGCCCGGCCCAGGCCGTGCAGCCCTTCGTTCCACCAATTGTGTTTGGCAATATCCAGCCGGTCAATGGCCGGCGCGGTAAAAAGCATCTGCGAGATTTTTTCGGCCAGCGTCATCTGGCCGACCAGGTTTTGCACGCGCGCGGCAATGGGTTGCGTTGGGTCGAGATAGAGCTGTTCGGAGGGGTGATTCGGTTGGGTCATTATTTTACCTTTCAAATGGGGTTGATGGGGGCTGGCCTATTCTTTAACCGAACCCATCGCGATACCGCTGACGATGTATCTGGAAAAAATAGTGTAAATCATGATGATGGGGACAACAGTAAAAGCAAGCCCCAGATAGATGGCCCCGTATTCGGTGCGGTACACGTCGCCGCGCAGGGTTTGCACCAGCATGGGCAAAGTGTAACGTTCAAGTGACGAAATCAAAATAAAGGCGTTGAAAAAGTTGTTCCAGGACGCAATAAAGGCGAAAATCCCCATTGTCACCGCCCCGGGCAGGGCGATGGGCATCATGATGCTGTGAAATATGCTAAATTCACCGGCTCCGTCAACGCGGCCGGCATCGATGAGATCTTTGATCACCACCGACTCAAGATACTGCTTGCCAAAAAACACGGAGCCGGCCGAGGCAATGGTAGGCAAAATCAGCGAGGCAAAATTATCGGTTAGCCCCAATTTTGACATGTACTGGTAAAAGCCAACAATTGAAAGCTGCATTGGGATCATCACCAGCACCACAATAAAATTAGAAAAGAGTCGTTTGCCCTTAAAATTGTAAACAACAATGCCGTACGCGGTGAGCATTGAAAAATAAACAGTCAGAATGGTTGACGCCACGGCCACAAACAGGCTGTTAAAAAAACCACGCCACAGGTTGAGTCCCCGGCCGAGCAGAATGCCGTAGTTTTCAAACAGATGGGTGCTGGGCATAAAACTCAGCCCCTGTTGAATTTCAACGGTAGAGCGGGTTGAATTTACAATTAACAGCCAAATCGGAACAATGGTGACAATTAACAGGACAAAGAGGACAATATAGATAAATCCACGCAGGATCAGTGTGTTCAATTTATAAGTGTTCAGCATCGCAACATCTCCGGTTTTTGCAGTATTTTCCACCCCAAACAGTCATCAACGATGGTCTTTTTCTCGTAAAAAGTAAAAGATGCCGAGCGCACAAACGCAGGTCATAATAAAAACCAAAACCCCAACAGACGACGCCGCGCCAATGTGGCCTTTACTGCTGGCAAATTTCAGATACATCAGGATGTTGTTGGTCATAATGGAACCGCTGGGCGAGCCGCGGCCATCCGTTAAAAGGTAGGGGATGTCAAACATCTGCATCCCGCCAACCAGCGACGTAACAAAAATATAAATCAGAATGGGTTTTAGCAGCGGCAGCGTTATCCGCCAGAACATCTGCTGCTCGTTGGCGCCATCAATCATGGCCGATTCATACAGCGAAACGGGAATGGCAGTCATCCCGGCCATCAGCAAAATAATGGTTGGGCCGTACCACATCCACCACTGGATGAAAACCACAAGGCCGCGGGTAATTGTGGCGTTCTGCAAAAACTGCATCGCCTCAGACAAAAATCCGGCCCGGACCATAAATTGGTTGACCGGACCGTAAAACGAGAACAAACTAAAATACAGCGCCGCCACAGCAGCGGGCATCAGCAAATTTGGCAAAAAGAATATCGCCCGCCAAATGCCAACACCTTTAATTCGCAACCGGAGGCTGGTAAACCAAACCGACAGCAACATGGCCACTCCCATTTGGGGAATAAAATTCAGAATCCAGAGCAGCCAGGTATTTTTGATGGCGTTCATAAACACGTTGTCGGCAAACAGGCGCACAAAGTTGGTAAACCCCACAAAATTGGCGCTGCTACTTAACAGGATTGTATCTGTAAAACTGAGGTACAACGTGTTGTAAACCGGGTATAAACCAAATGTTAGAAAACCAATAACAAAAGGAGCGATAAAGAGATACCCATAGTGATCTTTTCTTAATTTCAATCGACCCATCATATTTACTCCTGTAAAATGGGCCAGTGCATTTGAAATACACTGGCCCATTTTTGGCAAAAACTTAGGGGATAGTTAAATCCGGGAATTCAATGCGGAGGCTGTCTTTCCAGGTAGTCCACATTTGTTCTTCGCTGATTTCGCCGTTGAGGTACTGGTTGAGCGGGTCGTTGAGCGCCCGTTGAATGGCATCGTCAGAACCGGTCATCAATTTGGCATTGACGCTGGGAGCGGCTTCGGCAAAGCCGGCGTACGAGTTTTGCCCAGCCAAAAAGGCGCTGAGTTCGGATTTGTCAAAGGAAGAAATGATCTTTTCAACAACAACCTGGCTGGAAACAAAGTCGCCAGGGGCCTGCATCTGGTCGGCGGGAACTTCGGGATCGATGGCCTTCAGGTAGTCGTTGGTGTAAACGCCGGTGGCCCAGTTGGTGAGGTTTTCCTGATCCAGCGTGGCAAAGCGAACAAATTCTTTGGCCAGATCCATTTTGGAACTTTCTTTCATCACGCCCAGCCAGGTGCCGCCCCATTGGTAGGGCAACGGCCCGCTGATAACGCCCCAGTCGCCGCTGGTGTCGCTGGAACCATCCGCCGATTTGGCGTTGGGGGCCAGCACATAGGGCAACCCCCAGGTGGGCAGGAAGTAGCTGAATACTTTTTTGGGATTGCCCTGGGCATCAACCAGGCTGTCGTTCATGCCGGCAAACCAGCCTTCTTGCCACTGCTGCGCCTGAGCTTCGTAACCCTGATCGCGGAACAGTTTGGCCGTCTCAACATATTTTTGCACCATGGGATCGACAACAAGTGTGCCGTCCACAATCCAGGGTTGTTCCCGGTTGGCAAAGAAGGGGTTCTGGAAATCGCCGCTGGAGCCGACCATGTAGGTGTTGCCGCCAGATTTTTCTTTAACAACAGCCGCGGC
>CAYOXS010000132.1:0-3698 GCA_964407935.1 uncultured Caldilineaceae bacterium
CCCTCCGAGTGGCCTCGCCCCTACAAAACCCGGAATTAATTAACGCATTCCTGTAATATTTTCCCCGGCCTCTTCCTGCCGCCAGAGCAGCACTGCGGTTGTCCCCAGCCCCAGCACCAGCCAGTATAAACAGGCAATGTGAATAAAGGTGAGGTTCAAATAAAAGTGATCGAACACGCCGCCGATCATGGCCCCTAAAATAGCCGCGCCGTAGGCCAGCAGCGGCCCTTCGAGGCGGTGGCCGCGCGGCAGCCGCCGAAACGTGGCCCACACCAGCAGCAGATAACTCACCCCAATCAGAGCGTACAGCCCGGCCCCCACCAGCCCAATTTGCTGGGCCAGCAGCAAATACACGCTTGATACCCCAACGTATACGTCAATATCCGGCGTGCCAAAAAAGCCCACTCCGGTCAGCGGGTAGCGGCTGATTAAATTGAGCGCGTCTTTGTATTCGCCAAAACGCATTTGCGTGGCCAAATCCTCGCCGCGAATACCCTCGATGAAACGCTGCACGTACAACTGCGTTTGCGGCAAAATCACCACCAGCGCCGCCACGGCCACCATCACCCAGATGAGTTTGCGGTAGCGCAGCAGGCTGATAACGCCCAGCCCGGCCACCACGCCCAGCAGCGAGCCGCGTGAAAAGGTGAGGTACAGCGTGCCCAGCATCAAGCCAGAAATGAGCAGCAAATAGGGGCGGCCAATCACCGGTTTGGCCGCAAACAGGTGCGAGACCGTGATGATGGTTAAAAAGACCATCAACCCGCCCAGCGCGTTGGGGTCCACCGAGGTGGCAATGGCCCGCATCGGCTGGGTGGGGTCGTCCTCAATGTAGCGCAAAATGCCTTCGGTAGGGTATTGGAACACCCGCAGCAGCGACAGCGCCTGCACCGTCCAATCACCGGGGATCACGTAAAAAACAATGCCCAGCAGCGCCGTACCCGCGCCGGCCAGAATGATGGCCCGCGAAAGCTGTTCGAGCTGGGTCACGGTGCGCACCTGATTGATCGCCAAAAAGAAAAGGCTGACCGCCAGCAGGATTTCGGCAAAGTTGCGGGCGACGGTTACGTTCAACCCGCCGTAGCGCAGGCCAAAAATAAAAATAAAAAGCGACCAGCCCGCAAAGGCAAACACCAGCCCGCCCAGCGGCGAGGTGATAAACGTGTGCTGTTTGCCGGTAATCAGCCGCAGCAGCCACACCGCAAAAATAGCGCCCAGCGCCAAATCGATGAAGGTGGGCCGAAAGCCGAGTTTGAACGGCAGCGCGCCGTAGGGCAGCAACGCAATCAGGGCGATGAGCGCCGTTAGCCCAACCTGGGTGCTGCGCAGCATCAGCAGGGCAACGACCAGCCCGCCCACCAGCCCAATGGCCAGAATGGGGCCTAATCCGCCAAAGAGCGCGCCGGCCAGCACGCCAGCCAGCACCACCACAAAAATCACGCCGGCCAGCGCCACACGCGGGTCATCGGCGGTAATCCAGTCTCGTAATCGGTCAAGAGCAATGTTTTGCATGGGTTTCACAATAAAGAAGTGCCGGTTGCCCCGGCACCTGTCAGATATCCAAAATATTTTTTCCAGCCATTTTGGGCCGGGATTGGGAGATTGGGGAATTTTCCTTTATTTTTAACCCGTTTTTATTCGTTAAATCCCCTAATTCCTGACCCCTGACTCCTGATTCCTGTTTTTACACCAGGTGTTACTGCCGGGCGCGGCGAACCTCGGGCGACGATTTCAAAATGCCGGTCACCGTTTGCTTCACCCGCATCTCTTTTTCATCAATCTCTTTGGGAATAACCAGCAGGATGTTGGTGCCGTGCCCGGCCGCTGAGTCGATGGAAAACTCGCCGCCAATGGCCTCGGAGCGCTCGCGCAGGTTGAGCATGCCCAAACTGCCGCGATTTTCGTAACCGTCCATCACTTCGTCAACATCAAAGCCGCTGCCGTCATCCACAATCTGCACCGAAATATCCTTTTCGGTTTCCTTGAGCCGCACCTCAATCACGTTGGCCTCGGCGTGTTTGATGGCGTTGTTAACAGTTTCCTGCACAATGGCAAAAATGGTGGCTTCGATTTTGCCGTCCTGCCGCGAAATATCGCCGTTGGGATTAACCGTATCAATTTCAAGTTTGAGCCGGGTTTTGGGGCCGGCATCTTTTTGGCGGCGATCTAGAAATACTTGCAGCGCCGCGCCCAACCCCTGCGTTTCCAGTACCAGCGGGCGCAGCTCAAACAGCAGAGTCCGCATCTGGTGGCTGGCCCGCGAGGCCAGTTCCTGCATTTCGGTAATTGTTGAAGGCAGCAGCGACGGGTCTTTGGTAAGCGCTTTTTGGGCAAAGTCCAGGTTCATCATAACGGCGGCTACCAACTGGGTAGGGCCATCGTGCAGATCGCTGGCCAGCCGGCGGCGGGCGTCCTGTTCGGCCTGAATGCTGCGCTCGTGTTCGGCCTGCAGGCTTTCGTACAGGCGCGCGTTTTCAATGGCGATGGCCGCATACGAGGCAATCGAACCGAGCAGATCAACATCGTGCTGGGTAAAGCCGCCGGTTTTTTTGTTGAGCACCTGCAGCACGCCCACAATCTGCTCTTGCAGCACCAGCGGCACACACAAAATGTTGCGAGTGTCAAACTGCGTTTTTTCGTCAACGTCTTTAAAGTGGCGGCTGTCTTGCTTAACATCCTGAATAACCAGCGGCTTGCCGGTTTCGGCCACCTCGCCGGCAATGCCCTGCCCTTTGGGCACGCGGAACGGTTTAACCTCTTTGGCCTTTTCACCGAGCGCCACCTGAAATACCAGATCGCCGGTTTCGGGGTCGGTCAGCAGCAGCGAGCCGGCCTCCACGGCCAGCAGCTCATCCACCTGCTCCATCACCGCGGTGAGAACCTTGTCCAGATGCAGGGTAGAGGAGAGGGTGCGGCCAACTTCGTTGAGAAAGCGCATATCCTCGGCCTGGCGCTGGGCAATATCTTTAAGGCGGGCCATATCGGCGGCGCGGCGCTGGCTGCTTTCGTACAGGCGGGCGTTGCGGATGGCAATGGAGGCCTGGGTGCCAATGGCCGACAGCAGCCACAGGTGATGATTGGTGTAGGCGTGAGGCTGCTCGCTCCAGATCATAATCACGCCCTGCGAGGTTTCGCCGGCCTGCACCGGATTGATGATCGGCACGCCCAGCCAGGATTGCGCCTTGACGCTGGTGTAGGCCCGGCTGATTTCAAAGGGCTGGCCAAAGGCCGCAATATCGCTCACCGACAGCGGTTCGTCGCTGGTGAGGACAGTGATGGCCAGACCGGGTTCGCCGGACAGTTTAACCGAAAACGGGCGCAGGGTCTGGCGGTTGCTCAGCACCAGCATAAAAATAAGCTCGTCTTTTTTGGGATCGCGGATGGCCAGGGCAAAGTTAGAGGTATCTACCAGGCGGCTGCACTCTTTGTACACCGCCCACAACACCTCTTTGGAATTGAGGCTGGAATTAAGCACCACCCCGACATTGTACAAGGCGGTGATTTCTTTTAGTTCCTGAGCCAGTTTTTCGGCCGCCTGCTCATCGCTGCTATTGCCGGTTACCTCGGCCGCCTCAAACATATCCAGAGGCCACATTTTTGATTTTTCCGGGCCGGATTGCGGTTCTTTTTCTGCCACGTGTTGAGCTGTCCTGTGTAATGTGTTGAGATTATAGCATAACTTTACAGGATTGATAATA
>CAYOXS010000132.1:3798-14240 GCA_964407935.1 uncultured Caldilineaceae bacterium
GGTTAAATCAGCGACAACAACACCTCGTTTTGATCAACTGTGTCGCCCGGTTTAACGCGCACAAGGTGAACCACGCCATCCCGCGGCGCTTTGAACTCGTTTTGCATTTTCATCGATTCCAGCACCAGCACAATATCATCTTTTACCACGCGCTGGCCCTGCTTCACCGTTACATCCACCACCACGCCCGGCATGGGCGCTTTGATGTGGATTTCGCCGGATTCCAAGGTGGGGCCACGTTTTACGCTGGCCAGCAGCCGGGAGCGCTCGTCCTCAACTTCTACGTGATAAATCTCGCCGCTCACCTGCACCTCAAAAAAGCCGTCGCCCTCATTCATGCGGATATCGTGCGACTCGCCCTCGATGATCATGGAATACATGGTGGTGTCTTCCATTTTTTGCATATCAACATTGATCACTTCGCCATCAACGGTGATCTCGCCGGCCTGGTTAATATCAATGATGAACTGCTGGCCGCCGATTTTGGTTACGTATTTCATCGTGTGTGCCTCGTATCTATTGGAATCATCAGCGCAGCCGTCGATCCAGCGCCTCGCGCCGGCCGTACAACCGCCACGGGCTGGGGCCGCCTTCGTGCAGCAATATGGCGCGCTGGTTGCGCTGATGGGCCATCAGCGTGGCCGCCACCGCGGCAATTTTGGCATTGACGGTGCTGGGAGTTTGGTTAAAGGAAAAGTTTTGTTCCAGAAAAGTGGTATCGATTTGCCCGGCCTGGTAGCGGGTGGAATTCATCAACTGGATGTGCAGCGGCAGCACCGTAGCCACGCCGGTAATGCGAAATTCATCGAGCGCCCGGCGCATGCGCAAAATGGCCTCGCCGCGAGACTCGCCCAGCACAATCAGCTTGGCCATGAGCGAATCGTAGTAGGGGGTAATTTCTGAGCCAAAGTAAATGCCGCTGTCAATGCGCACGCCGGGGCCGGTGGGCGTGGTCAGGCCGATAACCCGGCCAATGGAGGGCATAAAATTGTTGGCCGGGTCTTCGGCCAAAATACGGCACTCCATCGCCCAGCCCTTTACGTGAATATCTTTTTGGCTGTAGCGCAGCCGCCGGCCCGAAGCCACCCGCAGCATTTCTTTGACAATATCCACCCCGGTCACCATTTCGGTAACGGGGTGTTCTACTTGCAAGCGGGTGTTCATTTCCAAAAAATAGAAGTTGCGGTCTTTGTCTAATACAAATTCCATTGTGCCAGCGGAGTAGTAATTGACCGCCTTGGCGGCGCTGACCGCAATCTGCCCCATCTTCTCGCGCAGGTCTTCATCCACCACAGACGAGGGCGCTTCTTCGATGAGTTTTTGGTGCCGCCGCTGGATTGAGCATTCACGCTCGCCCAGATGGATGACGTTGCCGTGCATGTCGCCCAAAATCTGCACCTCGATGTGGCGGGCGTTCTCAATCAGCTTTTCCAGATAAATGCGGTCGTCGCCAAACGCCGACTGCGCTTCGCGGCGGGCGGTGCGGATAGCGGGCGGCAGTTCGTCGGCCTGAAAGACTTTGCGCATGCCTTTGCCGCCGCCGCCGGCGGCCGCTTTTACCAGCAGCGGGTAGCCAATCTGCTCGGCTGAGGCAATCAGGTCTTCATCGGTCAGGCGCTCGGTGGCCAGGGTGCCGGGCACCAGCGGCACATTGGCCGCGGCCATGGTTTGGCGGGCAGTCACTTTGTCGCCCATCATGCGGATGGCCGACGGCGGCGGGCCAATCCAGGTGAGGCCGGCATTGACCACGGCTTCGGCAAAATCGGCGTTTTCAGCCAAAAAGCCGTAGCCGGGGTGAATGCCATCGACTTTGGCGTTTTTGGCAATCTCGATGATTTTGTCGCCGCGCAGGTAACTTTCGGTGGCCTGAGCCGGTCCCAGCCGGTAGGCTTCCTGAGCCATGCGCACGTGCGGGGCCATCCGGTCGGCGTCGGAGTAGATGGCCACGGCCTCATAGCCCAATTCCTGGCAGGCCCGGATAATACGGACGGCAATTTCGCCGCGGTTAGCTACTAAAATCTTTTTCAGCATCGGCATAAGTGGGTCACCTCTCTACTACAGCGGGATATTGCCGTGTTTTTTAGGCGGGTTTTCGTCGCGTTTGTTTTTGAGCATTTCCAGCGCGTTGATCAAACGCGGCCGGGTTTCGCTCGGCTCGATGACGTCATCCAGATAGCCCCAACTGGCCGCGACATAGGGGTTGGCAAATTTGTCCCGATACTCCTGCACCAGTTCGGCGCGGGCGGCTTCGGGGTCTTCGGCGTTGGCCAGTTCGCGCCGGTAGAGCACGTTGATGGCGCCTTCTGGCCCCATCACCGCGATTTCGGCGGCGGGCCAGGCCAGGTTGATGTCGCCGCGCAGATGCTTGCTGCTCATCACGCAGTACGCGCCGCCGTAGGCTTTGCGGGTGATCACCGTGATTTTAGGCACGGTGGCTTCGGCGTAGGCGTACAGCAGCTTGGCCCCGTGGATGATGATGCCGCCGTGTTCCTGGGTAACGCCGGGCAAAAAGCCGGGCACATCTTCCAGCGTAATGATAGGGATGTTGAAACAATCGCAGAAGCGGACAAAGCGGGCCGCTTTTTTGGAAGCGTCGATATCAAGCACGCCGGCCAAAAACGCCGGCTGGTTGGCCACAATGCCCACGCTCTGCCCGTTGAGGCGGGCAAAACCGACAATAATGTTGCGGGCGTAGTGCTCGTGGACTTCCAAAAATTCGCCGGCATCGACAATCGCGGTAATAATTTCGTGCATATCGTAGGGTTTGTTGGGGTTGTCCGGCACCAGGGTGTCGAGCCGGCTTTCGGTGCGCAGCGGGTCGTCGTCGCAGGGCACAATGGGGGCATCTTCCATGTTGTTGCGCGGCAGATAGCTGATCAATTTGCGAATGAGGAACAGAGCGTGCGCTTCGCTGTCGGCGGCAAAATGGGCCACGCCGCTGATTTCGCTGTGGGTGCTGGCCCCGCCGAGTTCCTCAAAAGTGACCTCTTCGTGCGTGACCGATTTAACCACATCCGGGCCGGTCAAAAACATGTAGCTCGAGTCGCGGGTCATAATGATAAAATCGGTGATGGCCGGCGAGTAAACCGCGCCGCCGGCGCACGGCCCCATAATCGATGAGATTTGGGGGATGACGCCGCTGCTGAGCGTATTGCGCAGAAAAATGTCGCTGTAGCCGCCCAGGCTGACCACGCCTTCCTGAATCCGCGCCCCGCCCGAGTCTTCCAGGCCGATGATCGGCGCGCCGTTTTTTAGGGCCAAATCCTGCAATTTTACAATTTTGTTGGCCTGCGCCCGGCCCAGGCTGCCGCCCAGCACGGTAAAATCCTGGGCAAACGTATACACGAGCCGGCCATCGATGGTGCCGTAGCCGGTTATCACCCCGTCACCCAAAAACGTTTTATCGGCCAGGCCAAAATCTGTGGTACGGTGAGTAACAAAGGCGTCAATTTCTCTGAACGATCCCTCATCCAGCAAAATTTCAATTCGCTCGCGGGCCGTCAGTTTGCCGCGCTCTTTGTGGGCCTTGATCCGGGCTTCGCCGCCGCCGTGAGTCGCCTGGTCTTTTAGCTCTCGCAGTTTTTGAATTTTTGGGTCCAGACTCATGTATCCCCTCCGGTTAAGAAATTGTTACAGGTGCAAGCTGCACAGGTGTTTGAAAATTTTCCAACACTATATTTAAAACCCTAAACCCCCTGTTAGTTTCGGAATTATCCAATATTTCCAAAAAGTTAGTGGGATTGGAGCATTATAGCATATCTTCACCGGCGGAAAAATTTTACCAAAATTGGCGATCACACGGACGTTGGGCCGCAGGCGGCGAAATTGTTTGTAACTTGTTAAACTCCGTTGACAACTGTAAAATCCTTATCAACTTGAAACGAGTGAGACCAATGATCGAAACCGAAGCAAAATTCTCCGTTCCCGATAGCGAAACGTTTGACGCTTTGCGGCAACTGACGCGGGTAGGGCCGTTTGAGCTGCAACCGCTCGGCGTTAAACAGGTGACTGACCGTTATCTGGATACCGCCGACCGCCGTTTTCTGGCCGCCAACACCGCCTTCCGGCTGCGGCAATCGGGCAGCAAACAGATTGCCACCCTAAAATCGCTCAGCCCGGCCAGCGACGCGATTCATCGCCGCGAGGAATTTGAGGCCGAAGTACCGTCGGCGCAGCCCGAAAGCTGGGCAGGCAGCCAGGTCAAAACAATGGTACGCGAAATTTCGGCCGGTCAGAAGCTAGTCCTGCTGTTTGTCATCAAACAGACCCGCTACAAATTCCAAACTCTGCTGGCGGGCCAGCCGGTCATCGAGTTTAGTCTGGACGAGGTTTACTTGACCGAAGACGGTCCGGTGGATTATCTGGAGCTTGAAGCCGAGTTGATCGGCGGCGGCACGGAGGAGACGCTGGCGCAGTTTGTGGCCGGCCTGCAAACGGAATGGCCGCTGCCGGCGGAACGGCGCAGCAAATTTGAGCGGGCTTTTGAAGCCACCCAAAAATAATGGATTGCGCCCAAACAAAAAACGCCGGCCTGATTGGCCGGCGCGTTTTGTTTTTGAGGGGGAAAGCTCTATTTGTTGGCCGCGAGGGTTCGGGCAATAACGCTTTCCTGTTCCTGTTTCTTTTTGAGGCTTTCTTTGGTGATGGCGGGGCTGCTTTTGTCTTTATCTTCGCCGGTATCCTGGGTTTGCAGATTAGCAAACGCAATGGCCATTGCTGTGGGCACCGGCTCTTCGTCCGGCACGTACGCTTCTTCTTCCTTTGGTTGATGCTCGCGGCGAGACCGGGCCGACGACTCTTCAACGGGCGTTTCGACCACCGGCGGCGGCAGCAGCGCTTTGATCGACAGGTCAACCTGGCGTTTTTTGCGGTTAACCTTGAGCACCTTCACATTGACGGTTTGGCCCACTTCCAGGGCTTCCTGGGGATGGTTGATAAAACCGTGCGTAATTTGCGAAATGTGAACCAGGCCGTCGCGCTCGCTGTCAATATCCACAAACGCGCCGTAAGATTCAAGCCGGGTGACGACGCCTTCAAGTTCTTCGTCTTCCTCAACATCTTTGATGCGGCGCGTCACCGGTTTGATCATGGTCAGGCTGATGCGGCCCCGTTTGCGGTCAACTTTTTTAACCCAAACATCAACCTCAACGCCAACGTTCACCACATCTTCTACTTTTTCCACTTTTTTGCGGGAAAGCTCAGAAATGTGAACCAGACCATCCTGCGGCAGCCCCAGGTCAATAAACGCGCCAAACGGGGTAATGTTTTTCACTTTGCCCGACAATTGCTGCCTCGGCTGGAGGTTAAAAATTGTGCCGCCAGCGCCGGACTCGTCGGCATCGGCGGCGGAAGCTTCGGGCAATACCTCATCGACGGGCGCTTCCACTTCCGTTGGCTGGTCATCCATAATTAATTCTTGATCGCTCATTGCTTATCTCCTACCACTTGCGCGGGGTAAATTTTATGAAGAAATGCCGGTTTGTGGCATTTATTTGTGCGAGGCGCAAGATTGTTCTTACCGTAACAAACAGCCGTTGATTATACCACAAGCTTCAAACAGGTGGCAAATGCTATTTGCCGACTCCCGGCAGCAGCGTCACCTTGATCCATTTCCTGACCGAATTGATAAGATACACCTGATCGGCGCGTGTCAGGTCGGCCGGGGTGATGATTTCTTCCCGAATGGCTTGCTGCGCCAGCAACTGCTGCCGAAACGTGCCGGCCAGCAGCCCGCAACTGACCGGCGGCGTCACCCACTTGCGGCCAAATTGAACAACCACGTTGGCAATGCTGCTTTCGGTGATTTGGCCGCGCTCGTTCCAGAGCAACACATCGTCGGCGTCCGGGTGGGCGGCGCGCGCCTGCTGGTACACCTGGCGATGCGTGGTTTTGTGGTACAAAAACGGATTGGCCGAGTCAACCGGCGCGGCGGCCAGTCGCACCTTAAATTCCCGCGGACGGGTTGAGGTATCCAGCGGCGTCGCCTCAATTGTGGCCGCCCCGGCCGGCGAAACCAGCAGCCGTACCCGCTGCGGTGCGGCGGCAAACGCGGCGGCGGTTCGCGCCAGTTCCTGCCGGATGCGGGCCAGATCGACCGGAATTTCGAAATACTCGGCCGATTGGGCCAGCCGCGCCAGATGCAGATCAAGCAAAAAGAAGCCGCCGGCCGGCTCCCAGAGCATGGTTTCGAGCAGATCAAATGCTGGCCGGGTGGTTGTGAGCACCCTGGCTTTGGTCTGGCACTCACGGTACTCATCGGCCTCGTCAGAGTCCCAAACAATGCCGCTGCCCACGCCATATTCGGCCACGCCCGCTTCGGTATCGATGATGACTGTGCGGATAGCCACATTGAACTGAGCCTGCCGCCCCGGCGCTAAAAAACCGATGCAGCCGGTATACACCCCGCGCGGCGAATTTTCCAGCTCGGCGATAAGTTGGGTAGTGCGGACTTTGGGCGCGCCGGTAATGGAGGCGCAGGGGAATAACGCCGCAAAGAGGCGGGTGGTGGTCGCTTCGGTTTGGGCGGTCACGGTTGAGGTCATTTGCAGCACGGTGGGGTAACGCTCCACTTCAAACAGGCGGGGCGTTTTTACCGTGCCCAAATCGGCCACGGTACCCAAATCATTGCGGATCATATCGACAATCATCACATTTTCGGCCCGGTCTTTGGCCGAATCCGCGAGTTGGGCGGCCAGCCGGTTATCATCGGCCAGGGTGAGGCCGCGCGGCGCGGTGCCTTTCATAGGGCGCATCTCAACCCGCAGCCCCTCCCGTTTAAAAAACAGCTCCGGCGAGGCAGAACAAATGGCATAACGGCCCGTATCGACAAACGCGGGGTAGCCTTTGTGCTGGGCGCGGGCCAGTTGCCAAAAATAGGCCAGCGGCCGGCCGGCAAAAGCGGCGCGGAGGCGCAGGGTAAAATTGACCTGATACGTTTCGCCGCGGCCAATGCAGTTTTTAATCCGCCGGATGACGCGGGTGTAATCGGCCTGACTCAGATTGGGCGTCCACTCCCCCACCGAAAAACCGGCTGCTTCAAGCAGCGGTTCAAGTTCGATGGGCTGGTGGTACAGGCCAAACCAGAGCAGCGGCAGCGGCGCCGGCGATTGAAAGGCCAAAGCCGGGTCAAAAGCTGACCCGGCTTCATAGGCGATAAACCCGGCGGCGTGCAGGCCCTGCCGTTCAACGGCGGATTCAACCGCGTGCAGGGCCGGCAGCACCTCGGCCACAGCGCCGGCGCTGATCACCTGCACCGGTTGGGCAAAAGAGAGCCAGCGCCGGCTTAAGTTGTCCCACAAAATTACATCGCCCAACATTGGCGCTAATTATCAGGGATACACCTGCCCGGCCTTGATGTGGGCATCGCCGGTAACGATGATCAGATAAGATTGGTCCGCCTGAATTTCAAATTCAATATTGGCCGCGCCAGCGCCGGGCAGGCTCAACCCCGGCCGGTATTTGCCGGGAGGCACATCGTGGTAAAAGTTTTGCGCGCCCGGCATCACGTGGATGGAGCCAGAGCCGTCGCCAAAGTCAATGTTGTACTCGTTGGCGTATTCATTTTGCAGGAACACGCGAGCCACACCGGCCGGCGGCTTGAACGGGTTGGCGGCTGCCGGTTTGGGCGTAGGTGGCGCGGGGACAGGCGTGGGCGTGGCGGCCGGTTCGGCGGCCTGCGCCGCGTCAACATCAAGCTGGTAGGTGTCCAGAATCGCGTCGCGGGTGGGCAGCATATCGGCGTAGGCCAGCGAGGTGAAATAGAAAATAAACACGGTCCGGTCGTACTGCTCAAAGAAGAAGTCGGCATTGCCATCGCCGTCGGAAAAAGTTACGCCGACGTAATACAGGTTGTTTTCCTGGAGTTTGTCGTTTTCGGCCGTAATTTCGTAACTATCGGCAAATGTATCGGCAATAATATCCAGCGAATCGTTGATAAACCCTTTGAACTCCTTGGCCGAATAGGGTTCAGCGGTGTTGACAAACACCACGCCAAAGCGGGATTGGTCATCGCCAAAAGCGGCGCTGGCTTCATCTTCGCTGTACAACTCCCAGCCTTCGGGCACTCCAAACGAAAACGCGTCGGACGGGTGGGTGTAGGATTCATCTTTGAGCGGCAGCGGTTCCGCAGCGGCGGCTTCCGGGGTAACATCCGACTCTGTTTTGCCGCCCAGTGTGTCGCCCGCAGAACCCTGGCGAGTGGGCGTGGCCACCGCAGATGAAGCATCGCTTTCAACCGAAAATTCGACAGTTTGGTCCAGGTCGCCGTTCAAATACAGGTCAACCTTGTATTGGCCGGGCGGCCAGGCCTGGTTACCGGTTAAATCAAAATAGAGCGTGTTGGTGCCAGAAGTCAGCTCCGCTTCATCAATCACCTGGTCCGGGTCAACGCCTTCGGCTTCAATCACCGACCAGACGGCTTTGACTTTGGTCCCTTCCGGCGCGTCAACCAGCTCAACAATGGCGTTAAACACATCATTGGGGCCAAAAGTGGTGGTCAGTTCCTTGCCATCGGCATCTTTGGCCAGTTGAACGCTGGCAATGCGAGCCGCCGGAGTAGCTGTTGGTTCTTCCGGGGTTGGCTCCTCGGGAGTCGGTTCCTCCGGGGTGGGTTCTTCCGGGGTGGGTTCGGCTTCCGCCACGGAATCGCCCTCGACGGTAAATTCAAGGGTGCGGTCCGGTTTGTCGTTCAAAAACAGATCGACTTTGTATTTACCGGCCGGCCACAATTTGTCGTTGGTCAGATTAAACTGAAGGGTGCCGCTGCCGGAAGTCAATTCGGCCTCATCGATGGTGGTGTTGGCGTCAACCCCTTCGGCCTCAACCACCATCCAAACCGCTTTGACTTTGGTGTCGTCCGGGGCGTTGGCCAGTTCGATAACGGCATAAAAAACATCATTTTGGGCAAATGTGGTGGCTGGTGAATTACCATCCGGGTCTTTGGCCATTTGGGCGTTGGCAATATTGGCCGTGCTCACGTTAAATCCGCAAGCCAGCGCGGTAAAAGCCAGAATAGCCAACACCAAAAAGAATGCTTTTTTCACAGTCTCTCTCCTCTTTTTGATGAATAAATAGTTACGCAGGTTAACCGCAACCATCCAGAATTAATTGTTTAAGATTGCTCGCATCATTGAGGCCGGGGGGTTTGGCAGTGGAAAAATTTTAGCCGTACTCAACATATCATTATTAACGGCGGTTGTCAATTACTTTTTCCAAAAGTACTATCACGGCGTATAATCTCGAATGGTTTTTGCCGGCGGGCGATAGATAGATAGAGCCTGCGGCACGGCAACAAAGGTGAATGTGGGGAAAATTACCCCCCAAGCCCCCCACCCTACGGGGTTATTTTCAAAGGAGCAACTTATGTCCAGTGGCATTATTCTGGTTGGACTGGGGCCGGGCGGCAGCCAATTGTGGACCCGCGCCGCCCACGAACTGCTCACACAGGCCGGTGAAGTTTATCTGCTCACGGCCAACCATCCCGCCGTGAGCGATATTCCCGGCGAAACGTTTGATTTTGACTGCCGGCCCGAATGCGGTTCGCCGGAGAAAATGGCCGCCGAAGTAGTGCGTTTGGGCCAGCGGCCAGAGGGCGTAATTTTTGCCGTACCGGGCCATCCCGGCCTGGGCGACCCGCTGATTCCGTTGGTTCGCCGGCAGGCCGCCGCGCACAATCTGCCGGTAAAAATTGTACCCGGCCTCAGTTTCATCGAGCCGGCGCTGGCCGCGCTCGGCCTGGATGCGCCGGACAACCTGCAAATAACCACCGCCGGCGAATTGGCCAACTGCTACCACCCGCCGCTGGAACCGGACCGGCCGGCGCTGGTAACAGGCATCACCAGCGCGGCGCAAATGCTGGCCATTGGGCAATCGCTGTTAAACGCCTACCCCGCCAATTTTGAGGTGTGGCTGGTGCAGCACATCAGCACAGAGCAGCAGCAGGTTTGGTCGTGCCCGCTGTTTCTGCTGGCCAAACAGCCGGATTTGAACACGCTGACCACGCTCTATTTGCCCGCCGACCGGCACGCCGGTTTTTCGGCGTTTCAGGCAACCATTGCCCACCTGCGCGCGCCGGATGGTTGCCCCTGGGACCGGGAGCAAACGCACCAAAGCCTGCGCCCCTACCTGCTGGAAGAAACATACGAAGTGCTGGAGGCGCTCGATGCCGGCGACCCGGCGGCGCTGGCCGAAGAGCTGGGCGATTTGCTGCTGCAAATTGTGCTGCACGCGCAGGTGGCCATCGATGCCGGCGAGTTCAATATGGGGCAGGTGATTGACCATATTAATCGCAAGCTGCTGCGCCGTCACCCGCACGTTTTTGGTGATGTGGTGGTTAACGGGGTCGATGACGTAACGGCCAACTGGGAAGCCATCAAAAAAGCAGAAAAAGCGGCCAACGGCCAGTCCGAAGCGCCGCCTTCGGCGCTGGACGGGCTGCCCCCGGC
>CAYOXS010000133.1:0-14239 GCA_964407935.1 uncultured Caldilineaceae bacterium
TAAAAATTTTTTGCTTCATCTGTGTTTTCTGTGTAAATCTGTGTCCTATTTTGAGTGAAGTTTGAAAAGTGCAAACATAGTGGCTGTTTATTGACGTTAAATAAAATTTGCAATTTTCAAAGGCTGGAGTAACATACCTGCCATGTTGAGCGCCGGTTGGCGCCTGGCCTGCAATTTGGGAACAATTGCAAGTTGGTTACATTTGTCGCTACGTTTCAGTAAGCAGGAAGGAGCAAGCGCTTTATGGATATCGTGCTGCTGAGGCATCGAATCTCAGACACGTTGACCAGTTTAGTTGGCAAACTTGCCGAAACTAAAGGGGACGCGGCTCCCCAAAACCCAATGGATGTGCTGCACCAGGAAATCTGCCAACTCGAGCAATCCATTGTTGAAATCGCTACCCGCCCCAGCCGCGCCATCAGATCCCCCAAACCCATTACCGAACAACAAAAGATTATTGACCTGGCCGGTTAACTTATAAATTTATTGTGGAACTGTTCCCAAAAACAAATCCCACCCGAAATTTTGTGGTGGGATTTGTTTTTGAGCCACCTGCCCCTAATTTTTTTTGGTAACAATGGTGTACCCCCGGCGCGGAATGGTGATGATTACCTCGGGGCGGGAGGGATTAACCTCTATTTTTTCCCGCAGGTTTTTAATGTGCATCCGCACCAGGTCCGGGCTGCCTGTTTCGGGAGGATAATCCCACACTTCTTCTAACAGGCGGGTGCTGGTAAAAACTTCGCCGGGATGAGTCATTAAATGATAGAGCAGCTCAAATTCCACCGGGGTCAGAGTTGCTTCTTTTTTGCCGGTTGAAATTCTGAACGTTTCTTTATCCAGAACAACGTTATTAACTTTGACAGCATTTTTTGTAACAGGCGAGGTTTTGGGCCGCGCCCGGCGCAAAATTGCTTCGATCCGTAATTGCAGCTCTTCCAAATTAAAGGGTTTGGTCAGGTAGTCATCGGCGCCGGCTTTCAACCCTTCCACGCGCTCTTCCGGCTGGCCCAGAGCCGTCAAAAACAAAATCGGGATATCGGTCATGGTTGGGTCGGCCCGCAACTTGCGGCACGTGTCGATACCATTCAGGCCGGGCATCATCACATCCAGCACGATCAGATCGGGCCGGTGTTTGACCGCCTCTTTGATGGCCGCAATGCCGCTGTGAACAACCACCACCTGAAAGTTGCGGCGCAGCGTCTTTTCGACGGATTTAGACACCTCAAGATCATCGTCAACCACAAGAATACGTGGCAAACTTTTTTCGGCTGCCAAACTTCTGCCCATTGTATAAAGCCTGTCTGCTAACTCTGGAAGTTGAAGTATTATATCACAAGCCAAAACTTGAGCCAACCCGCCGCGAATAATCGCAACTGTTAAATGACTGGCGCGTACAGTAAGCAGTATCTCAAAAAAAACGGACCTTTCCAATTTGTCAAAAATTAACTTATTTTTAATTTAACCGGTGTAATATCCAAGGAAGTTTGGCAGCAATAACCCTTTAAAAACTGTTGACATTCGAACAAAAGTGCGATAAAATAAAGGCAACTGGTATACACTGGTATACATATCAACGCAAAACCAAGAGGCAAAACACAATTTCCTTGTACACCTCAGGCAAAATGAGAGAAAATGCATCTGGATAAGCAGCACCCCAGGCCCGTTTATTTGCAGCTAAAAGATTTGCTGCAGCAGCAGATTGAACAGGGTTACTATTTCTCTCACCAGCAACTGCCATCTGAACGAGATCTGTGCCAACTCCACAACCTCAGCAGAATGACGGTGCGCAAGGCCTTAAAAGCACTCATCAGCGACGGTTACGCTTATGCGCGGGCAGGAAAAGGTACTTTTGTAAGTGATTTAGCAGGCAAAGCGTCTAAGAGTCGGCCGGGTGCGTCAAAAATTCCGGGCCTGAGCGATTGGCATTCAACCCAACCACAATACTGGCAAAAATTAATAGACCCGCTGCTCTCGTTTGATTGTGTAGGGGCAGAAGTGGTGATCAGCGAAATGCTGGCGGTTCACTCGTTAGAAATCGTCGCCAGCAAGTTGTTTCCGGAAATTATCAAATATCTGGAACAACAGTGGCAGACCGGACATATTTGTTTACCGGCCCACAACTTTGCCATCACTACTGTTCGGTCGCAATTGATTGCGATGGTGAATGCCGCATCGATGGCCAGGTATAACCCAAAAATTCTACTGGGATGTGCGCCGGGAGACCAACATGAAATTGGGTTGCTGCTGCTGGCCCTGAGCTTACGGCGGCGCGGTTTTCAGGTGATTTACATGGGGCCTAACCTGTCTCCAGAAGAGTTTCACCAGATTATCGAAACAGGCCAGCCCGCTCTGATTTGCCTGTCGGCCGCAACAGAACCGGCCGCCGGTAGCTTAAAAGCGTTAGCCAGTAGTTGTGCCGCTGAAAAGTCGGTAAGATTAACAACCAACGGAGCACCGGAAAACTTTAAACCGTGGTTAACATTTGGCGGCGTGGCATTTAGCCAAAATCCAAATCTGATTGCAGAAATACCCGGTATCTATTTGGGTAACTCAATAGAAAACGCTGTCAATTTTATCGAACACCTGGTTTTACCGCCGGGTCAGTCAACCTTAACAACCCGTATGCAGCCTGATTTGAGGCAAACCAGCCATGCTTGATTATGGAGTAGACCTGCCAATATTCCCGTTAAATACCGTTCTGTTTCCGGGGATGATGTTACCCCTGCACATTTTTGAAGACCGATACAAAATAATGGTCAAGGATTGTTTGGACAGCGACAACATTTTTGGGGTGGTTTTGGCCAAAAACAGACAGGCAGTAACGCCAGATGTGGCCAATATCTTTGTCGATGATATTTTTGCCGTGGGCACCACCGCCCATATTACCGCCGTGGAGCGGCTCAAAGATGACCGCATGAATTTGATCACCATTGGCCAGGAAAGATTTGTGCTCAGGGGCATCCGGCCCAGCCAGGCCGATTACCTGATTGGTACGGTTGACCCGCTGCCGTTAAAAGTTCCAAAAAGCAATCCCGTGATCAACGCCCTAACCGGCCGGTTAAGGCTAAAGGTTGAACAATATATTCAGCAACTGGCCGATGCTTCCGGCGAGGAATTTTCCGCGGAACACCTGCCGGATGACCCCGAGTCGCTGGCGTATCTGGCCGGCACCGCCTTACAAGGCCCGCTGATAGACAAACAGCAGCTTCTGGCGGTAAATTCGCTGGACCAACTGGTCACGCAATCGGTGAGCGTGATGGACAAGGAAAACAAAATTTTGGCGTATATGTTGAATGCTTACAACGTCCATCAAAAAATTCAGCGGCTTCCATTTATCGATTTTTCACTTAACTGAGATGATCGCCACAACCTGATTTCGCACCCGGTTGTGGTTAGCGGTGTAGTAAAGCGGAACAAAATTAAAAAAGGTGAGAAAATTATGGCAACAACCTGGGCACCAGACGAAGCTCTGTTTAGGCTAAGTATTGCAAACCTGGCCGCAACAGCTCCGGTTTCCCCAAAAGAAGAGAAGCGCTTGATCAATGTGATGATCAAGGGCAAAGATGCCAGAAAACGACTGATCAGAGACAAGACCATGCCCGACACCCAACGGCAGGCGATGGAAAAAGTGGTCAGAGATGGTCAAGACGCCCGCAAAATGCTGATCCAGGCCAACGGCCGCCTGGTAATCAGCATTGCCAGCAAATATACCGGCCACGGCTTGAGCCTGGCCGAGCTTTCCCAGGAAGGCGTGCTCGGCCTAATCCGGGCCATTGACAAGTTTGACACCAGCAAAGGCGTGCGCCTGAGCACGTACGCCAGCTACTGGATCAGGCAAAGCGTTAGCCGGGCCGTAGCCGTGCAAACGCGGGTTATCCGGCTGCCGGTGCACAAAGTAGACCATCTGGGCAAAATCAGAAAAGTGATGGGCCAGCTTACCCAACAGCTTGGCCGCGTCCCGGAACTGGAAGAAATTGCCGCGCTCACCGGCGACGACCCGCAGCAAATTCACGAACTGCTGCAGGATGGCCAGGAAACCCTGAGCCTTGAAGAACCGGTGGGCGAGGATGGCGCCACGCTGGCCGATTTTGTGGAAAACGACCTGACTCAGGCGCTGGAAGATCAGGTCGACTCGACGCTGCTGGAAAACGAAATCCGGCAGGCGCTCTCTGGCTTAACCGCGAGAGAAAGCCGCATTGTCGAGCTGCGCTATGGCCTGCGCGATGGCCAGCCGCTCACCCTGCAAGATGTAGCCGAGCGCTTTGGCCTGACCCGCGAGCGCATCCGCCAGATTGAAAAAGAGGCGCTGGCCAAACTGCGGCGGCCGCATCACGCCAGCCGGCTGATGGGCTTCGTCAACTAAACAGCCAAAATTCAATAGAAAAAGCCCCGGCGATAAAAATCGCGCCGGGGCTTTTTTATTGGCGGGGGATTTTTAGCGCAGCCGCGCCGAGATAGTGGCCGCGCCCAAAAAGATGAGCAACCCCGGTGAAATGGCTCCCCAAATGCCGTTGGCCATCAACCCGAAAAGCAAAAACGGCAACGTCGCCGCTATCAAGCTGCCGATGACCACGTGGCGCAAATAGCGCGAGCGGCGCTTTTTTACGCCCCAGCGCACCGCTTCGGCGATGAAACCGGCAACAATGGGTGCCACAAAAAAGCCAATAAGCAGCATAAAAAAGCCAAATCCGCTCAAAATGGTGGTAAACAGCCCGGCCACCACCAGCGACAACGGAAACGCAATCGCCGCGGCGATGATGTAATCCATATTTGTGCCGGAATAATATTTGTTTTCCTGCTCCCGGATGCACTCCGGGCAGCGAAAACCAACCGGCGTGCGCATGGCGCAGCGGGGGCAAATGGGCCGGCCGCACTTGTTGCAGCGCAAACTGGTTTCAACATCCGGGTGACGATAGCAGAACGCCGGGCTGCCATCCATTTTGATGGCCGGATGCAAACTTTCTGTGGCCACTACCCGCTCCTCCCGGGCCGCCATTTTTGTCTCGATCATTTGCAGGCCGGCTTTGGCGTCAACACTGTCCGGGTTCAGTTCGAGCACCCGGTTAAAGCACTTTTTCTTGTACTCCAGCGAGTCGACCACGCCGGCCAACGCCAGCCAGGCCTCAATGTTATTGGGGTTTTGTTGAGTGGCCCGGGTCAACAACCGCCGCGCCTCAGACAAATCGCCCACTCGGGCTGCCGTTAACCCCTGCTGGACCAAATCTTTTGTGATGTCACTCATCAGTTTCAACGTTCCTTCAAGTTGTTGCTAATCAGGTTCAGGAATAATTTACCAACGATTTCTAAATTTTAAGTGAATCCCTAACGCGGGCCAATGGGACTGCCTATCGTTTGCCGGTTTGGTACCCCAGCCGGCGCATCAGCGTTCGGTAGAAATAGTTTTTTTCCTGTAAGCGCACAAACCGCCCCACCGATGGCCCGGCGCTCATCACAATTTCGTCGTCATTGGCCAGCTCAACCTCATATTGGCCGTCAACTGTCAGCGCGGCCGTGTGATCGGTGGAAATTTGGACGCACACGGTTACGCCTTTGGACAGCACCAGCGCCCGATCTAAGCTGAGGTGCGGCGCGAGCGGGATCAACAAAAAATTTTCCAGCTCCGGCGGCAAAATGGGGCCGCCCGCCGCCAGCGCATACGCCGTTGAACCGGTGGAGGTGGCCACAATCAGCCCATCGGCGGTATAGGTGGTTAAATAACCGCCATCGATGTAGGTGGCCAGGCGGATGACCCGGGCCAGTTGCGCCCGGCTGATGACCACTTCGTTGAGCGCTTCGTACACACCTACGGGCTGGCCCTCGCGCTGGTGCTCGGCGTGAACCATCAGCCGTTCCTCAATCCAGCAGTTGCCGGCCATGGTTTGCTCCACCGCAGGCGGCCATTCGGCTGGCTGCACTTCGCTCAAAAAACCCAGCCGGCCCATGTTAACGCCCAAAATTGGAATGTGATACGGCGCGGCCAGCCGGGCCGCGCGCAGCATCGAACCATCACCGCCCAGCACAATCAGCAAATTGGATGAGGCCACCGGCTCGCGAATGGCGGCTTCATCCCACACCGAACTGACCCAGCCCGACGCGCCGCGGCTTTCGATGGCCTCAAAAATTTCGGCGGCCATCACCCGCGATTCGGCCAGTTTGGGGTGGTACAGCAGCCCCACCCGCTTAAACGCCGGCTCATGCATATGCGCTGGCGCGGACATCAGGCCAATCTTTCGGCCAGCCAGGCCGGGAGTTGGGCCAGCGCCACCGTAGTTTGCTGGCTGTCGCTGAGGGTACGCACCGTGGCCTGCCCGGCTTTGATCTCGTCTTCACCCAAAATGACGGCGTACGCGGCTTCGGCGCGGTTGGCCGCTTTGAGCTGCGCCTTCAGGCTGCGGTTGCCGGGGGTAAGCTGAGCGCCAATGCCGGCGCGGTGCAACTCGACAACCAGCTTGAGCGCCGCCACTTTGGCCGCTTCGCCCAGATAAGAGACCGTCACTTTGGGCAGCGGTTCGGCCGGCGGCACTATCCCCAAATGGCGCAGGGCGATGACGTAACGCTCGATGCCGGAGCCAAAACCGATGCCCGGCGTGGGCCGCCCGCCAACTTCTTCTACCAGGCCATCATAGCGGCCGCCGCCGCAAATGGTATCCTGGCTGCCCAGGCCATCGGCTTTAATTTCAAACACGGTTTTGGTGTAATAATCCAGCCCGCGCACAATTTTGTGATCAACCACGTAGGGCCGCTCCAGCGCATCGAGGTAGCGTTTGAGCCGGGCAAAGTGGTCGTCGCACTCGGCGCACAGGTGCTCGGTGATGCGCGGCGCGTTTGCCAGCAGGGCTTGGGTGGCTGCTTCTTTACTGTCCAAAATGCGCAGCGGATTTTTTTTCAGCCGCATCTGGTCGTCGGGCGGGAGCTGGTCGGCAAATTGGCTAAAATATTCAACCAGTTTTTGCACGTACTGCGGCTTGCAGTTGGGGCAGCCGGTGGAGTTGATGTACAGCCGCAGGCCAAAAAAGCCCAAATTGGTGAACAGATGCCAGGCCACGTTGATCACTTCCACATCCACGGCCGGGTCCTGCTCGCCGATGACCTCAATATCAAACTGGCTGTGCTGGCGATAGCGCCCGGCCTGCGGCCGCTCGTGCCGAAACAACGGGCCAACCGTCCACAGGCGCAGCGGCGCGGGCAGGGTGTGCAGCCCGTTTTCCACAAAAGCGCGCATAATTCCGGCGGTAAATTCCGGCCGCAGGGCCAACTGCTCGCCGTCGCGGTCGTCAAAAATGTACATTTCTTTTTCGACAATGTCGGTGCCTTCACCAACGCCGCGCACAAACAGGCTGGCCTGTTCCAGCAGCGGGGTATCGATGCGCCGGTAGCCAAACAGATCGGCGGTTTCCTGAATTTTGCTCAAAATGAAGCGCCAGTAGGGCTGGTCGTCAAATAACACATCGCGCATGCCGGTGACGCGTTGATACTTGCTCAAGGTGACTCTTCTCCTTGCCGGGGTAGTTTTGAATGGGGATTATAGCTTAATTTGGGGGGGTTGTCTAAGTGGCGGGCAAAGGCAGTTGGGTGAGTGATGAGTTTTGAGTTTTAAGTTTTGAGTTTCCCATAGGGGGCCTTTGGCTCTGAGTTTGTGTGGCGTACACTGTCATTCGCCATTCGTCCTATTTGACTCAGCGCATGGCCGGTGTTATTTTTCACCTATGCGTTACGTCATCTTCTCTGACATCCACAACCACACTGCGGCGCTGCAGCAAGTTTTGGCCAACGCGCAGCGCCACAGCCCGGACGCCTTTTATTGTTTGGGTGATGTGGGCACAGATGCCTGCGTTGAGGTGTTACGCTCGGCCAATATCCCCACCGTATTTGGCAACTGGGAGGTTTCAAACTGGCGGCACCTGTCGCCGGATAACCAGCAGTGGGCGCTGGAGCTGCCGCCGGTGCTGCAAATTCCGGGCATGTGGCTGGCCCACGCGACACCGGCGTGGCCGCCAAAAGTCAAATCTCTGGCCGATTTGCTGGCCAATCCGCAGGTGCGGCGCAACGGCAAACTGTTCCCATATCTGGATTTTGAAGAAGATTATCTGTGGCAATCGATTGGGCTGTTGTTTGACGCCGGGGTGCCGCTGCTGTTTCACGGCCACACCCATCGCCAGTTGGCCTGGCGCTTTACCCGCACCAATAAACTGCTGCGCGAATACAAACACGTTTTTCAACTGGCAGAAAACGAAACCTACGTGGTGGGCGTGGGCAGCGTTGGTCGCCCGCAGGATGGGCCGGGCGCGTCGTATGTGTTTTTCGACAGCGATACCCGAACGGTGGAATTTTGCCGGGTAGTATAAAAAGCGCGGCAAACAAAACGGGCCGGTGCGACAGTTTTGTCGCGCCGGCCCGTTTTGTTTTTGGGGGGGGTTACCGCGTGGCGATTTGAATCTGCGGCGCGGCCTGCGGTTGAGGCCCGCCCTGGCCCTGGAATTTTTCGCGGAGTTTTTGGGCGGCGATGGCCCCCAGCGTTTGCAGGTTTTTCACTACGTCATCCCGCCCCTGGCGCTGGGCTTCTTCGATGTTGGCCTGCAAAAGAAAGAAGAAGGCATCGTTGAGCTGGTCCAGCTTCTTTTCGATGGTGGTCACCGGCTGTTTTGATTCGATGATTTCCTGGAGCAGTTTGCCGGCTTTTTCCAGTTCCGCCCGGTTGGCCGCTTCGAGCTTTTCTTTGGTTTCCAATATTTTGGCCCGCAGCTCCCGGAGCGACTGGGCGGTTTGTTGGTCGCCGGCGGCGGCGAGTTTATCGATTTTACCGGTCAGCGTTTGGAAGAAACTGTAATCGAGCAGGCCAAAACCGGCGGCTACCAGCTCTTCAAATTCCCGGGGAGTGGCGGCTGCCTGCAATCGTTCCAGCATTTCTTCCTGGCTTTTGAGCACCACAATGCCCAGCTCTTTATCAATTTCGGCGACAATGTCTTTGCCTTTGGAACTCCAGCGGCTGATGAGCATGCGCAGGGTGAAAAAGGATTCGGCCTGAGTCTGGTCGCCCATCATTTGGGCCGACTGCATGTAGGCGGTGAGAATCTCAAAAAACTGCCGGTCGAGTTTGTCATCGTTGGCGCGCACTTTTTCTTTGAGCACTTTTTCATCGGGCGCCTGGAAAAATTCTTCCAGCAATTTCATGCGTTCTTCCTGGGCCTGGAGCATTTCTTCGGTAATGCCGTCGGCTTCCAGAACTGCTTTGAGCAGGTTTTCCAGAGTGAGAAAACTTTTGGGGTTGAGCAGGTAAAATTTTTGCTGCTCTTTGGGCAGGCTGTTAAATAATTTATTGGTGAGGTCACCAATAATTTTTTCCTGCGTGCTGCCCAGCAAATTAAGCTGATCTGGCACGTGAACAAAAGCCAGCTCTTTGTCCAGATCATAATAAAGCAGCGGAACACTGGCCGCACCGGTAAAACCGCACTGCGGGCATTGAATGAGGTTAAGCTGCCCCTGCAAAAAGGCTTCCTTCATTGCATAATCCTGCCCATTGATCACATTCTGAATGGGCGCGGTAAATTGAGCCCGGCAGTTGGGACAGGTTACCGGTGAAACTTGTTGAACAGCCATAATTAAAAACAACCTTTCTGTACTTTTTGCACCACTAAAACGCGTATCTTACCTGTGGCAGGGTTAAATGTCAACAAAAAACCGCCACCCCCTGCGGCGTGGCGGTTGTGTTTTTAGCCCGGTTGGTTAATCGCGGAAGAAGGACTCAATATCTTCCTGGTCTTCTTCCGAAGGCAGGGTTTCCAAAAAACTGATCCGGTGCCACGGAAACAACACCCGGCTGGCTTCGCGATCAATGTAAACCACCGGCTTGCCGTCACGCGCCCGAACGTTGGTAAAGGTGACGTAATTGGCGCGCGGGTCCGGCATCGCCTCAATTTCGCCAACAATCGCATCACCACCAGAAACGTGAATGATCACTGTAATTGACACTTGGCATCTCCTTTGTTCCGACTATTGAAACTCTGCATCAATGCATGTCTACTTCGATGAGCAGTTTGCCCAATTGAAGCTGGTCACCGTGGCGCAGCACTTCTGGCAGATAGGGAGCCAGCCGTTTGCTGTTGATAAAGGTGCCATTGATGCTGCCCAGGTCTTCAACAACCACAGTGCCTTCGCGCTTGAGAATGCGGGCGTGCCGCCGGGAAACGCCTTTTTCCAACCCGTTGTCGTTGGTTAAATCAATTTCAGGGAAAACATCGCTGGCAGGGTCCAGCCGGCCCATGTGGATGGCTTTATTGAGCGTAGTTTCAATTTCCCGGCCGCTTTCGGCAATTTTTAGCCGGATGGTCAGCGGCCCGGTGCCTTTGATAAGCGGATTAGATTCACTGTCTTCTTCCTCTTCGCCCACCCAGCCAATTTCGTCGGTTCCCAACGGGTCAGTGCCGCGGCGATCATCCTCCAGCAGATAGGTACCACATTCGCTGCAAAAAAGAGTGTTGGCGACGTGAGTTGTTCCACAAAAAGGACACTTTATCACGGCTTAATCTCCTTCGGTAAAATGGATAGACTTCGTGTTCCGTATTTGATTTTTTTCCGGCCTTCGGCAGACAGAGCGCCGGTTCTGGCCAAACGGCCGGCTTCCAGCAACGCTGCGCGAGCCAAATCGGTTTCGCCCAGGTTGAGCAAGCGGGTGGCCATAGTTTCCAGACGCTGCGTGGCCGAGCTAACATTACCTGATTCCAGGTCTTCCATTGCTTTTTCCTGCATTTTAAAGATGGCCAACTTGCCCAACGCAGTGACAATGGTTGACGGGATTTCAACGCCAGCCTGGGGGCCATCAAGAAAATTAACCACAATATCAACCCACTCCCAGCTCCGGCGGTTAGACTGGCTGGGAACATCGCCGTCAATTGTTAAGCGCATCAAACGTCGCTCTTCGACGATGGGATGTAACTGCACCCTGAATTCCATCAAAATAGTTTTGGCGTTGCCGGTGCCCAATGGGCCAAGAATGGCTTTGTCAGTGCGAACCTCAAGCCGGTGAATATGGGGTGTAATGTGAAATCCCTCGTGGAATTTTACGCCGGCGCTGGGATTGATGTTCATCGACAATTCGCGGGCAACCACCGTGCTCAACTCACGAATGGTCTCTTTGAAGATGTCCACAATTTTCCGGGGCGAGTCAATATATACCGAGGTGCCGCCCGATGACGAAGCCATCTGGTCCAGTAAATTTTCGTTCCAATCAGAACCCACGCCCATTGTTGTCAGGCTGATCTGGTTGTGGCCGGACCATTCAGCTTTTTCCAGGCAGCCCTGTTCGTCACCGTAGGTTTGGCCATCGGTGAGTAAAATGAGGTGGTTAACTGATGTTTTGCTCCGGTTTTTCTCAATTTCACGCAAACCGGCCGTTAGCCCTTGCAGCATTTCTGTGCCGCCGCTGGGCTGAATGGTGCTCACAATGGATTTGGCCATAGCCCGGTCCATGCCGGTTTGGTTAGACAGGATCACCTCGGCCCGGTCGCTGAACACCACTACACTCAGCGAGTCGTTGGGGTTGAGCCGGTCGATGATCTGGCGTGTTCCTTCTTTAACCTGCTGCAAGCGCATCCCCTGCATCGAGGTGCTGCGGTCCAGCACCAGGCACAGGTTTAACGGCAGCCGGGACGTTGGCAAATCTGTGGCGGGGCTAATATCAAGCAGCACGTAAATGGCCTGCTCCTCAACATTGGTCATCAGCGTTTTGTGGCTGATTAACGCCCGCATCGACAGCGATGATGAGCGATCCTGCCCGCCGGCTTCGCGCATCCGGTCATAGGAGCGCCGCTGGTCCGGGTCGCCTAAAACTTCGTAGGCTTCCTGAATATCCTTAAAGGTTTCAGCCGCTGCCGGGTCTTTATTCACATCAGGATGATGCTGCCGAACCAAAACCCGGTAAGATTTTCTGATCTGGTCTTCGGTAGCGGTATTGTCAACCTGTAATATTCGATAATAATCTTTTTCGGTTTGCATAGGTGCTGCTTTCAAAGATTATCGGTCTGCAAAAGCTCAGGAAGTCAGGTGTTCAGCCCCATCGAAACAACAATCGCAGTAATATTATCGCGGCCACCCTGCGCATTAGCCGCCGCAATTAGTTCATTGCACGCAGCCTGTGGCGAAACGGCGCTATCCAGGATTGATTTGATGGCTGTATCATCGATCATGCCCCACAACCCATCACTGCACAATAACAACGATGATCCAGGCGGCAAATGCTGAATCCTGGTGTCTACGTCAATCGACTCACCCTGACCGACCGCCCGGTAGAGCACACTCTGGGCTTGCTGCACGTCTTCGGCAGACTGGCCCATTTGCTCCAGTTTTTTGGCCAGCGAGTGATCTTCGGTAATCTGTTTGAGCGTGCCCTGTTTTAAAACATACGCCCGCGAGTCGCCAACGTGAGCAATGTAGGCGTTGTTGCCCATTACCAGCGCCAGCACAATGGTGGTCCCACCCTCCGGGACCTGTTTGACAACGGCTTTGTTAGCCTGTTCAACGGCCACTTGCAGCGCTTCATTCAGCGGACGGTTGTCGGCGCTTTTGTCGCTTGAAAGGAACGGCAGGTAAACATCTTTTAGCAGGCTGCTGGCGGCTACTCTGGCCGCCAGAGAGCTGGCCATTTCGCCCTTTTGGTGTCCCCCCATGCCGTCGGCCACAATAAACAGGCCAAAAGGCTCAATCCCCAAATCATGCTGCAAATAAGAAACCACTACTTGCAGCGAGTCCTCGTTACGTTCACGCTTTTGGCCTACATCAGATGTGTACCCCACATGAATCCCGGCCGGGAGCTGGCCAAGTTTGCCCGGAGTGAGGGTTGCGTCTGGTTTTGAGGGTTGCGCCGGCAAATTTACTTCGTCCATAGATGGGTCTGGTTGCAAAAAAAGACGCTTTAAAAATTTCACCGCTGGCAAGGGTTGTTTTTTGGCAGCCGGCCAAAACTACTGCTAGGCCGGAAGCGCATACACGTAATGGTCGGTGGACCCAACGTAAACCACGCCATCTTTCACCTGGGGTGACGATGGCACCGGCCCGCCGGTTTTAAATTTCCACCGAATTTTTCTGTCTTTCCGGCTAATGCTAATCACTTCACCGTTTGACGTGCCAAAATAAATGGCTTCATCGGTAACGGCCGGCGTGGAAACAATTTGAGCTTCGGCATCAAATTTCCACTGCACCCGGCCGGTTTTGGCATCGATGGCATACATGTGTTTGTCAACGCCGCCAATGTAAACCGTACCGTCAATCACTACCGGGCTGGAAATCACCACCTGGCCGGTGCGCACCCGCCACACCGAATACCCGGATTTGGCCTCAAGGCCATAAACATTGCGGTCACTGGAACCGATAATCACCAGGTCTTTGTAAACGGTGGGGCTGGAAGTTACCCCCCGGTTGGTTCGGAATTTCCAGCGGGACGCGCCCGAAGACAAATCGACGGCGTAAACGTGGCCATCTTCTGACCCCACATACACCAGCTCATCGCCCAAAGCCGGGGTAGAGCGGATCGGGCCAATGGCCTCAAAACGCCAGATCACCCGCCCGGTTTGGGCGTTAACGGCATACAGCCGGTTGTCGTCTGAGCCAAAAAAGGCGTGATCAAATTCAACCGTGGCCGATGACCGAATGCGGCCTTCGGTGGGGCAGGTCCACATCAACCGGCCCGAGCTGGTGATGGCGTACACCACCCGGTCTTCCGAGCCAAAAATTATTGAGTCCTTGTACGCAAACGGCTTGGTGGCCAGGCCGGCATCCGTGGCATATTTCCACTGAAATTCGCCGGTTTTTAAATCGAGGGCATATATATTGTTATCATAAACCGGCACGTACAGCCTGTTTTTATCGACAGTAACGGAACCGCGCACCTCGTCCTCGACCTTGAATTTCCAGACCGGTAAAATCGAGTCGGCCAGATCGCCCTCTGATTCATCGACGTAGCCCGGCATAGGCGGATAGCCCGGATAGGGCTGCCCGGCGTATTGAGGCGGGTATTGGGGCGGTGGGTAACCCGGCGGGTATTGGTAGCCCGGCGGATACTGGTAACCCGGCGGCGGCGGATAAGCCGGCTGCTGCGCTGGTGGCTGCGCCCGGGACGCGGGGTCGGTCAGCACGGTGGTTGAATTTGGCTTAGACGGCAATACCTGCGTACTGGCCGAGGCCGCTGGCGGCGGCGCCTGTTTTTTGAGCGCCGCTTCCAACGCATCTTTAAACGCATGCGCCG
>CAYOXS010000134.1:0-3014 GCA_964407935.1 uncultured Caldilineaceae bacterium
TCGCCGGCGCGGGCGGTTTTGATGACGGCGTAATTAATGCCCGGCCCTTCGCGCACGTTGAGCGCCGTTGAAACCACCTCGATTTGAACCTGCGCGGCCAGCGTGGGCGAGAGGGCGTTGGCGACGGAAGTGGCCGCGGCGTCAACGTTGATCACGCCAAACGGCGTGGCCGTGGGCGTGGGGCTGGGCGGCGGAATGGGCGTGGCGGTGGCCGTCGGTTGGGTTTGGGCCAGCCGTGGCGTGGCGGTTTTATCGAGCGGCACAATGGTAGCGGTCGGCGCACCCCCGCCAAAAGCGCAGCCGGTTAGCAAAAACAGGATGGATACAATGGTCGGGAATCGAATCATAATCATCTCAGTTCATTGGGATTTCAGAATTCGTGTTGCGTGTTGCGTGTTTGCAGAGTCGCAGGGTCGCAGGGTCGTAAATTCGTAATTTCGTAGATTCGCTCATTCGCAATTCGCAGTTCGTCGTTCGTAAATCCAAAATCTAAAATCCAAAATCGTAAATCGTCACTCGTACCGCAGCGCGTCGATGGGTTTGAGCCGGGCGGCGCGGGTGGCCGGGTACACACCAAAAAACAGGCCGATGGCCGCGGCAAAGCTGGTGGCCAGCAGCACCGAATCGAGCGTGACCACGGTTTTGCCCATATCGGGGATGAGCGCCGGCAGCCCCAGCGACACGGCGTAACCCAGCCCAATCCCCAAAAAGCCGCCAAACAACGACAGCACCATCGCTTCGACAATGAATTGCAGCAGGATGTCTCGGCGGCGCGCGCCCACCGCTTTGCGGATACCAATTTCGCGGGTGCGTTCCGTCACCGACACCAGCATAATGTTCATAATTCCAATACCGCCCACCAGCAACGATACGCCGGCAATCGAGCCGAGAAACGCGGTTAGCCCGGCGGTGATGGTAGCCCCAAATTGCAGCAACTGAGCCTGCGAAGTGATGGTAAAATCGTCGGTTTCGTCAAAAGCCAACCGGTGGCGGTCGCGCATCAGCGCAGTCAGGTCGGTGGTGATGGCCTCCATTTTACCCTGATCCACCGCCTGCATAAAAATTGCCGACACAACCAGGCTGCCCCGGTGCGAGCCGGCCCTGCCCAGCCGGGTTTGGGCGGTGCTGATGGGAATGAGCACGGTGTTATCTTCATTAGAGCCAAAGCCGGTTTGCCCTTTTTCTTCCAGCACGCCGATGATCTCAAACGGCACGCCGCCCAGCCGGATACTCTCGCCGATGGGGTACTCGTATGGCTCAAACAGCTCGTCAACCACGGTTTGGCCGACCACTGCCACCCGCGCCCGCCGGTCAACCTGTTCCGCGCTGATAAACTGGCCCAGTACGGCGCGGGCGTTGCGCACGGTTTCATATTCCGGGGTGACGCCGGAAATCTGGCTGTTGAGCTGGTTTTGGCCGCGCACAACCGGCGCGTCGATGTTGACGCCGTATTCCGGGGCCACGGCCACCACGTTGGCCACGTTCAGCGGGTCGGCGATGGCGGCGGCATCGGCCATGGTCAGCGGTTCGGGCGGGCGCTGGCGCACGCTCTGGCTGGCCGCCGACTGCGGCTCAAAAATATTGAAGCGGCCCGACTGAATCCAGAGCACGTTGGTGCCCAGGCTGTTGAAACTGTCGTTGAGCTGCTCCCGAAAGCCGTTGCCAATGGAAATCAGGGCGATGACCGCCCCCACGCCGATGATGATGCCCAGCATCGTTAGGAGCGTGCGCAGTTTGTTGCTGGTGAGCGCCCGCAGGGCAATGATGGTACTTTCCCAAATCATCGATTACGCTCCCGTCCATGTGGGGGTCAGCGCCCGCCGAAACTGGCTCACCGGCTCATCGCTCACAACCACGCCATCGGCCAGGCGGATCACCCGCCGGGTGTGCTCGGCGATGTCCGGCTCGTGGGTGACAAAAATCACGGTGATGCCCCGCTCGCCGTTGAGCCGCTGAAAAATGGCCATCACTTCCTCGCTGGATTTGGAATCTAGGTTGCCGGTTGGCTCATCGGCCAAAATGATGGCCGGTTCCGTAACCAACGCGCGGGCAATGGCCACCCGCTGCTGCTGCCCGCCGGACAGCTCGTTGGGTTTGTGCGAGCTGCGCTCGCCCAGCCCCACGGCGGTGAGCGCCGCCGCCGCCCGGTGACGCCGTTCGCGCCGGCCAATACCGCTGTAAATCAACGGCAGTTCCACGTTGGCCAGGGCGCTGGTGCGCGGCAGCAGGTTGAAATTTTGAAACACAAAGCCGATGCGTTTGCCCCGGATTTGGGCCAGCCGGTTGTCATCGAGCTGGCCCACATTGACCTCTTCCAGCAGATAATCGCCGCTGGTCGGCAGGTCGAGGCAGCCAAGAATGTTCATCAGCGTGGATTTGCCGGAGCCGGACGGCCCCATAATGGACACCAGTTCACCGCGCCGGATCTCCAGCGACGCGCCGCGCAGGGCGTGAACCAGCACCTCGCCCATCTGGTAGGTTTTGGTGAGTTCGGTTGTTTTGATAACAGTCTCGTTCATAGGATTACAGGCTGGGGCTGCCCGGCAGGCCCGGTTCGGTGCGGATAACAACACGGTCGCCGGCAGCCAGGCCGGATTTCACCTGAGTCACGTCGCCGTAGCGCAGGCCCAACTCCACCTCAACCCGCACCGGGTTGCCGGTTTCATCGAGCCTTTCCACAAACACCGTCGATTTGTCCTCGCCGCGCTCAATCTGGATGGCCCGGTTGGCCACCACCACCGCATCCTCCATCCGGTCGGTTTCGATGGCGGCGGTAGCGGTCATCCCCGGTAGCAGCGCCAGATTTTCGCCGCGCAGGGTAATCACCACTTCAAACGTGACAATCCCGCTGGAGTCGCTTTTGTCGGGGCTGGGCGAAATATCGGTCACTTCGCCCTTGAGTTCCTCGTCCGGGAAAGCATCAAGCGTAACGGCCACCGGCTGCCCAACTTGAATGCGGCTGATGTCAATTTCATCAACCTGCACTTTGAGCAGGTAGGCGGTGGTATCGGCAA
>CAYOXS010000134.1:3114-4712 GCA_964407935.1 uncultured Caldilineaceae bacterium
GTGGCAATTTCAAAATTGAGCGTGGCCTCCTGCAAGGCATCGGCCTGGGGCATAGCGCCCACATCGCCGCGATAGGCCACCTGGTCGTAATCCCACTGCGCTTTTTTCAGCTCAACCTTTTTCAGGCTGAGTTCGGCTTCGGCTTTGGCCACGTCATCCGGGTCCGGCCCGTCGAGCAGGTCGGCCAGTTTGAGCCGGGCGCTGGTCACTTTGGCCTGCGCTTCGGCAATTTTCTCGGCCAGGGTCGGCTCGAACAACTTTTGCAGGTTGGCCTCTTGCTGGGCCAGCTCAATTTCCGCCTGCCGGATGTCGTATTCCAGGTTGTCGGTGCGCAGCCGGGCCAGCACCGCGCCCTGCGCCACCAGTTGGCCGCGTTTTACCGGCACCTCGTCAACCACGCCGCCAATTTCAAACTTCATTTCAACTTCGGCGCGGGGTTCAATCTGGCCGGTAGCGCTGACAGTATCCACCAGCGAATCAAGTTTGGCTTCAACAATTTCAATGTTGGGGTCGTCGGCGACGGTTTTCGGTTCGGTGGGGGTAAGATACAGATAACTGCCCACGCTGCCGCCAATCACGGCGGTCAGAATGAGTAAAATGATGATTGCTCGTTTCATACTTACTCCCGGTTCATCAGGCGGAACAGCCATTCTTTGAGTCTGCCCGGCTGCCGCGCCTGTTGGGCCTGCAAAGCCAGCCGCTCGCGGTCGGCTTCGGCCTGCAAATCTTTGCAATGTTGGTTTTGAACTTCGTGAAATTCCGGCAAATTAAACATGTCTCCCTCCTGTGCAAATAAACGAATCTGCGAATCAGCGAGTCAGCGAATGTAGGGGCAGTTCGCGAACCGCCCCTATCCAATTTTCACCATCGGTCAGGTTGGGGTTGTCGCCCGGTGATGTAGCCGTAAATTGAAAAAGGAGTCAAAAAGCACAGCTTTTTGTTCCGAAAGCTTTGCTTTCGGACTCCTGAACCCATTTTTTGGCGCGCAACTTCGCCCCAATTCTGTACGGACTTTACCGGGGAAAGTTTTAGCCGCCAAAGGCTCTGGCCAAAAATGATGGCGCAACTGTAAAGCCCAGCACCAGCACCGCGTAAAGCAGCGTCAGCGCCAGCGATTTGCCCCGGCCAAATTTGGCGGCCACGGCCACGCCCAGCACCACCAGCAGCAGATGCCACAACCAAAACAGATCGACGCGGGCCAGCAGCGGCACCAGCGGGTTTTTGGCGTCGGCCAGTTGGTCGCCGCTGGCCACAAGCATGGCTAGGCCGGGGTATTGAATCGCGCCGCGGGTGATCAGTGTGAGCGCGGCCTGCACCAGCAGGCCAATCGCCAGCGGAATGCGGCTCCAGGTGCTCACGGCAAACATATCGCCAAAGCTCAGATCATCGCCGCCGGCCAGCATCGCCCCAAAATAGAAGTAGACGGTTTGAGCCAGCATGCCGATGACCAGAGCGATGCTGCCAAAGCCAAGGCTCGTGCCCAGCAAAAATGGCAGCGACAGCGTGAACTGCATCGCTTCACGGGCGGCCGCGGCCTGCTCTTTGGGCATGGTTGCCAGTTGGCTTTCGGCCTGGGCGCGGGCGGTTTCCAGCAGATA
>CAYOXS010000134.1:4812-9105 GCA_964407935.1 uncultured Caldilineaceae bacterium
CCCAGTGTACCGCAGAACGCCGGCCAACACATCAGACCAGAGACCGATTGCCGCCGCGGAGTTGCCCCGTTTTACTCCGCCGCCAGACCGATGACTCTCTATTGAAATTATGTTATACTGCAAACAGATTTCCGCGCCTGGGAGCGATCATGACCCTTACTGACACATTGAGTCGCGGTATTAGCGCCGCAAAAGCCGGCGACCGGGTTGAAGCGCGCGCGCTGCTAACTGAAGTTGTCCAGACCGATGACAGCCAGCTTGACGGCTGGTGGTGGCTGAGCCAGGTCATCGACAGCCTGGAAGAGCGGGCCATCTGCCTGGAAAATGTGCTGGCCCTTGACCCCGCCCACGAAGCCGCCCGGCAGGAATTGGACTGGGTGCAGGAGCAGCAGGAAAAGTTCTTCCGGCCGGTTTACGCCCCCGGTCAGGAAAAACCGGCCGAGGGTGTCACGCCGTTGTCCGCAGCGGCCACCGCCCCCATCACCACCGATTACCCCGACAAAGACGAATTTGATAACGAATGGCTGTGCCCCTACTGCGCAGGCCCCACTCGCCCCAAAGATGCGACCTGCCCGCACTGCAAACAGCCGCTGGTGATCACCCGGCGGGTCAGCCGCGAGCGGTCGGCGTGGTTGTGGCGCGGCATTTTTGTGCAGGTCGGCTTCATTTTAGCTGCCTTCGCGGCGCTGTCGGTGTCGTACGCGCTCATCTTTCGGTTCTACCGGCTGGCCAGCCCGCTGTCGTACCTGCCGCTTTATTTTGGGCAGCCGGTTGACCGGCCCGCCGAGCTGGCCCAAAAAGCGCTGGAAATATACCCGCTGTGGGTGTTTTGGGCATTTGTGGCCGCGAGCGGGCTGTCGCTGGGGCTGATTGTGCTGCTTTATTTCCGGGTGAAGCACGGCAACACCGTCTATTTTGTTAACGCCACGGCGATGCTGGCGCTGGGGCTGGCGCTGGCGGCTCTTTCTGGCGGGTCAACCCTGCAACTGGTGCTGGGCAGCATTGTGCTGATCTTTGGCGCTACCCAAATGCTGGTCACCCTCAATCTGTGGAACGACTTTAAATTCAAATCGGAGCGGCTGCGGCTGGTGACCGATGGCGGCATCAAAAATCATGCCTCGTTTTATTTGGCCGGCCGCAAATACGCCGAGCTGGGCATGTGGGGGCTGGCGATGCTCCATTACCGCCGGGCGGTGGCCCGCAAAGAGCGCAACGCGGTGTACCACCTGGCCCTGGCGCTGGCCTACAGCAAAATCAACCGCCTCGACCTGGCCGAAAAATCGCTGGACGCCGCCGAACGGCTCGACCCCGACTCGCCGGAAATCTGGGAGTTGCGCAAACAGGTGAGCGCGCAAAAGGTGCGTCCGCGCCGGCCACTGAAAAGAATGAACGCCAGATGATGATAGCCCCCAAACGCGGATTCAGCCTGCCCCTGCCCAAAAAATTAAAGCAACTGCTGCACAAGGTGCTGGCTTTTTTTACCCGCCTCCAATGGAAGCTGACGCTGGCCTACACCGGCTTTACGGCGGCCACCATTCTGGTATTGGGCGGGGCCGCCGTCGGTTTTATCTGGTACACCACCTTTCGCTCCAACGCGCTGCCGCTGGCCATTGCCAGCGCCCTGCAAAAGGCCAGCCCGCTGATCGCCGCCTATCTTGAGCCTGAACCCAACCTGCCTGGCCTGGGGCGCTGGCTGGATTCGGTAATGCAGGACGAAAACCTGATCATCCCCCTGCCCCGTGATGACACCACCGACAACTCCACCGACACTATACCGGCTCAGTTTGGCCGGGTGGTCCAACTGGCCATTGTCAACCCGGCCAGCGAGGCGCTGGCCGGGTACCCGCCTGAATCCGTCACTGTTGGCGCGCCGTTTGTGCCCGCGCCGGAAACCGCGGCTGTTTTTGCCGCCGCGCAGGCCGGCCAAACCGAGCCGGGCCAGCTCTCGATGCGCGACAGCAGCGGCGACAACGTGGCTGCCGTCCCAATTTTGGGCCAAAACGGGCAGCTGCTCGGCGTCATTTATTTGATCGCCGCCCTGCCCATCGGCGAGATGGAACTGGTGCAGCTATTTTTTCAGGGCACAATTTTGCCGGCGGCGGCGGGCATGCTGGTGGTCGGCGTGCTGGCCGGCCTGCTCTTTGGCTACCTCATTTCCCGCGGGCTGACCCGCCGGTTGAAGCGGCTGGCCCTCACCGCCGATGGCTGGAGTCAGGGCGATTTTGGCCAACTCGCCTACGACCAGTCCGGCGACGAGTTGGGCCAGTTGGCCCGCCACCTCAACCACATGGCCATTCAACTGCAAAACCTGCTGCAAACCCGGCAGGAACTGGCCACGCTGGAGGAGCGCAACCGGCTGGCCCGCGACCTGCACGACTCGGTGAAGCAGCAGGTGTTTGCCACGGCCATGCAAATCGGGGCGGCCAAAGCGCTCATCGAACAGCAGCCGGACGCGGCCAAAGGCCGGATTCTGGAAGCCGAACAGCTCATCAAACAATCGCAGCAGGAGCTAACCTCGCTCATTAACGAGCTGCGCCCGGCCGCGCTCGAAGGCAAGGGGCTGGCCAAAGCTTTGCAGGATTACGCCGCCGACTGGTCGCGGCAAACCAACGTAACCGCCGAAGTGAGAGTGCGCGGCGAACGGCCGCTGCCGCTGTCGCTGGAGCAAACGCTGTTTCGGGTGGCGCAGGAGGGACTGGCCAACGTAGCGCGCCACAGCCAGGCCACGGCGGTTGAAATTGATCTGGAATGGGAGCCGGACGGCCTGACTCTGACCATCACCGACAACGGCCAGGGCTTTAACGTTGTCGCGCCCAACGGCCAGGGGGTCGGCCTGAAAAGTATGAGCGAGCGCATCGCCGCGGCGGGCGGTTGTCTGGCGGTCAAAAGTCTGCCCGGCCACGGCACGCAAATTACCGCCCGGCTGGCCAACATCAGTTAGGAGGCCCCGTGACCGAAGCGATTACTGTTTTCATTGTTGACGATCATAAAGTGGTGCGGCAGGGCGTCCGCGCTTTTCTGGACACCCAGCCCGATCTGGTGGTGGTCGGCGAGGCTGAATCCGGCGCGGAGGCAGTTGAGGCCGTCGCCGAACACGCCCCCGATGTGGTGCTGATGGATTTGATTATGCCCGGCATGGACGGCGTTGAGGCCACGCGGCAGGTTAAAAAAGTCAGCCCGCGCACGCAGGTCATCGTGCTCACCTCCTACCACCAGGACGAGCACATTTTTCCGGCCATCCGCGCCGGCGCGCTGTCTTATCTTTTAAAGGATGCCGAACCGGACGAACTGGCCAGCGCCATTCGCAAAGCCGCCGCCGGCGAGGCCGTGCTGCACCCGCGGGTGGCTTCGCGGGTGGTGCAGGAGCTGCACGGCGCGCGGCAGGATACGCCCAACCCCTTCACCGCCCTCAGTGACCGCGAGCTGGAAGTGCTGCGCCTCATCGCCGATGGGCTGAGCAACGCCGACATCGCCGCCAGCCTGATTATCAGCGAAAAAACCGTTAAAAGTCACGTCAGCAACATTTTGAGCAAACTTCACCTGGCCGACCGCACCCAGGCCGCCGTGTACGCCTGGCGCGAGGGCGTGGTCCGCCGCAACGACGAGGAATAAACCGATGGACCACTTTATCGACATTTACCGGCGGCATGGCGACCGCTACCACCAGATGATTGAGCCGGAAGACATCGACGGCAACCTGCTGCCGGCGCTGGAAGCCGTAACGCCGCTAACCGGCTGCCGCCTGCTCGATGTGGGCAGCGGCACGGGCCGGCTGCCGCTGCTGCTGGCCGGCCGGGTTTCGCAACTGGTCTGCCTGGATTTGCACACCGGCATGCTCACCGAACACAGCCGCCAGCGCGCCCGGCGCGGCGGAAAGTGGGGCCTGCTGCAAGCCGATATGCGCCAGCTCCCCCTGCCGTCCGCCGCGTTCAACGTGGTCACTGCCGGCTGGGCGCTGGGCCATTTTGTCGGCTGGTACGGGGCGGAGTGGCAAACCGAAATGCGCCGGGTACTGACCGAACTGGAACGGATGGCGCAGCCGGGCGGGGCCATCATCATTATGGAAACGCTCAGCACCGGCAGCCTCACGCCCGCGCCGCCCACGGCCGGGCTGGCCCGCTATTACGATTGGCTGGAAAACGACTGGGGCTATTCGCGCCGGCAAATCCCCACCGACTACCAGTTTGCCAGCGTGGACGAAGCCGTGGCCAAAACCGAGTTCTTTTTTGGGGCGGAGCTGGCGGCCAAAGTGCGGGCCAACGGCTGGGCGCGCCTGCCGGAGTGGACCGGCGT
>CAYOXS010000134.1:9205-14237 GCA_964407935.1 uncultured Caldilineaceae bacterium
TCGTTTTGGCAGGGCGGCCCCCACACCGTCCAAAATTCGCGGGTGGCGGGGCGCATAATGGCCGCGCTGCACGATTCCAGATACAGCGGCTCTTCCGGGTGCACGCAAATGCCGTTGCTGGCGCTGTGGTCGCGGGTGAGGGCAAACAGATCGTCTAAAGTGACGTTGCCCCGCCGCAGCAATTCCTCGCCGCGGCTCAGCCGCGTTTCTGAACTGAGGCGCGATTTGGGCAGCCGCGCCCGTTCCACCTCGATGTTGCAGCCGGCCAGGCAGTGGTTGGTGTGCACCGCGCTGCCGGCCGTCACTTCCTGCACCTCGTAGCGGCTGGCCATCGCTTCTACATTGTAACCGCGACCGCTGGCATCGGCCAGCATGTAATTGTGCGCGCCGGCCAGTTTAGCCCCGGTGATGCAGGCCAGTGCATCGTCAAGATTGGTCTGGGCCAGAATTTTGCGCACCACAAACGGCCAGGTCACCCCCACCTGCCCGTCGCCGCCGAGCAGGTTGTTAATGCCCACGGCAATCCCGGCCTCGTTCATGCCGATCATCCCCACGCAGCCAATAATCGACAGCGCCAGAAAGCGCAGCCCGCCGGCCGGCTGGCCGTGCAGCAAAATCACAAACGGCGTCGCCGTGGCGTGCATGTCCCAGGTTTGGCCAAAAAAGCCCCGGCCATCGGCGGCAGCAGCGGGGCTGACCACAAACGCGGTGCAGTTGTCCGCGCCGGGATTGGCCGGAACAGCCGGGCGGACGGTTTCATAGTTGTAAACCGTGTCGATGAAATCGGTGAAGCCGTTGAGGATGACCAGCTCGGTCAGGCTCACGCCTGTGGCCGCACTGAGGCCGGCCAGCTCGTCCATCAACTCCGGGGCGTAGGCGCGGTGATGGGGCAGGCAGGCGTCACCGAGAGCCAGCACCTCGGCCCGCGACAATTGGTGGCCGGTCCAGTTTTTGTCGCTGCTGAGCACCATGCGCTCTTCGGCCAGTTCTTTGATGTCGTGGCCATAGGCCAGCCCGTGTTGCCGGCCCATTTCAAACGGCGAGCCGGCTAATTGAAGCACTCGAATGGGGGGCATATTTACTCCTGTGAAAATAAGTTGGGTGGGGTTGGTGAGTCACGCTTGAAGCGTGACCTACTCAATTTTCACTCTTGTTGCCGGGCTTGCAGCCTGAAGGATGAAGGATGAAAGGCGACTCGCTCACTCGTTTATTCGCAATTCGCTATTCACTGTGGTGGCTGCCTCTTTCCAGCGAAAACAGGTGGCGCAGCACCGATACATACGCCGCGCCGTTGCCGTGCGCGGCCTCGTCTTTTAGCCGGAGGGTGGGTTGGTGCAAAATTTTGTTGACCAATCGGTGGCTCATCAACCGGATCATTTCCCGCTCACGCTCGTCAAGGTCCAGCCGGTTAAACAGCAGTTCCAGCTCGCGCTGGCGCAGCCCTTCAACCTGGTCGCGCAGATCGGTAATGGTTGAAACCACATCCAGCGAGGCATACCAGTCCATAAACTGCCCGGCTTCGTCGGCGACAATTTGCTCAACCCGCGGGATTTCGGCCTCGCGCGCCTGTAAATTATCCTCAACCTGCCCCTGCAAATCATCAATATCGCTCAGATACACGTTGGGCAGTTCGGTCACATCGGGGTTCACGTCACGCGGCACGGCAATATCGATGAGGTAGAGCGGCTGCCCGCCGCGCTGCATCACCGCCGGCTCAAGCAGCTCGCGGTCAACAATGGTATGGGGCGCGCCGGTGCTGGTGATAATGATGTCGGCCTGAAGAAACGCTTCCGGCAACTGCTGAAAGGTGATGGCCCGGCCTTGCCACTCCTGAGCCAATTGCACCGCGTTTTGGTAGGTGCGGTTGGCCACGGTAATTTTTTCGACGCCCCGTTTGCGCAGCGCCCGCACGGCGATGGCCCCCATTTCGCCCGCGCCGATGAGCAGCACGTGCCGCCGGGTCAAATCGCCCAGCAGTTGGCTGGCCAGCCCCGCCGCTACAGAACTGATGGACGAAGCGTTGACCCCAATTTGGGTTTCGGTGCGGGCGCGTTTGCCGGCGTGGATGGCCGCCCGGAACAGCGCCGACAGTACCGTACCGGCCGCCCCCTGCGACAGCGCCGCCTCGTAGGCTTCGGTAATCTGCCCCAAAATTTGCGGCTCGCCCAGCACCATCGAATCCAGTCCGGCGGCTACTTTAAAAAGGTGGCGCACCGCCTCATCGTCCTGGTAAACGTACAAATAATCGGTAAAATTCTCAACGGGCATATCGCTGGATCGGCTGAGCAGTTTGATAATGGCGCTGCCGGCGGTGTCGTGCCGGTTAACGAGAGCGTAAACCTCGGCGCGGTTGCAGGTAGACACAATCACGCCTTCCCGCACATCGGCCAGATGCGCCTGCAAATGGTTGGTGTCAAAATGGGTTAACGCCGAGCGCAGCGCGTTGTGGCTAAAATCCAACCGCTCCCTGATTTCAACGGGAGCGGTTTTGTGACTCAAACCAATCAGCAATATTTCCATAGCCAAACTTCTTATACCCCCTGGATTGGCGTTGTTTCGCTGCCGGTTTCAGTTTCGACCGGCCCCAGCAGCAGGGCCTCCACTTTGGCGCCGGCCCGGTAGGTATCCTGCCCGCGGGGCAGAATGACCAATCCGTTGGCCCCGCTCATCGACAGCAACCGGCCCGACCCCTGAAAACCGGTGGTGGAGGCCAGCAGCGAGCCGTCTTTTTCCCGGCGCAGCACCACCCGCTGAAACTCGGTGCGGGCCGCGCCGTGCTCCAAATCCTGAGCCAGCACGGCCAGTTCCCGCTGGCGATAGATGTGGGCGTGCCCGGCCATGCGCAGCAGCGCCGGGCGCACAAACACCTCAAAACTGACCAGCGCGCTCACCGGGAAACCGGGCATGGCAAAACAGGGTTTGCCATCGACCACGGCAAAAGTGACCGGCTTGCCCGGTTTGGTGTTGACCCGGCCAAAATGGACTGTACCGCGGCTGGCCAGGTACGGCTTAACCAGATCGAGTTGGCCCATCGACACCCCGCCCGAAGTGAGCAACGCGTCGGCCTCGGCCAGACCGCGCTCGATGGTCTCTTCGAGCTGGCCGGCTTTGTCACGGACAATGCCCAAATCGAGCGGCGTGCCGCCGGCCTGCCGCACGGCGCTCATCAACGCAAAACGGTTGGCGTCCCGAATCTGGCCGGGGGCGGGCGGTTCGTCCGGTTCCACAATTTCATCGCCGGTAGACATTACCGCCACCACCGGCCGGCGGATCACCGGCACCGTGGCCCGGCCAACCGTGCCCAGCAGCCCCAACTCGGCCGGACCGAGCAGTTTGCCTTTGGGCAGCACCAACTGGCCGGCCTCAATATCCTGCCCCACCGGCCGAATATTGGCCCCCTCCGGGACATCTGCGGTAAGAATCTCAACCTGGCCATCGCCGGCTTCGGTCAGTTCCACCATCACCACCGCGGTAGCGCCCGGCGGCACTGGCGCGCCGGTCGTCACCCGGGCGGCAGTTCCCGGTTCAATGGTGATGTCGTCCACGTAGCCGGCAGCCTGATCGCCCACCAGTTGCCGCACGCCCGGCCCTTCGGCGGCGATAACGGCGTAACCATCCACACTGGCCGCGGCAAAAGGCGGCATCGGTTCGGTGGCAAAAATATCGTCGGCCAGCACGTGGTCCAGCGCCTCTGGCAACGACACGGTGACCGCCGGCAGCGGCCGGGTGTGCCGCCGGATCAACTCCAGGGCTTCTTCGATGGCGATCATGGGATAGGGAGACTCAACGGGCATATTTTAGTCCTGTTTATATTAAATATTAACCAAGGATAAAGTATACTTATTTTGAGCCAAAAGTTCAAAAGCCGCAGTTTTTGATGTTTGGCCAAATTCCTTTACAATCGATGCTGGAATTTTTCTCAATTTTCAAATGTCGGTGGCCCGATTATGACCAACCTTTCCCGCAAAAAAATCCTGCTGGCCGGTGCGGCCATCGCGCTGATTCTGGCCGTGGGCTGGCTGCTCACTACCGAGAACAACGCCGTGTGGCCGGTGCGCAACACCATTATTTATCACCTGTATGTCTGGTTCAACGGCCCGCTCACCGATCCTCCCGCCGGCGGCCCAACCGGCGCGCTGGCCGGCAGCGTGCGCTCGGCGCAGGGGCAGCCCATCGAGGGGGCAACGGTGCTGCTGGCCTACCCCAACGGCACAACGTTCAGCGCCCGCACCGACGCCGCCGGGCAGTACCGGCTCGACGGCATCCCGCCGGGGACATACCGGCCGGTAGCCGGCGCGCCGGGTTATCAGAGCGCCCGCTTTGGCGGTTTCTGGCAGCGGGTGCGCATCGAGGCCAGCCGCACCGCTGCCGCCGACGCGCTGCTGGCAGAAAATCCGCCGCGCCAGGTAGCGCCCGGCACTAACCTGCAACTCAGCGGCCCCACCGAACTCACCTGCCAGCAGCCGTTGGCCAGCCAGGCCAATCGCTGGCAGGTAAACTTCAACAGTAACGGCCAGCCCAACCAGCCGGCGTTTTACTACACCCCCGCCAGCGCCGCGCCGACGGACCGGCTGCCGCTGCTGATGATCATCTATCCCGGCCCGGCCGATACCTGGGAATGTGTCAGCGTGCCGCTGGCCCAGGCCGGCTACGCCGTAGTGGCCGCCGGCCCGGAGTATACCTTTGATCTGGAATCTGATCTGGATGAACTGGAACGGCTGCTCGATTTTGCCCGCCGGGAGCAGTTCCCCGGCACCGCCGGCGAGCAAATCGCTCTGCTGGGCGGCAGTTACAGCAGCCTGCACGTGCAGCGCATGCTCCAGCGCGGCCAGAAAAATCTGGTGGCGGCGCTGCTGCTGGGGCCGCCGACCGACCTGTTTGAAATGCGCCGTCAGCTTGAAAACGGCACCTATATTCCGCCCTTTGGGCTGGACCGGGCTTTTCGGGCGCTGGGCCTGCCCGGCGACGAGCCGCTGCGCTATTTTGACTACTCCGGCGCGTATCATCTTCAGGCCGATTTTCCGCCGGTGGC
>CAYOXS010000135.1:0-11562 GCA_964407935.1 uncultured Caldilineaceae bacterium
TGAAAACTCCTGCTGGCAAAGAATGTAAATATTACCACGGCGACTTCCACCGTGGGCGGAGTGTGCAGGCCTGCCGCCTGATTGAGCGCAGCAACGACTCGCTGCCGTGGAACCCCAGCCTGTGCGCCACCTGCCCCGTGCCGGATATTTTGCGGGCCAACGCCTCGGATACGCTGGTACTGGATGGCAAAGTAGTGAGCAAATTTTTTGGCTTCAAAAAACAGGTGGTTGTTGAAGGCTGGTGCAGTGAATGTTTTAGCGCCGTGCCGGACCCCATGCAGGGCTGCCCCAACTGCGCCCAGTCACAGCGGCCCTCAATTTTTGATCTGGAAGAACACCCCGACGAACCAGACTCCGGCGGCTCCGGCCAAAAATAACATCCCCCAAAATTTAATTTCTATGTTATAATTGAGTTGATAACCTTGCAATGGAGCCAGTGTTATGCCCTCAATTCACCTCAAAAATGCGGCATCTGCCAACATCCCATTCTACCGGCTGGATCGGCGGGTATCTCAATTAATCCAAAAATCCGGCCAACCCCTTTACCAACTCTACAACCGAATAAGGAGCGCCCATGAGCCTCAACTTGCCCCTGTCAGAACCGGAGCAATCCCTCTCAGAAGTGACCCACCAGGGAAAAACCATCAGAGTTGGTGATACGGTGGTGGTGCACCACGCCGGTGAACGGCAGCAGGTGATTGTTTCTGGCATTTTAAAGAAAAGCAACCATTATTGGGTAGGTTACCACGACAATCAACATTTTTGTCCGTGGCCGTTGGTTAATTTGTAATAACTTAAACTACACACTTTTCAGGAGGCCTTTTTATGTTTGTACGCGACCACATGACTGCGCCGGTTGTTACTGTTCAACCCGATTTGCCGTTTCAGGAAGCGCTGCGACTAATGCGCGAAAAACATTTTCGGCGGCTGCCGGTGGTTGACAAAAACGGCAAGCTCATTGGCATTGTGTCAGAACGAGATTTATTGTACGCCTCACCCTCACCGGCGTCATCGTTGAGCGTGTGGGAAGTGAACTATCTGCTATCAAAAATTAAGGTTGACCGGCTGATGAGCACATCGGTCATCAGCACCAACCCTGACACCACCGTTGAAGACGCGGCCCATTTGATGGTGGAGAACAAAATTGGCGGCATGCCGGTGGTCGATGACCAAAACCGGCCCATCGGCATTATCACCGAAACCGATATTTTTCGCACATTTGTGTCGATGTTTGGCGGCGGGCAACCGGGCCTGCGCCTGACACTGAGCGTACCGCGCCAAAAAGGAGTGCTGGCCAGCCTGGCGCAAGCCGTTTTTGAACTGGGCGGGAACATTCTCAGCGTTGGCTCGTTCCCTATTGAAGATGACACCGACGCGGCCGGGCTGGTGATCAAAGTACAGGATGTCAGCGAGCAGCAGTTGATTGACAAACTGGAAAGCCTGGGCGACCACGTGGTAGACGCTCGTGATTGCTGCTAACAACCGGTTATAAAAAAAGCCCCGCCGGCGTAACACCGGCGGGGCTTTTTTGTGGGCGATAAGTTACGGGCGCACCGGAATATTGGCCGGTCGCCTGAGCCAGTTTTTTACGCCAACAAACAGCCCGTTGGCAATCATCACCCCCATCAAAATCAGGGCGCAGCCGGCGTAGGCATTCCACTGTAGCTGCTCGCCCAGCACCACAATGCCCAAAATCACGCCAAAAATCGGTACAAGATAAGTGACCATCGACAGATAAGTGGCGCTGGTGTGCTCGATGATGCGGTAGTAGAGCACAAAGGCCAGCGCCGTGCCGATCAACGCCAGCGCTATGACCGAACTGACCGCCGCCAGCGACGGCGCAGGCAGCCGGTACGGCTGTTCAAAAATCAGGGCCAGCGGCACCAAATAAACCGCCGCCATCGTTAGCTGCGATGCCGGAGCCACCAGTTTGGGCAAACCGCGCAAATGCAAACTGGAATAAACAATCGAAATGCCATAACTCAGCGTGGCGATGACCACCGCAATCAACCCCCAGGTACCGGCCACAAACCCATCGCCCAGCGACGGCAGGATCAGCACCAACAGGCCGCCAAAACCCAGCAGCACGCCGCCCAACTTGGCCGGAGTAATGTGATCGTCTTCTGTAAAAATGTGGGCCAGCACCACGGTAAACAGCGGCGTGGCGCCGTTTAAAATGGCCGCCAGCGCGCTGTCGATGTGCTGCTCGCCCCAACTAAACAGCACAAACGGCAGGGCGTTGCCAAAAAAGCCAACAATCGCAAAGTGCTTCCACATCCGGCCCAGCGGCAGCAAACCCCGCCCCTGCAGCCGCAGCACAATCACCAGCGTGAGCGCGGCCAGCCCCACCCGGCCGGCAGCCAGCGTTACCGGCGGCATATCTTCTACGGCTACTTTGATAAACAAAAACGATGGCCCCCACAAAGCCGCCAACAACAGCAACCACAAAAAATTCTTTAACCCCGACATTTGCCTGCTCCTCTTTCAGAAAAATAGAAGGGCGAACTTGTGTTCGCCCCGTAGACTCCAACTTTGGTTTGAGTTGAATCTAGTTGCGCCAGTCAATGTCCTTGGAAGTGGTGAGACACTCGTAAAATTCGGTTTCGGACGAAACGCTGAGCGGGATTTCTGTAACGTAGGCCTGAATGGTTTTCCAGTTGAGGTAAGTTGCCACCGATACCCGGTGATGGCCGTCTTCTACAAAATAAACCTCGCCCACTTTGTACACCTCAATGGGCGGAAAGCCCTGGCCGGTGACCGCCAGCGTGTAAATAGTGCGCCAGCGCTCCTTGCTTTGCCGGTCGTGGAGGCGCGGCAAAAAGTGGCGGGTAAAACCGCAGCACCGGCCACCGGCGCTGCCAATAATTTTTTTCACCGGAATGTCCTGAAGCCCGCGGTCGATGGTGGGTTGCGCCCCAATTTTGGCCACCACCTCGTTAAATGAAAGCAAATGAGCATTTCGCTGAGTAAAATAGCTGCGCACAATCTCCCAAAAGCCGCGATGGCTGGCCCGGCTGAATTCATGCTCGCTTTGAATATATGTTATCATTTTTACATCCATACTTCACCTCTACAATCGACGTTGATGGCAACCCCAATGTTGCAACCTGATCAATTACGCCAGCCCAACCGGCTGAATTTTTTGCGTTTCCTTGTACGTGGATAACACAATGCTGGTAACCGAGCGGGTAACATGCGCGCTGCACCGAATCCGCTCAATCAGCTTTTCCAGCTCGTTGGGGTTGGCGGTTCTAACTTTCAAAATATAGCAATCTTCGCCGGCCACACCGTGACATTCCAGCACATCCGGTTCGGCCTGGCAGGCGCTGGTCACGCTCTGTTTTGATTCCAGATAACCACTGGAGCCGGAGCCAACACTCAGCCGGATAAAGGCTGTAATGGATTTGTTGAGCGACTCCGGATCAACCACCGCCACATAGCCTTTGATAACTCCTTTGCGTTCCAGCTTTTTTACCCGGTCGTACACCGAACTGCTGGTCAGGCCAACCTGTTCGGCAATCGCCGCGTTAGACAGGCGCGCATCCTCTTGTAACAAAGCCACTATTTGCCGATCAATTACGTCTATCATCCGTTATTATCCACACTTCACCGAAGATTATCCGGCGTTTTACCCTTTTCACGGAATATGATACGACAGACCGGTTTTCGACTCAACAGCCAATTTGCTACTGTTTGATGAGTCCAATTTTGCGTTACACCCTCCAATATACGATACTGTACCCAGCCAATCCACCCGAATCTTGCGTAAAAGGAAATCCAATGAACCGCAAACTTTCTCTGTTTCCCCAAAATAGTTTTGTGAATGACAGCGGACGGCTGATGTTTGGCAAACACAGTGCCGTTCACCTGGCCCGGCTGTTTGGCACACCGCTGTATGTGTATGATATCGGCACAATCCGCCACAACATAACGGTTTATCAGGATAGTCTTCAAAAATATGCCGGCGAAACCCAATTGACCTACGCCAGCAAGGCGTTTTTGTGTTTGGCGCTGGCCCGGCTGATGACCGAAGAAAGCGTAGGGCTTGACGTGAGTTCGGCGGGGGAAATTTTTATTGCCCGGCAGGCCGGCGCGCCCGCGGCCAACATGCACCTGCACGGCAACAACAAAAGCTGGCGCGATCTGGAATCTGCCCTGCAAGCCGGCGTTGGCCGGATTGTGGTTGACAACCCCACCGAACTGGAACGGCTGGCCCAGCTTACCGCGGGCAGACCGCAGCCAGTTGATATTTGGCTGCGCGTTACCCCGGACGTGCGGGTAGAAACCCACCATCGATTTACCGTAACCGGCACCGCCGATAGCAAATTTGGGCTGCCACTTGCTCAGGTTGAAACCGTTGCTGCCCAAATATTAACCGACCCGCGCTTTGAAACTTTGCGGCTAACCGGCCTGCACGTGCATTTAGGCTCTCATTTTCACGATGTAGAGCCGGTTGCCGTTGCAGTTGAGCGCCTGCTGGTTGTAGCCAACTCGCTACGCGAAAAGTACGGCTGGCATCTGGCCGAACTGTGCCCCGGCGGCGGCTGGGGCGTGCCCTACCACCCCACCGACCCACCCATGCCGCCGACGCCTTTTGTGACCGGGCTGGCCGCGGCCGTTGAACAGCTCTGCGCGGCCAGCCGGCTGCCGCTGCCCAAATTAATTCTGGAACCGGGCCGCTCGCTGGTGGCCCAGGCCGGCGTGGCGCTGTACACCGTTGGCAGCCGCAAGGTTATCCCCAACGGACGCACTTTTGTCAGCGTTGATGGCGGCCTGGCCGATAACCCCCGCCCGGCGCTGTACCAGGCTCGCTACACGGCGCTGCTGGCCAACCGCGCCGCCGAGCCGGAAATCGAGACTGTGGCCGTGGCCGGGCCATTTTGTGAATCCGGTGATATTTTGATCGATGAAGTGCAACTGCCGCCGGCACAGCCCGGCGACGTGCTGGCCGTGCCGGTTGCCGGCGCTTACCAGCTTTCAATGAGCAGCAATTACAATGCGGCCCTGCGGCCGGCTGTAGTTTTTTTGGATGAGAACGGGATAAAACTTGTCCAGCGGCGAGAAACGGTGGAAGACCTGATTCGCCGGGATGTGGGGAGTTATTAAGATTTTTGGTTGGGAACGTTGGGTTTGGTTGCTCCCAAACGCCGGAGCAGGCTCGGGGGGCGCAACCCGGTGAACAGGCTGTCGTCAACCAGTTGATTTTTGAAAAACGCTTTGAGCAACTGCTCCAGCCGTTTCTGGTCAACCCCGCGAATCATCTTGCCATCGTGGACCACGGAAATGAGGCCGGTTTCTTCTGACACCACCACGACGATGGCGTCGGTGGTTTCGCTGATGCCCAGCGCCGCCCGGTGGCGAGTGCCCAGCAGCCGCATGTCTGTGGTCATACTGCCGCCCAGGGGCAGCACCACAGCCGCAGCCACAATTTTATCGTCTTTTATAACCACCGCCCCGTCGTGCAGGGGGGTGCCGGGGTAGAAAATCGTCATCAGCAGGGCCGGCGTAACCTGGGCGTTGACGCGCACGCCTGTTTCCAGGTGATCCTCCAGGCCGGTATCCCGCTCAAAAACTATGAGCGCTCCGTGCCGCAATTCAGACATGGCCGTAGCGGTTTGGCCAACCACCCGGATGGCATCTTCGATGGGGGGTACGGGCCGGCTGCCGGTTAAAAGCACACCGGTTCGGCCCAGCCGCTCCAGAGCGCGGCGGAGTTCTGGTTGAAAAATAATGGGGATAGCCACCAGCAGCGCCGGCAAGGCTTTATCCACAAGCCAGCTAAACGCTGTGAGTTGGTTGAGAACGCTGGCCGAAATAACAGCCAAAATGGAGATAATCAGGATGCCGCGCAGCAACTGAACCGCGCGGGTGCCCTGCAACAGGGTGAGAATCCAGTAAAAAACCAGGGCGACCAACAAAATATCGATAATGCTGATAAAGTTGAGCCTGGAAATGAAAAAGTCAATTTCAGAAAACAATGCGGTGTTCCTACATATGATTTACCCGATGCTAAATCGATCCTCCTCCAATCTGGGCCAGCAAACGGCGATAGCCTTCGATGTCTTTTGGGCCAAGATTGATAATCGCTTGCACGGTTTGAATTGCCTCGTCTCGTAACCCGTTTTCCAACTGCATTTCACCCAGGGCATCGTACTCGGCAATAGCGTCTTCAATTCTGTTGTTTTGAACCAGCGCCACGGCCAGTCTTTGGCGCAGCAGCAGGTTGTTGGGATAATACTCAACCAGGTCCTGGAGCAAATCCAGGGCCGCCACCGGTTTTTTGCGCTGGAAAAGGGCCAACAAATCATCTAATTTGGTAATGGCCTGGGCGGTTTTATTTTGCTTTAAGTACAGCTCAACCAACTGGCGCATAACCCGTTCATTGTTGGGTGAAATGGCTAAAAGCTGGGTGAGCGCATCGGCGGCGCGCGACCATTCAAAGCGCTGGTTAAAAATATCGGCGATGCGGGTGAGCGCTTCAACCTTCCAGTTGTTGGACGTATGCAGCGAATCGGCCAGCCGGATGGCTTCGTTGTATTTTTCCAACGCGCGGTCAACCTGGGCCAGTTGGTAGTAGGAGTCGGCCAGCACCAGATACTGGTCCAGCGCTTCTTCATTATTGCCAAACGAGGTGTACATATCGATGAGTTTGGCCCGGACCGTCACATCCATTGGCGCAATTTTGAGGATTTTCTGGTAAACACTGACCGACTGTTCCGGCTGGTTGCGCATTTGGTACACTTTGGCAATGTACAGGTATTTGTTAATGGCGTCGTCGGTGCGGTTTTGCTTGAGCATAATTTCGGCCAGGCGAGCGTGCAGCGGCAAAAACGATGGCACGCGCTGAATGGCGCGCAAACACTCTTCCGAAGCCGTCATCAGGAAATTCTGGCGCAGATATTCGGTAGTCAACGCCAGAGTGGTCACCATCACCTCAGTTTCCGGGGTTTCCAGAAATTCGGCCAGGCTCATGGTGTTTTCTTCTTCAGACAGGCTGTTCATCCGCATGCGGGCATCGTACACTTTTTGCTCCCAACTGGGGCTGGAGAAAAAGTTCTGCGTTGAACTGATGAATTGCCGGATTTTATCCGAGTCGCTTTGAACCAGAAAATTTTCGGCAAAGACCTCGTAGGATTGAGACAGTTCGTAGGTGCGGTGGCCGCTAACGGTTTGAACATCGATGGCGCGAATGGCCTCAACCAGATGTTTCACGGCCATGTCCAGTTCGTTGGTGGCGTAGTAGGTATCTCCCAGCGCAAAATGGGCGCTGGGCGTATAATTTCTGTCTTCGGCGGCCAATTCCAAATAATGAATGGCCTCGTTTAGCTGCCCCCGTTCCCGATGCAACAGCCCCAGATTAAAACACAAAAAAGGCATATCCGCGCCGCCATCAACACATTGTTGAAAGAGTTTAATGGCGTCGTTGGTGTCTTTGCGGCTTTGAGCATCGAGCGCCTGCATAATTATTATCACGTTGGGATCGTCGCTATCCTCAAAAATCAGGTTGGCCAGTGCTTCCATCGCTCGCTGCCGGGCTGTTTCAACCAACCCGGCAGTAGTGCGTTGCTCTTTGGTTTCATCCAGAGCAAAAAGCTCGTCAAGGCCGTAGGGGTCCTCGCCCACAACTTCATCGGCAAACGGCTGGGCCGTGTCGGCCGGCGGGGCATCCTTGATCTGGCCGGGATCGATCCGTTCGCCGGCGACAGCGGCCTCGCGGACGGCGCGCACGCCGGGGTCTTTGGGCAGCAATTTTTGCGCGGCCTCAATCATATCGTTCATCAGACCAAGGTCGCCCTGGCGTTGAAACGTAGCCGCCAGCGACAGATATTCGCGGGCGGCCAAACGAGCCTTGCCCTGTTTGGCGTAGGCCTCGGCCAACTTGTGGCGGGCATCTGACTGGCCGGAGGCCAACCGGGTGGCGCGCAGCCAGTGATCGATGGCTGTGTCGAGGTCGTTTCGGGAGGCGTAAACGTTGCCCATGCGCAGGTAGGTTTCCGCGGCGGCATCCAATTGGCCGGTTCGCTCCTGCACATCGCCCATAAAACTCAGCGCCTCTAAATTGGAGGGGTTAATCCGCAGAGCCTGAACAAAGGCTTTTTTAGCCAAATCAATGTGGCCAGAACCCATCGCCGCTTTGCCAAAACCAATAATCGCCGCCGCATTGTTGGGAAACTCGGCCAGAGCGTAACGGTAGGCCGTCATGGCATCTGTCCAGTTTTCCTGGTCGCTAAAACGGTCGGCATGCATCATTGCTACTTGGAATTTTTTTTGATCACCTGCCACGGTTCTGCCTCATTTAGTTGCTCATTGACGTTAGCTCAAATCAGTCCAGATTGAATAAGTTAGGCGCAAGTGGCTGTCTGTTGCGCCACCAAGGATAAGTTGACCAGCCCAAACGCCGGGAATGTCAATTTTGATGGAGTAATATTGGGATGTCAACCAATTGACCATAGACAACGGGGGTATTTATGTAACGGTCTGAAGATTATTTTAAGTATACCATAAGTTATCCCACACACAAGCCACCCTTTTGGGGGAGTATTCCTCAGTTTTGACGATCTCGCCTGGCCCGGTAATTTCCAATCTGGCTGAATACCGTGTAAAATACGCCCATTATCAGCAAAATACTAAACACGGAGTTTTTGCGTGGCCAGAGTTTTGATCATCGATGACGACGCCACAACATTAAGAATGCTGCAGGAGATGCTCCGGCAAGCCAAATTTAATGTGCTCACCGCCAACTCCGGCGCGGCTGGCATCGATGCGGCCCGGCAATTCAACCCGAATGTGGTGGTGCTGGATTTGATGATGCCCGAAATCAGCGGCTGGGACGTGTGCAAAGCCATCCGCGGCTTTAGCAATGTGCCCATCCTGGTTCTTTCGGCTGTCACAGATTCCCAAAAAGTCGTCCGTTCCCTGGAAGCGGGCGCAGACGACTATCTGGTAAAACCGGTGCCAAAAGGCGTGCTGGTGGCTCACATTAATCAGCTTTTAGACCGCTGATCGCGTAAATTTCCCCCGATACCGCCAGAAAATTCAATTCGTTCTAACGCAGCGCCTCAACAATCCGGGCGCTGGTTTTGGCTCGCACCTCGTCCAGCGACGCGCCGGGCATTAATTCGATGAGCGTGAGCTGCCCGGCCACAACTTCAAACACGGCCAAATCGGTAATCACCATATCTACCGCGCCGGTAGCGGTGAGCGGCAGTGTGGCTTCTGGCACAATTTTGGGCTGACCGTTTGGCGCGGTGTGAGTCATGGTGATAATCAGCCGTCTGGCCCCGGAAGCCAGGTCCATTGCGCCGCCAACCCCCAGCAAGGGTTTGCCCGGCACCGCCCAATTGGCCAGATTGGCCTGCTCATCCACCTGCAAACCGCCCATAATGGCCACATCCACATGCCCGCCGCGAATCATGGCAAACGAGCTGGCGCTGTCAAAATACGAAGCGCCGGGCAACGCGGTAACCGGCTGCTTGCCGGCGTTGACCGGATATTCCATTGCACCGCCGCTTTCCGGGGCGGGGCCAACACCCAGCAGCCCGTTTTCGGTGTGCAAAATGATGCCGTCTGCCGGCGAAATCAAATCCGCCACCAGCGTGGGAATGCCCACCCCCAGGTTGACCACGTCGCCGCGACGCAGTTCGGCAAAGGCGCGCCGGGCCATGGCCATGCGGGCGTCGTCAACATTTTTGCCGCTGGCTTCAATAGACGCCGAACTGCCCAAATCGGCCAGGGTGGTGCGGGCCTGCACCAGATAATCCACGTACAACCCCGGCGTCACCACCTCGTCCGGCAAAATTTGGCCCACCGGTACAATCTCCTCCACTTCGGCGATCACCAGGCTGGCGGCGGTGGCCATCAGCGGGTTAAAATTGCGCTCGGTCATGCGGTACACCAGATTGCCGGCGGTATCGGCCCGGTAGGCGCGAATCAGGGCCACGTCGGCCCACAAACCAGGCACAAACACCTGCTCGACGCCGTTGATCACGCGGGTTTCGCGCCCCTGAGCCAGCACTGTGCCGGCGCTGGTCGGTGTAAAAAAGCCACCGATGCCCGCGCCACCGGCCCGCAGCGCCTCGGCCAGCGTGCCCTGCGGAATCAGTTCAATGTCAAGCTGCTTGTTGTGTACGGCCTGTACCGCCTCCGGGTTGGAAGTAAAAAACGAGCCGATGGCTTTTTTGATTTGCCCGTTGCGCAGCAGCCGGCCGCCGCCCAGTCCCGGTTCGCCGACATTGTTGGAAATAATGGTCAGATTTTTCACGTCGCGCTCGGCCAGCGCGTTTAACAGATGGACCGGGTTGCCGGTCATCCCAAAGCCGCCGGCCATAATGGTTGCGCCATCTGGCACCAGCGCGGCGGCCTCCTGCACCGAAATTTGCGGAACATTTTTCATGGGTCACGGTTCTCCAATATTTTTGTAAAATAGACAATCTACCTGCAAAATATACAGAAATAAACCAGGATAGACAAAATATTTTTGGTTCTTTTGGAATCCGTAGGGTAATCAAGTTAAAACGTAAAACGTAACGCGTAATTTTACGTTTTACGGCTTGTGGCCACGCCCAGTTGAGTCAAAATTCCGACAGACCCCACCCCAAACAGGGAGTTGCCAACGCCGCCGGCTATGATATACTGGGCAGAAGCATTTTTACCACAGGCATCTATGGCTGACCACTCATTTGACCTACCCGACGAATCGACTGACGAGCAGGATGATCGCCGCCTGGGATTGGGCGCAGCGCTGCTGCTGGTTTTGCTCATTTTGGCGCTGCTCACCACGCTGATCTGGCCGGTGTGGTGGCATTGGCTGGTTGAAAGCCAGGCACCGCCCACGCCCACCCCCACATTTTTACAACAAATTTAAACCAAAGGACAAAACAATGACGGATCTGCAAACCTATCTGGATTTTGCCCGCGACGTTGCCTGGGAAGCCGGCCGGTTAACCCTGGGCTACTACCAAACCAGCCTCCGGCCCGATTTTAAAGCCGATGAATCGCCGGTAACCGTGGCCGACCGCGAAGCCGAAAAGCTGATTCGCGCCCGCATCGAAGAGAAATTCCCCGGCCACGCCATTATTGGCGAAGAATTTGGCGATTCCGGCCGGGCCAGTTCGCACCGCTGGATCATCGACCCCATCGATGGCACGCGCTCGTTTGTGCGCGGCGTACCGCTTTACGCGGTGCTGATCGGCCTGGAAATTGAGGGCAGGTGTGAAGTGGGCGTGGCCAACTTTCCGGCGCTGGGCGAAATGGTGTCGGCGGGCAGCGGCCTGGGCTGCTGGTGGAACGGCCGCCGCGCCCGCGTGTCGGCGGTGGAGCGGCTGGAGCAGGCGCTGGTCACTCACTACGATGTGGCCGCCTTTGACAAAAGCGGCAAACAGGCCGTGCTCGAGCGGCTGAAAAAAACGGCTAACTACCGCGTTGGCTGGTGCGATGCCTACGGCTATCTGCTGGTGGCCACCGGCCGGGCCGAATTAATGCTCGATCCGATGATGAATCCGTGGGACTGCGCCCCCTTCCCGCCAATTTTGAGCGAAGCCGGCGGCTATTTTGGCGACTGGC